>DBBK01000096.1:0-12513 GCA_002292165.1 Brevundimonas sp. UBA986
GCCGACGTTGGGCAGGCCGACGATCGCGACTTTCAGGGCCATTGTATTCCTCAGAGAAGGCGCGAGCCTTTAGACGGTTCGGGGCCGTTTGTCAGGCTCGGCCTGCAACAGAGGCTATTTAGGCTGACGCACCGGGGCCTGGACCGTCATGGCCGGAGTGTCCGAGAAGGTCAGGGTCAGGGGCACGGCCGAGCCCTCGACCAGCGGACCGGTCAGCCCGGTCAGCATCAGATGCTTGCCGCCGGGCTTGAGCTCGACCTTCTCGCCGCCCTTCAGCGGCAGGCCGCCGGCCATCTCGGACATGTTCATCATGCCGTTCGACATGGTCATGTCGTGGACCATGGCGTTGGCGGCCATCGGGGTGGCCACGCCGGTCACGGTGTTCTCGTGCGACGACTTGATGGTCAGATAGCAGGCGCCGGCCTGGGCGCCGTTGGGCGTGGGCCGGCACCAGGGATCGGTGATCTCGACCGTGGCCTTGACGCCATCCGTCTCGATCGAGGCGGTGGTCGAGTTCTTCTTGCCTTGATGGCAGGCGCCCAGGGCCAGAACGGGGGCCAGGACAAGCAGGGCGATCACGGTCGGTTTCATCGTCATTCCTCCCTAATAGGCCAGTCGAAGGCCGAGGAACAATGACCGACCGTCTCCGGGGAAAAACACCGCCGTCGAGGCGACCCGGGCGTCGGTTACGGCGCTGAAGTTCGACACATAGCGTTCGTCGGTCAGATTGCGCAGGTCTACGAAAAGACTGACCCCGTCCGAAACGGTCCAGCCTGCGTTCAGCGAGGCCACGGCGTACGACGGCGCCTTCAGGGTGTTCTGATAATCGACCCAGCTGTCGGCCATCGACCACTCCAGCGACGGGGCGACGAACCAGCCACCTGCGGCGTCATAGCGCAGCTCGGCGCGGTACAGATGGGGCGGCACGACCGGCAGGTCGTGGTCGCCATAGACCTTGTCCCCGTCGAAGTGGAAGTCGGAGAAGCTGTAGGTCTGGCGCAGCCGGAACCGGTCGGCGAAGCGCCAGTCGAGGCCGGCCTCGATCCCCTGATGCACGGTCGGACCGGCGTTGAAGGTCGCCGCCGGAATCCCCGCCGCCGGATTGACCGCGAAGTTGAGCAGTTCGTGGTCGAGATCCGCCCGATAGATCGACACGTCCCAGGTAAAGGCGTCGCGCTTGCCGCGCAGACCCGCCTCCCACGTCACCGCCTCCTGCGGGACCAGGGGCTGGAAGCCCTGGGTCGTCGGCGACAGGGCCGAGAAATTCGGCGGCTCCACCGAACGGGTGACATTGGCGTAGGCCTGTGTCCCGCCATCGGTCTGCCAGAGCAGCCCGAGGCGCGGAGCGAACCAGTCCCAGGTCTTGCCCGTGGTCAGGTTGAAGCTGGCCGCGACCCCGGGAACGGGGGGCAGGGCGTAGCTCTGATAGTCGCGCTCGGCCCGCCCGAACGAGCCGCCGGCAACCAGAGCCAGCCGGTCGGTGACGAACAGCCGCCCCTCGGCGAAGACATCGAGGCCGGTGGCGTTCTGACGGCTTTGCGCCGTATGGGCGCCGTGCGAACCGGCGAGGTTCAGCCACTGATTGGCGTCCAGATCGCCTGACCGGTACGACACGCCATAGAAGGCGTCCACCGCCTTGCCGAAGGCGCGGCCGGTCCAGTCGAGACGGCCGAAGACGCCGTAGTTGCGGCTCTGCTGATCGACGACCTGGAAGATGGGGTGGTCGAGATCTTTCCAGGTCCCATAGATTCCGCCCTCGAAGACGGTCTCCTCATTCAGCCGCCAGCGCGTCTGCAAGGTCGACCGCACCGACGCCATGTCGCGCTGATAGGCCATGGCCTTGTTGGTAGGATTGGCGGCCTTCGGCTTGGTCAGGGCGTCGGACAGGCTGACCGATCCCGGGATTTCCTGATGGACATAGCCGCCGGAGACATAGAGCCGGACTTCGCGGTCCTCGCCGAAGCGGCGGCCGATGTTGAGGGAGCCGTACTGCTGTTGCCCGTTCGATTGGTCGCGCCAGCCGTCGGCCTTCTGGCCCGTGGCGGCGGCGAAGACGTCCCAGTCGCCGGACGTCCGGGCGACCTCGGCATGGGCGCGCAGCGTGCCATACGAGCCGCCGTCGATGCGGAAGCTGTTCTCCGCCCCCGCCGTCCGGCCCGTCGGCGTCACCAGATTGATCGCCCCGCCCAGCAGGGCCCCACCGAAGCGCAGCGCATTGCCGCCCTTGTAGACCTCCGTGTAGCGGGCGATCGACGGGTCGATCAGCTGGAAGTCGCCGAAGCCGTCGGCCTCGTTGAACGGAATGCCGTCCTGGGCCAGCAGGGTCCCGCGGTTGTGGCTGGAGTTGCCGATGCCCGATCCCCGGATCGACAGGCGGATGTCGCCGCCCCACTTCTTCTCCGCATAGACGCCCGGCACGTCGCGCAGGACGTCGGCCAGATTGGGCGCATAGCGGTCGCGATAGGCCTCGGCCGAGACCACGGCGACGGCGCCGGGCGTGCGCGACAGTCGGGCGCGGGTCTCGGCGACGACCGGCGGGTCCTCCGGATTGCGGACGGCGGTGACGATGATCTCGTCGAGCTGGGTGGCCTGGTCCTGAGCGAAGGCGGCGGCCGGGGCGAGGGCGGCGAGCAGCAGCGCACACGGCGCCGCGGTGGTCTTGAGAAGCATGAAGGTTCGAGGTCCTGAACAGGAATGAGCAGGCGCGCGAAGGATCGCGCGCGGAGGGCGTCAGTCGGGGTTCAGGCTTGGGGCGGTGCGGTCGAGGGCGGGCGCGGCGGACCGCGAGCCGGTGGCGTCAGGCGCGGCGCCTCGGCGATGAAGATCGAGGCGGGATGGGTCGTCGGAGCCGCTCTCGGAGCGACCAGCGGCGGTTGGGGCAGGGCGACCGACAGGGCCAGCAGGCAGGCGGCGCATTTGGCCCCCATCATCCCCTTGCCGGGCAGGGGCTGTCCCGTCTGGTCGACCGCGATGGTCTGGAGGCCGTCGGCCGAACAGAAGACCGGATGGTCGGGCGTCGAGGCCGCCATGGCCGCGAAAGGCATCAGGCTGCCGAACGTGATCGCGAACGTCGCGGCCAGGAAGGCCAGCGAGCGCCGGACGGACCAGTTGTCGGCCTGGGAGCGGTTCACGGTCCCCGCCTAGCCGATCCGCCTGCTCCTGCAAAGGCGACGACGCGCCGCGCCGGGAACGGGGCAGCTCGCCTCGACAGTCGAGCGGGGCCGTGGGAGGGTCCGAAATCAGTCTGGAGTCGTAAACATGTCCGACCGCCGCAACCTGTGCCTGTCCGCCGCCGGTCTCGGCGTCCTGCTCACAGCGCTCAGCGGCCCGGGCTGGGCGCAGACCGCAGCTGTTCAGGACGGCTCGGGCGGCCCCGACCACGTCTCCCTGACCATCTACAATCAGGACATAGCCCTGGTGGAGGACACCCGCTCCCTGACCCTGCCGGCGGGCCGGTCGCGACGCGAGTTTCCCGGCGTCTCGGCCAGCATCAAGCCCGAGACCGTGGGCCTGAGCGGCGACGGCCTGTCGGTGGTCGAACAGAATTTCGACTACGACCTTCTGACGCCGGACAAGTTGATGCAGTCGGCGGTGGGGCAGGAGATCGGCATCGTCCGCACCAATCCCGGCTCGGGCGCCGAACAGACCCAGCGCGCCCGGGTCCTGGCGGCCAATCAGGGCGTGGTCCTGGCCGTCGACGGCCATGTCGAGGTGCTGCGTGACGACGGCGTCCCGACCCGGGTGGTGTTCGACCGGGTGCCCGAGAACCTGCGGCCGCGCCCGACGCTCAGCGTGACGCTGGAGGCCGACCGCGCCGGCCGCCGCGACGTCGGCCTGACCTATCTGACCACCGGCCTGCAATGGAAGGCCGACTATGTCGCCCGCTTCGACGAGAAGGCGGGCAAGCTGGACCTGACCGGCTGGATCACCCTGACCAACCGGTCGGGGGTGACCTTCTCCAACGCCGAGACGCGGGTGGTGGCGGGNNCGAACCAGGACCGCTACTACCGCCCGCCCCAGCCGCGTCCCGCCGTGCGCGGCAACGGGACCGAACAGGGACAGGCGCAAGGCCTGGCCGATGTCTATGTCTATCCGCTGCCCGAGCCGGTGACGGTGGCCAACAACCAGACCAAGCAGGTCGGGCTGATCGACGTTTCGGGCGTCCCGGCCTCCAAGCGCTACCTCTATGAGGCCGACAGTTTCGACACCGAGACGGAGCCCCAGGCCGCCGAGGTGGCGGTGATCTTCTCCAACAGCCGGGCTTCGGGCGTGGGAACCCAGCTGCCGGCGGGCGTGGCGCGCGTCTATGTCAACGACGCCTCGGGCGAGCCCCGCTTCATCGGCGAGGATCAGGTGGCCCACACTCCGGCGGGTTCGGACATCGTGATCACGACCGGTCAGGCCTTCGACGTCACGGTCCAGCCGCGCCTCGTCTCCAGCGCCTCGGCGCCCAAGCCCGCCTACTACCGCTGGCGGACGCGGTTCGAGATGGAATACACGGTCCGCAACGCCCGGCCCGAGGCGACGACGGTCGAGGTCCGCCAGCACGGTCTGGGCCGCAACACCCAACTGGGCGAGCAGTCCATCGCCGGAGAACTTCAGGACGCCAACACCGTCGTCTGGCGCGTGCCGGTGCCGGCCAATGGCGAGACGGTGCTCAAGGCCGTCGTGACCACCGGCGGCTGATCCCTCGTGCGTGGGTCCGTCTATCTCGCACTGCTGGGGCTGGCCCTGGCCACGCCTGCCTTCGCCCAGGTCGAGACCGTCTCGGCCGGGGCGGAGAAGACCGCCGTGGTCATCTATCGCGATCGCGTCGTGGACACGAGCCGGCTGCTGGAAGAGTCGCGCCAGTCGTGGAACGAACTGGACCGGCAGGGTCTGGCCCTGATCATCGAGACCCGCACCATCGACCTGCCCGCCGGTGAGGCGGTGATCCGGCTGAAGGGGGTGGCGACCGGCATCATCCCCCAGACCGCGACCCTCGACGGCCTGCCGGCGACCGTTCTGGAGCGCAATACCGACTTCGACCTCCTGAGCCCCGGGGCCCTGTTGCGGAAGTCGGTCGGGGAGACCGTCAGGCTGGTGCGCACCAATCCCGAGACCGGCGCTGAGATCGAGAAGACGGCCATTGTCCGCTCCGGGCCCAACGGGGCGGTGCTGGAGATAGACGGGCGGCTGGAGGCGCTGCAATGTTCGGGCGGGCCCGAGCGTATCGTCTTCGACCGTGTGCCCGATGGCCTCAGCGACCAGCCCATCCTGTCGGTGCGCACCCGGGCCCGTACGGCGGGCCGCTACACCGTCACCCTGGCCTATCTGGCGACGGGGCTGCAGTGGTCGGCGGACTATGTCGCCCGGGTCAATCCTGACGGCCGGACCCTGAACCTCGACGGCTGGATCACCCTGGCCAATTTCGGCGGGACCAGCTTCGCGAACGCCCCGGTCCAGGTGGTGGCGGGCAATCTCAACCGCGACGAGGACTCGGTTCCGGTCGAGGCGGATGTGGTCGGCAAGACGCCGGGCTGCTGGCCGATGGACACGACGACGGGGGGCGCGGCGGTCGAAGAGGTGATCGTCGTTGGACGCCGTGTTTCCGAGGTCGCGCGCCGCGGCAGCATGGAAGGGCTGGTATCCGAGGACCGTGTCGATGAAATCGTCGTCACCGGCTCGCGCATCGTGCGGATGGACACGCTCGGCGACTACAAGATCTACACCCTGCCCGAGCCGACCGATGTACAGGCGCGCCAGACCAAGCAATTGCGCTTCATCCAGCGCGAGGATGTGGCCTTCGAGCGTGTCTATCAGGCCCGAATCGGCTCGTGGAACGCGGACGAACACGAGACCGGGCAACCGCTCAACCTGCTGCTGCGAATGCGTAACGAAACGCGGAACGGCCTGGGCCTGCCCCTGCCGGGAGGCGGCGTCAGCCTGATTCAGTCCCAGCTTGGCCGGGAGATGTTCACGGGGCAGGCGCGGTTCGAGGATCGTGCGGTCGGCCTGCCCGTCGAACTGAAGTTCGGCGAATCCATGGATCTGACGGTCGAGAACTATTTCGACGAAGACAGCCGCCATGACTCCAGGGGGCAAAGGAAGAAGGTCATTCGGGGCGAGGCGACCGTGACCAACGACAAGCCGGTCGCCGTCGAGGTCGAGATCAGCCCGGAGGAATATGGCGCGACCGGTTTCCGCATCCTGTCGTCCAGCATCCGGAGCCGGATCGGCGACGCGGGCTATCCGGTCTGGCGGATGCGGGTCCCGTCGGGCGGAACGACCCGCCTGACCTATGCCTATGAGTTCGACGACTGACGTCTATTCGCCGCGCGCCTGCTGGCGGGGGCTGAATTTGGGCGCGGGGGCCAGGCGCATGACCTCGCCCTGGTAGCGCTCGTCGTCACCGGCGACGGCGAAAGGCAGGGCGTCGGCGCAGGCCTGGAGCATGGCGTCCAGCCACGGCTGTTCGGCCTTGTGGAAGTCGCCCAGGACGTGGGGCATGACGAGGTTGGCCTCGCCGGGATGGCCGATGCCCATGCGGGCGCGGCGGAAGTCGGCGCCCAGATGGCTGATCAGGGAGCGGATGCCGTTCTGACCCGCCGCCCCGCCGCCCTTCTTCATGCGGAACCGGCCCGGGGCCATGTCGATCTCGTCGTGGAAGACGATGATGTCGGCGGGCGGGATCTTGTAGAAGCGCGCGGCCTCGCCGACGGCCCGGCCGCTCTCGTTCATATAGGTCTGGGGCTTCATCAGCAGGACCTTGGTCCCGTCGACCTCGCCCTCGGACACGACCGACTGGAACTTGGCCCGCTCGGGACCGAATCGCCAGCGCCGCGCGATCTCGTCGGCGGCCATGAAGCCGATGTTGTGCCGGTTGTTCTGGTATTTCGGGCCCGGGTTGCCGAGGCCGGCGATGATCAGCATGGGTCAGGTCCGGATATGGAAACGGCCCACTCCCGCGAAGGAATGGGCCGTCCCGAAAGTCAGGTCTCGTAAGGGGTTTAGCCTTCCGAGGTTTCGCCTTCGGCGTCGTCGGCCTGTTCCGAGGCGGGGACTTCGTCCGCGGCGGCTTCGGCGGCGGCGGCGGCCTCTTCTTCCTCGTCATGGGCGGCCGAGATGGCGGCCGACGAGGTCTTGATCGAGGCGATCATGAAGTCGCGGTCCGAGATGGCCGGAACCACGCCCTTGGGCAGCTTGATGTCCGAGATGCGGATGCTGTCGCCCAGCTTGTGGCCGGCCAGGTCGACGATCAGGTCTTCCGGGATGTGGTCGGCGCGGACCATGATCTCGACCGTGTGACGGACGATTTCCAGCGAGCCGCCCTGACGGAAGGCGATGCACTTGTCTTCGTTGATGAAGTGAACCGGCACTTCGATCTTGATGACTTGCTTTTCGTCGACGCGCATCAGGTCGAAGTGCAGCGGACGGTCCGACACCGGGTCGAACTGGACGTCCTTGGCGATGACCGGCTGGGTCTCGTCGCCGTACTTCAGCGTGACCAGGTGGCCCAGCAGCTTGCCGGTGTACAGGTTCTTGCGGAAGTCCTTCTCGTTCACCGAGATGGCGACGGGGGCCTTGCCACCGCCGTACAGGATGCCGGGGACGGCGCCCGAGCGACGGGCTTCGCGCGCGCCGCCGGTGCCGGTGTTTTCGCGGACGTCCACGTTCAGAATGATCTCGGCCATCTGGCTCGCCTCAACAACAATAACGCCTGCGCCAACCTCGTGGCCCGCGCGGCGGGGTCATCAACCCTCGAATTCAAGAGCGCGGGTCATTACACGCATCGGACCCCAGGCGCAACCGCCTGGGCCAGACTCCGTGAAGACTCCTGAAATCAGTGGCCGGCGGTGGCCGGGGCCGAGTTCAGGCTGGCGGTCGAACCGGGCTGGGGCAGGCTGACCGTCGGGGTCGGCTGGCCGGTCGTGTCGACCGGGTCGGTGACGGTGACAACGGCGGCCCGGGTCGAGGTCGTGGCGCAGGTGGCGAGGTCGCGCACGATGTGGCGGCCGACGCAGAACATGTCCTCATAGCTGGGGCGCGAGGCGGCCAGGCACTGATACAGGTTCAGCTTCGACATGGTCAGGCAGAACTCGCTGTTCTGATCGACCGTCAGGGCCTCGGTGTTGGCCCGGGCGTCGTCGCCGGCGGCGCCCAGGGCGGCCAGGGCGGCGATGGCCAGGGCGTTGGCCACGGCGGGCGTATAGGGGGCGCGCGACGGACCGGAGGACAGGTTCAGGCCCCGGCCCGAGTTGCCGGCGGCGAACAGCCGGGCCGATTCCTCGGCCGTGGGCAGCATTTGCCTTTCCGATATCGTCTTGGCCGTCTGGAGCCGGACTTCGCGATTGGCGATGGGGACGACGGCCCAGCGGCGGCGCGGATCGCGGCGTTCCTGGATGGTGTAGGCGTCGCCTTCCACCGCGTCCGCGATGGTGGTCAGGGCCGAGATGTCCTGGCCCACGGTCGAGATGATCAGACCGGCGGCGTAGTCGGCGCCCGGCAGGGTGGCGGCATAGGCCGGGTCGTTGATGATGGCGGCGATGATCTGGCGGCGCTGGACCGGGTCGTTGCCATACTGGCGCACGCCCATGACGAACTCGGGCGACTGCAGGGCCAGGATGGAGGCGTAGGCGATCATGCCGCGCGACAGCTGGGTCGGATCATAGGCGGCGCCCTTGCGCATGGCCTGCTGGATCGATTCCGCGTCGGGGAAGCCGGCCCGGATGGTGCCGACGTCGCGGATGAAGCTCACATAGATTGAGGCCGCGTCGGCGACGCCGGCGTTCAGGGTCACGGGCGGCGGGGGGGCGATGGCCGGCGGCGGCGGCGCCTCGACGACGGCGACCGGCTCGGGAGTCGAGCAACTGGCCAGCAGGCTCGCCACGGCGAGGGCGGCGAAGACAACGACGGGGGCGGCGCCGCGACGAAGGTGGACCAGAGACATCGAGGCTTTCCCCACACAAGAACGCGGGCGTCGCGGGGACGCCCCTTACTCAGGAGGCTTTATAACGCCTTTGAAGTCGTTTTCCGACCGTTAATCGAACAGCTTGGAAACCGATTCCTCGTTCGCGATCCGCCGGATAGCTTCACCGATCAGAGGCGCGACGGGTACGGATCGAATCTTGGCGCAGGTCAGGACCTCGTGCGGCTGTTCGATCGAGTCCGTGATCACCAGTTCCTTGAGCGGACCGTCGGTGACGCGCTTGACCGCCGGGCCGGACAGGACGCCGTGGCTGATATAGGCCGAAACCTCGGTGGCGCCGGCGTCGATCAGGGCCTTGGCGGCGTTGACCAGAGTGCCGCCCGAATCGACGATGTCGTCGAACAGGATGCACTGACGGCCCGAGACGTCGCCGATGATGTTCATCACCTCGCTCTCGCCCGCCTTGGGGCGGCGCTTGTCGACGATGGCCAGGTCGACGTTCAGCCGTTCGGCCAGGCTGCGGGCCCGCACCACGCCGCCGACGTCGGGCGAGACGATCATCAGGTTTCCGCGCGGATAGTTTTCCTTGATGTCCTGGGCCAGCACCGGAGTGGCGACCAGGTTGTCAGTGGGAATGTCGAAGAAGCCCTGGATCTGGCCGGCGTGCAGATCCATCGTCAGGACCCGGTCGGCGCCGGCGCGCGTGATCATATTGGCGACCAGCTTGGCCGAGATCGGCGTGCGGCCGCCGGTCTTCCGGTCCTGTCGGGCATAGCCGAAATAGGGCATCACGGCCGTGATCCGCTTCGCCGAGGCCCGCACCAGGGCGTCGATGCAGATCAGCAACTCCATCAGGTTGTCGTTGGCCGGATAGGAGGTCGACTGGATGACGAAGACGTCCTCGCCGCGGACGTTTTCCTCGATGACCACGAAGACCTCGTTGTCGGCGAATCGCTTCACCTGGGACTTGGTCAGGGGCATGTCGAGGTGGTCGGCGATGGCCTGGGCGAGTTGCCGGTTAGAGTTGCCTGCGAGCAGCTTCATCGCCGGTCATCCTTTCGCCGTCATCGGACCGCCAATGACGCCTGTTCAATTCTCGCGCTCCTTTACCAGCGCGCCGGACGGGGGCAAGTCGTATACGGTCGATTTCGACTTCGAGGGGTCGATTTGGAGCGCATTGGCTTGGCGCCGATGGCTGGTGTAGAGGTCGTGGTCATCATCGGGGGGCGGCGCCCGCCCTCCTTCAGGTCCGCCGTGTCATGAGGTCTTCTTTGTCTGCTATTTCGGCGCTGTCCTCCTCGGGTTCCGCCCGGTCGTCGCGCGCGCCCCTGTCGCGAGCGGGAACGATTCTGTTGGCCGCGGCCCTGACCGTCACCGTCGCGGGTTGCCAGGGCAAGCAACGGCCCAAGCTGGCCTATGAGGAGCGCCCGGTCGAACTGCTCTACAACACCGGCTACGATCGTCTGCAGAGCCACCGCTGGGCCGACGCCGTCGACTACTTCCAGGAAGTGGAGCGTCAGCACCCCTATTCGGAGTGGTCGCGCCGCGCGATCCTCATGCAGATCTACGCCTACTATCAAGACGGCCAGTACGCCGACGCCATCGCCGCGTCGGACCGGTTCATCCAGCTGTTCCCGGGCAGCCCCTCGGCGGCCTATGCCTTCTACATGAAGGCGACCTGCAACTTCGAGCAGATCACCGACGTGGGCCGGGACCAGGCCTATGCCGAGGCGGCGCTGGCCGGGCTGAAGGACGTCCAGCGCCGCTATCCGCGCTCGCCCTACGCCACCGACGCCATGGTCAAGATCGACATGGTCAACGACCAGCTGGCCGGCAAGGAAATGAATATCGGCCGCTACTATCAGCGCGCCAACCAGCCGCTGGCCGCCATCGGCCGCTACAAGGCCGTCATCGACAACCCGGCCTATCAGCGCACCTCGCACACGCCCGAGGCCCTGTACCGTCTGGTCGAGGTCTATCTGACCCTGGGTCTGAAGGAAGAGGCGACCCGTAACGGCGCGGTCCTGGGCTTCAACTATCCGGGCAGCCCCTGGTACGCCGAGGCCTATGCCCTGCTGACCGAACAGGGCGCCAAGCCGGACGCCGCCCCGACCGGACAGCGCGAAGGCTGGCTGCACCGGATCATCCCGGGCTGATCGGTCGGAACCTCTGTTCCGCATTGGTTCTACACGGCTATAGAGGGGGCTTGATGTCGAATCGGGCCCCTTCATGCTGACCGCCCTCTCAATCAGGGACATCGTCCTGGTCGATGTGCTCGATCTGGACGTCGAGACCGGCCTGACCGTGCTGACCGGCGAGACGGGGGCCGGCAAGTCGATCATCCTGGACGCCTTGGGTCTGGCGCTGGGCGGGCGCGGCGAGGCCGGCCTGGTCCGCGCCGGCGCCAAACAGGCCAGCGCGACCGCCGTCTTTACGGCTCCCGACGATCCCGACCTGATCGCCCTGATCGCCGAGCGCGGGTTCGAGGTCGCGGCGGGCGAGGATTTGATCCTGCGCCGCGTTCTGTCCGCCGACGGCCGCAGCCGGGCCTATGTCAACGATCAGCCGGCCGGGGTCGCGGCCCTGCGCGAGATCGGCTCGCGTCTGGTCGAGGTGCACGGCCAGCATGAGACCGTCGGCCTGCTGGACTGGCGCACCCACCGGTCTCTGCTGGACGCCTATGGCGGCCTGTCGCCCCAACTGTCCGCGGTCGCCGCCGCCGGCGAGACCCTGAAGGCCGCCGAGGCGCATCTGGCCGGGCTTCAGGCGGCGGCCGCCGACGCCGCGGCCCGGGCCGAAGAAATCTCCCTCAACCTCGCCGACCTCGACGCCCTGGATCCGCGCGAGGACGAGGAGACCGAACTGGCCGGGGAGCGCGCCATTCTCGGCGCCGCCGAAAAGGCCATGGCTGATCTGGCCGACGCCCGGGCCCAGCTGGGCGGCGACAAGCTGAGCCAGAAGCTGTCGGCGGCCTTGCGTGCGGTCGAACACGCCCGCCAGCGCGCCGTCCAGGCCATCAGCCTGCAGGACGGCGCAGAGGCCGACCATCCGGTCATCGCCCGCCTGGGCGCCGCCGCCGAGGCCATCGACCGCACCATCGTGGAGGCGCTTGAGGCCGTCGCAGAGGTCGACGCCGCCGCCGCCGCCTTCGACTTCGAGCCGGGGCGTCTGGACAAGGCCGAGGAGCGGCTGTTCGCCCTTCGCGCCGCCGCCCGCAAGCTGAACACCACGGTTCATGCCCTGCCCGGGCTCCGGGTCGCCCTGCGCGAACAGCTGCGGCTGATCGAGGACGGCGCCGACGCCCTGACCGCCGCCCGGCGCGAAACGACGGCCGCGCGCGAGGCCTATGATCTGGCCGCGACCTTCCTGACCTCGGCGCGCGAGGCCGCCGCCGAGCGGCTGACCGCCGCCGTCATGGCCGAGCTGACCCCGCTCAAGCTGGAACGGGCCCGCTTCCGGGTCGCCTTCGAGCCGGTGGGGGAGGGCAGGCGCGGCCCCCTGGGTGTCGAGACCGTCCGCTTCGAGATCGCGACAAACGCCGGAGACGGGTTCGGCCCGCTGGACGCCATCGCGTCCGGCGGCGAGCTGGCCCGCTTCGCCCTGGC
>DBBK01000096.1:12592-22671 GCA_002292165.1 Brevundimonas sp. UBA986
GCGCCAGCCGGTCATGATCTTCGACGAGGTCGATCAGGGTGTCGGCGGCGCCGTCGCCGAGGCCGTGGGCCAGCGCCTCAAGCGGCTGTCGACCGGCGCCCAGGTCCTGGTCGTGACCCACAGCCCCCAGGTCGCCGCCGGCGGCCATGCCCACTGGAAGGTGATGAAGTCCGACAAGGACGGCGCCACCACAACCACTGTCGTCGCCCTCGACGATGTCCGCCGTCAGGAAGAGATCGCCCGGATGCTGTCCGGCGCGACCATCACCGACGAGGCTCGCGCCGCGGCTCGCGCCCTGATCGGCTGACGCCCCCGATCCACCGATGCCTCGATGCGGGTCCCGGTTGTCCGGCCCGCTGAGAACGCGCGTCGGTCAGCCGCCTCCCTTTTATTGCAATGCTGAAACGGACGGGGGCGGACTCTGCCCCTCCAGGGTTGCTCACACGCAAAATCCAGCCATTGGTGTGACTAAACGCAAAGGTTGTTCATGCTTGCCGAAAGTTGGTCCGCACAATGAGGAGATATAACCTTTTTCATACGAAACCGGCCTTTTCGACTATTGACACATGAAAAGCACGCTTTTTCGAATAACATCGATACAACCTCAATTACACATATGGCCAAGCTTGACGTGTCAGCTTGGTGAAATGTTTGTGTCCCCATCGCGGCGTCTCTGCGTCAGGGATGCGAACGAGCTTCACAGCTCAATTTGAGAAATGGTTGTTATGCGAAACCGCTTGCTGGCCTCTACGATCTTCACCACGGCCATTGCCCTGGGCGCTCCCGCCCTGGCCCAAACCGCCCCGGAGCCGGTCGCCGGCGCCCAGGACGACGCCACCACCGTCGAGGAAGTCGTCGTCACCGGCTCGCGCATCCGTCGCGACGCCGTCAATGCCCCGACCCCGCTGATCCAGATCTCGCAGGACCAGCTGCTGACCACCGGCCAGTCGACCGTGATCGACTACCTGGCCACCATCCCGGCCCTGTCGAACTCGGTGGTTCCGTCGGACACCACGGGCTCGAACCTGGGTGACGGCGGCCTGTCGCTGCCGAACCTGCGCTCGCTGGGCTCGAACCGCACCCTGACCCTGGTCGACGGCCGTCGCCACGTCGGCTCGTCGGGCGGTTCGCTGTCGGTCGACATCGACACCATCCCGCGCCTGCTGATCCAGAACATCGAAATCGTCACCGGCGGCGCCTCGTCGGTTTACGGCGCCGACGCCGTCTCCGGCGTGCTGAACTTCATCCTGAAGAAGGACTTCGAAGGTCTCGAGATTGACGCCAACTACGGCCAGATCAACCAGGACGGCCAGGCCAACCGCCGCATCTCGGCGCTGATCGGCAAGAATTTCTTCGACGACCGTCTGAACGTCTACGCCCACGCCGAGTACGAGAAGATCGACGAGGTCACCTCGCTGGACATCGACTGGCTGCGCCGCGCCCCGGTCCGCATCGGCGTTGACGCTGACCGGGCCAGCCGTCCCGACGACGGCATCCTTGACGCCCGCCTGTTCACTGGCGTCAGCCGTATCGACCGTCCGCGCTGGGGTCAGACCACCCTTGTCAATGTTCAGCAGCCCAGCGACCTGAACAACCCCAACGTTCCGTACGAAAACTGCTTCCCGGGCGGCACCGCCGGTAGCTTCAGCTACTCCTCCAACTGCTTCGGCGTCACGCCCGGCAAGACCTTCTGGTACGACGGCACGACGGCGCGCTTCGCCAACTTCGGCACTCGCGTCGGCGCCACTGGCGCCAACCGCCCCTACAACATCGGCGGCGACGGCGAGAACCCGGCCGAATTCTCGACCGGATCGCGCGTACCCCGTTCGGAATCGCAGCGCTATCAGGTCGGCGCCAACTTCAAGATCACCGACAGCATCACCGCCTATGGTGAAGCCAAGTATGTGACCGAAGACACCTTCGACGTCGGCCAGCCGACCTTCTTCGACATCGATCTGGTCAACTCCTACGGCGCCGACGAAACCAACTACATCTATGCGGTGAACAACTTCGACCTGCGCTGGTCGGACAACGCCTTCCTGCCGCAGAACGTCAAGGACGCGATCCGCACCAATCTGGTGCAGACCTATTTGCCGCCGGTCGCCGGTGCTCCGGGCGCCCTGGGCCCGCAAATCCTGGTCCAGAACGCGCGTCACAGCATGTTCGGTCCGGACCGCACCCAGGACAACACGCGCCAGCTGCAGCGTTACGTCGCCGGGGTTCGCGGCGATCTGGGCGACTTCGGCTTCGTCAAGAACCTCGATTTCGACATCGGCTACACCTACGGCAAGGTCGAGGTCGAGAACCGCGAGCGCGGTGTTGACGGCCAACGCTTCGCCCTGGCGATCGACTCGGTCGTCGACGTCGCCGGCGTCGTCAACGGCACGCCGGGCCAGATCGTCTGCCGCGCCCAGCTGCTCGCCAAGGGCGCCGGTCCGGTCACCGACCAGAACCCCGACTCGGCCAACGCCGGCGGCGACCTGCGCGACACCGCCTACGGCCGCGCCTCGATCAACGAGTGCCAGCCGCTGAACGTGTTCGGCAAGGGAAACCAGAGCCAGGCCGCGCTCAACTACGTCGACGCGACCATCCACATCACCGAGCGCAACGAGCAGCAGCAGGGGATCGCCTCGATCTCCGGCAATCTGTGGGACTTCTGGGGCGCCGGCGCCATTGGCCTCGCCCTGGGCGCTGAATACCGTAAGGAAACCACCGAGGCGACGGGCCGCGACCGCGACACCGCAGGCCGTCTGCTGTTCCTGAACTCAGGCCCGGACTTCCCGGAAGCCAGCTATGACAGCACCGAGTTCTTCGCCGAACTTTCGGTGCCGCTGTTCCGCGACAGCTTCCTGGGTGAATACGCCGAGCTGAGCGGTTCATACCGCACGTTCGACTACTCCACCGTCGGCACCGGCGACGTTTACGGCGTGAACCTGGTCTACCGTCCGATCCCGGACATCACCTTCAAGACCAGCTACAACACCTCGTTCCGCGCCCCGGACCTGGGCGAGAACTTCGCGCCGAACAGCCAGACCTTCGCCAACGGCATCGTCGACCCCTGCACCACGCTCAACATCGCGGCGGTCAATGATCAGGCGACCAAGACCAACCGGATCAACAACTGTACGGCTTTGGCGACCGCCCAGGGGCTGAGCTTCGACTTCGCCGGCGCCACGCCGCAAAACACCGACGACTTCCGCCCGAACTACACCTCGGGGATCGCGGGTCTCGCCGGCGGCAACCCGAACCTGAAGCCGGAACAGTCGGACTCCTTCACCTTCTCGACGGCGCTGCGTCCGCGCTTCATCCCGAACTTCAGCCTGGTGCTCGACTACTATGAGATCACCATCGACGACGTGATCGCGGCGGTCTCGGCCGATACGGCGGCGGCCAACTGCGTTGACGGTCCTTCGCTGAACGCCGACGCCTGTTCGACCATCTTCCGGACCGGCGGCGTCAGCCCGTTCGCCGTCGGCGGCTTCATCGAGCGTTCGTTCAACTACGCCTCGCTCAAGACCCGCGGTCTGGACTTCACGGCCCGCTACCGCATCGACACCGAGGAGATGTTCGGTCGCGACTTCGGTCAGCTGGAATACTCGCTGGGCGGCTCCTGGCTGATCACCCAGCAGCAGTACCTGAACGAGTCGGATCCGTCGGACTATGACGAGCTGGCCGGAACCCTGTTCTACCCGCGCGTCCGCATGACCTCGTCGCTGACCTGGACGCCGAACGAGACCTGGAGCGTGAACTGGACCGCCGACTGGCAGACGGCCCAGAACATCGTCTACGCCCGCGACTATGTCTCCAACATGGACTCGCGTCAGCCGAACGAACTGAGCACCGGCAACTTCGTCCGCAACGACTTCACCGTCCGCTACAACGTCAACGACGACCTGATGCTGCGCGCCGGTGTGGTCAACGCCTTCGACGCCGAACAGGCGCCGTATCTGGGCACGACGCTCTACTCGAACTTCGACCCCTACGGCCGCCGCTTCTTCATCGGCCTGAACTACAAGGCCTGGTAAGCCCGACCTCTGAAGACCCAGACGGGAGGCGTTCCAGCGCCTCCCGTCATCGACTTCCGGCGTATGGAGAGATGCGTCGGGATCGGGGACTCCCGTTCAGCCGATCGCTCCTTTCTTCCAGAAGGGCGCACCAGGAAGGGCGAAGAAGGATATCCCGCGAAAAAGAAGGCCCGACGGACATCGCCCCATGTCCGCCGGGCCTTTTCGCATTCTGAAGTCGGGAGAAGAGAGGAGGGCGGGCGCTTAGCGGACGCCCAGGATCCAGCCCTCTTCCTGCTCGACCTGTTCGATCAGCTCGGGCGAGGCGTCTTTCGGCGGACCGAAAGCCTTGGCCAGCTCGCCCTTGTCGTCCAGTTCCGCGAAGGCCACGGCCGTGGTGCGCACCTGGGCCTGATCCTTGAACTCGCCCTCGGCGACGGTGGTGGGCCACATCGAGGGCCAGACCTCGGCGACCAGAACCGACAGGGGCTCGACGTCGGCGGCGTCCAGCACGCGCCAGCCCGTGCCGAAGGGCCAGACGGCGGCCGAGGCGCCCAGGCTCTCCAGCAGGCGGCGAACGGCCGGGATGCCGACAAGGGTCTGGCCGCCGACGGCGCCGGCGCCGTGCATCTGCCAGTTCGACTTCGGCTGCAGCCGGCCCTTGCGCACGGCGTTCTCGGTCGCGCGGTATTCGGGGATGTCGGCGCCGGCGCCCGCAGGCGGCTTGGTCGTGGTCAGCCAGCGCTGCGCCTGGTTGGCGGGCGAGCCCCAGAAGGGCCAGGCTTCATCCGTCATGAGACGGTTCATCTTGGCCGCCACCTGATAGCGGTTGTTGGTGTTGTCCGGCTTGTCGACGATGTTGGCCGCGATGAATTTCCACATGGCCGACCAGATAGGCTCGCCGGTCAGCTTCAGGCGCGCGGCCGTGCCCGTGGGATAGCCCAACGAGAAGTCGAAGCCGACCAGCACCCGGTCGCCGCGCTTGCGATGGTCGGCCAGGATGGAGGCCAGCAGGGCCTCGCCCTCGGCGCGGGTCGCGACATTGTGGGTCTCGGTATAGAGGCGGAAACGCACGTCGCGCTTGGCCACCCCGATCCATACGGAGTTCTCGCCGAGTTTCTTGCCCTCGGCGGCGGTCCAGTCAGCGATCACATAGGCGTCGAAAAGGCGGGCCACGGCGGGCTCCTCAGAATTACTCAGGCACGAAAGGAATGGGGGCTTCTAGCGTTCCCCGTCGCTCGCCGAAAGGGCGATCAGGCCTTCAACAGCGCTTCCAGGTGCGACAGCCAGCGGCGGCCCAGACGCAGGGCCTCGGCCGGAGAGCCCGTCTGGGCCGGGGCGACGGCGTTCCACAGGCTCAGTTCGAACTCGGGATAGCGGGCGTCCGCGAACATCAGCCGCAGGGTGACCTGTTCGGCGTCGGGGGCCATGACGTCCAGCGACTTGCGCGGCTCGCCGCGTCGGATGCGCGCCAGGACGTGGCCGTCGACGATGACCTCGCCGCCCTCGACCTCTTCGAAGCCGTAGACCAGGCCATGGGCGCCCCGGTCCCACAGGACGGCGATCTGGCCGCCGTCGAAGTCGAGGCCCGCGGCCCGGCCTTCCGTCGGCGACAGGGCCTCGGCCTCCGGCTGGACGCCCAGGGACTTGAGCAGGGCGCGGCGCATCCGGCGCTCGGGCTCCATCCACCAGTTCAGCGTCAGGGCGCCGGTGGTCAGGGCCGCGGCGGCGAGGCCGACCAGCAGGATGACCCTGAGCGCCTCGCCCATCAGGCGTCGAGAGCCAGTTCGACCACGACAGGGACGTGGTCCGAGGGCTTGTCCATGTCGCGGGCGTCGCGGTGGGTCTCCACGTTCCGGAACCGGTCGGCGGCCTGGGGCGACAGCAGGTGGAAGTCGATGCGGATGCCGTTGTTCCTCTGCCAGGCGCCGGCCTGATAGTCCCAGAAGGTGTAGGTCCCGGGGGGCTGCTCGCCCAGTTCGCCGGCCTCGGACAGGCCCAGCCACTTCAGCGCCTTGAAGGCGGCGCGGCTCTCGGGCTGGAACAGGGCGTCGCCGACCCAGTCGGCCGGGTTCTTCGCGTCCACCGGCTCGGGGATCACGTTGTAGTCGCCGCACAGGACGAAGGGCTCCTCCAGCGCCAGCAGGTCGCGGGCGTGGGCGTTCAGCCGGTCGAACCAGGCCAGCTTGTACGGAAACTTGCCGGTGCCCACCGGATTGCCGTTGGGCAGATAGATGGCCCCGACCCGCACCGGGACCGGCGCCTCGACCAGGGCCTCGATATAGCGCGCCTGATCGTCGTCGGCGCCGTCGGGCCCCGCGCCCTCCGCTCCGGGCAGGCCGCGCCGGATGTCGCTGAGGGGGAATTTCGAGAGGATGGCCACGCCGTTGTAGGTCTTCTGGCCGTGGGTCTCGACGTTGTAGCCCAGCCGCTCGAACTCTTCGCGCGGGAATTTCTCGTCGATCGTCTTGATCTCCTGGAAGCAGACGACATCGGGCGCGGCCGCCTCAAGCCAGGCCAGCACCGTCGGCAGACGGGCGTTGACCGAGTTCACATTCCAGGTGGCGATACGCATGGCTGCGAGGCTAGGGCGATCCGTCCGAAAGCGAAAGGGCCGCCCCGCTTTCGCGAGGCGGCCCTTGAAGGCGTCGTCTGTGATGCTTCTTACCGCTGGGTCGTGGGCGCGGCGGCCGGGGCCGGGGCCGCGGCCGGAGCCGGCGTCAGGGTGCAGCCACCGCCGATGCGCTGGGCGGTGGCGCAGGGGTAGGCCTGCTGAACCGCCATCTCGTTGTTGAAGCGCACGATAAAGCCGTCGGCGCCGGCGCACTTGGCTTCATAGAAGGAGCCGTTGGCGTTGGCGCCCATGTAGCGGGCGCCGTTGACGTCGCACGCCGGGGTCTGGCCGCTGGCGAGGAAGGCCTTCAGCGAGGCGATCTGCTCGTCGGGGGTGGAGTATTTGCAGGCGTCGGAATGGCCGAGCTTGATGCATTCGGTCTTGGACCAGCCGGTCGCGGTCTTCTCGATGCGATAGCCGTCCGTGCCGGCGCAGCCGACCTCGTAAACGACGTTGTCGCCCGACGATTTGCCGACGGCGCTGCCCTGATCGACCGTGCAGCTCACGCCGGCTTCGTGGGCGTAGCCGGTGACGACGGCCAGGACGTTGTTGTTGGCCGGAAGCTGGCACTGCAGGCCCACATCGGCGGCGGGGTCGCGCGAGCGGCTCGTGTCGGCCTGGCCGAACAGGACGACGCAGTCATAACCCTGGGGCGGCGTGGCGCCGATCAGGATGAAACCCGGGCCCGTGCTGCAGGCGGCTTCATAAACGTGTTGGTGTTCCGCGTTGTCGCCGCGCAGGGCCGCCTCGGTGACGGTGCAGCCGGTGTTGGCGGCGGTGGCCAGCTCCTGAGCGCTTGCCTTGATCTGCTCGGGGCTGGGGGCGTTGCGTCCGCGTTGCGGGGCGGAGGCGCGATTGGTGGAGACGCTGCGGCCGCCGCCGATGCGGCCGGGCAGCACCTGTTCGCCGCGCGGACCGGTTCCGGTGGCGGTGCCCGACGGCGCGGGGGTGGTGGTCTGGGCCATGGCCGGCGCGACGCCCGCCAGACACAGGACCGCTGAACAGAAGGCGACGAGCAGGTTTCGATTGAACACGGGAAAGCTCCGGGCAGAACAGGTCGTGACTGCATTGACCCGCCTGCGGGGCGCGGTCAAGGCGCGTTTCCCTGCGCAAGGGGCGCCGTCTCTGGACGGGGCTCGGCGGATGGGTTTATGTGCAGCGTTTCGATTGGAGACTGACTTGGCTGATGGCGTGACCGTGACGGAGACGGCGTCCGGACCCCGTACCGAACGGGGCCTGACCTATCCGCTCGGCGCGCCGCCCGTTCCCGGTGAGGCGGTCGAGGCCGCGGCCGGGGTGCTGTGGCTGCGCCTGCCCCTGCCGATGTCGCTGGACCACATCAATGTCTATGCGCTCGCCGATGGCGACGGCTGGACCCTGGTCGACACCGGCCTCTACACCAAGGCCTCGATCGCGGGGTGGGAAGCGGCGTTCGCGGGCCCGCTCGGGGGCAAGCCGGTCAAACGGGTGATCTGCACCCATATGCATCCCGACCACCTGGGCCTGGCCGGCTGGCTGTGCGAGCGGTTCAAGGTCCCGCTGCTGATGTCGCGGTTGGAGTATGTCACCGCCCGGATGCTGGTCGCGGACACCGGCCCGGCGCCGGCTGAGGGCGAGACCTTTTTCCGCGCGGCGGGCTGGGACGACGAACGCATCGACGGCTGGCGGCGCGAGTTCGGCCGCTTCGGCAAGGGCGTCTATCCCATGCCCCAGAGCTATCAGCGGCTCAGCGAGGGCGATGAGATCGAGATCGGCGGCGACGTCTGGACCGTGGTCGTCGGCAACGGCCATTGCCCCGAACATGTCTGCCTGTGGCGCAAGTCCGACGACGTCTTCCTGTCGGGCGACCAGATTCTGCCGCGCATCTCGTCCAACGTCTCGGTCTGGCCGACGGAGCCCTTGCAGGACCCGCTGGGCGACTGGCTGGCCTCGCTGTCGAAGCTGCGCGCCCTCCTGCCGGAGAACGTCTTCGTCCTGCCGTCGCACGGCGAGCCCTTTACCGGCGTCCATACGCGGCTCGACGCCCTGACCAAGGGGCATCACACCGGCCTGACCCGGCTTGAGCGCGCCCTGCGCGAGCCGCGCCGGGCCATCGACGTCTTCTCCAGCCTGTTCGCCCGCCCCATCGGCGACGGCGTCTTCGGCATGGCCACCGGCGAGAGCATGGCGCATCTGAACTATCTGGAAGCGCAAGGGCGCGCTCGCCGCGACCGCGACGCCGACGGCGTCGACTGGTGGACGGCGACCCGAACCGACACTGAAATCGGGAACGATCCCGAAGAGGAAACGACCCAATGAGCGACCCCATCCGCACCGAACTCAACGACGGCGTCCTGACCGTCACCCTGGCGCGGGCCGAGAAGAAGAACGCCATCACCCAGGCCATGTACGCCGCCCTCGCCGAGGCGACGGAGCGGGCCCAGACCGACGCCGCCGTGCGGGTTTTGGTGTTCAAGGCCGAGGGCGACAGCTTCTCCGCCGGCAACGACATCGCCGACTTCATCGCCATCGGGACCAGCGGCGGCGGTCAGATGCTGGACGCCCCCGTCTTCCGCTTCCTCAAGAGCCTGGCCGAGCTGGACAAGCCGGCGGTGGCGGCGGTGCGCGGCCGCGCGGTCGGCATCGGGGTGACCCTGCTGCTGCATTGCGATCTGGTCGTGGTCGCCGAGGATGCGCTTCTGTCGACGCCCTTCGTCAACCTGGCCCTGGCGCCCGAGGCGGCGTCCTCCATGCTGCTGCCGATGGTCATGGGCCATCAGCGGGCCTTCGAGATGTTCGCCCTCGGCGAACCCATCGACGGCAAGACCGCCTTCGCCTGGGGTCTGGCCAACCGCTGCGTGCCGGCCGCTGAGGTCGAGGCCGTCGCCGATGGTCTGGTCGCGAAACTGGCGGCCCGCGCGCCCAATTCCATCCGCAAGACCAAGCGGTTGATGCGCGACGCCGAACAGATCTGGGCCCTTATGCAGCGCGAAGGCGAGGCCTTCGGATCGCAGCTCTCCAGCCCCGAAGCGATGGAGGCCTTCATGGCCTTCAGCCAGAAGCGGGCGCCGGATTTCTCGAAAGCCGGTTGAACCCGTCACACTAAAAGCCTAGGTGCGCGCGCCATGACCGCCGCCGCCGCCCTTCGCAACACGTCTCTGGCCATCACGCCGGAACTGCCGTCCGACCGCGCCGCGGTCGAGGCGCTGGTTCTGGCCGCCTTCGGCCCGGGCCGCTACGCCAAGACGGCCGAGCGGATTCGCGAACACGCTCGCATGACCCTGGGTCTCGTCGCCCGCGATGAGGACCGCATCGTCGGCTCGGTGCATCTGTGGGCGGTCAAGGTGGGCGAGGTTCCGGCCGTCTTTCTGGGGCCCATCACCGTCGATGCGAGCTGCCGCAAGGGCGGGCTGGGCGGCGATCTGGTCGCGGCCTGTGTCGAGGCGGCGCGTCAGGACGGCGTCGGCGGCGTCCTGCTGATC
>DBBK01000045.1:0-12947 GCA_002292165.1 Brevundimonas sp. UBA986
GGGGAAGGTCAGCTCGCCCGGCCGGTCGGTCATCAGGGCGTCGCAGATGGTGCCCCTGGCCGGGGCGTGAGTCAGACGCTCGCCCTTCGCCAGCGAAATCTGGGTGTCGTTGTAGTCGGCGGGCTCGACCCCCCAGCAGGGGGTCGCGGGCGACAGGGCCGCCATCGACAGGTTGATTCCGGCCATCAGCCCGCCGCCGGAGGTCCCGCACAACAGTTGATCCAGAGCGCCGGCGCCCAGCTCGGCGGCCTGTTCGACGATCTCCAGCCCGGCCGTGCCCTGACCCTCGATGATGAACGGGTCGTCGAAGGGGCGAACGAGAATGGAGCCCTTCGAGGCCGCGATCTCCTCGCCGATGTCCTCGCGGCTCTCGGTGTAGCGGTCGTACATCCGCACCTCGCCGCCGAAGCCGATGACGCCCTCGACCTTCACCCTGGGACTGTCGGCGGGCATGACGATGATGGCCGAGGTCCCGACCATCTTGGCTGCGGCCGCCACCGCCTGGGCGTGGTTGCCGGAGGAATAGGCCACGACGCCCCGCGCCTTCTCCTCGTCCGTCAGCCGGCTGATGCGGTTATAGGCGCCGCGAAACTTGAAGGCCCCGGCCCGCTGCAGGGTCTCGGCCTTCATCAGCACCCGTCCGCCCAGACGTTCGTTCAAGGCCGGGCTCTCGATCAGGGGGGTGCGCACGGCGACGCCGGCGATCTGACGGGCGGCGTCGCGGACGCCATCGAACGAAGGGGTGTGCAAGGTCATGCCCGCTGCTTAAACCAAAGCCGAAGTCCTGGGTAAGGGCCAGTTCAAGAGTTCCTGCCTCGACTTTCTGCGACGCCAGCCCGGGAGACGGCCTTGTCCAATCTGATCCTCGCCATCGACCAGGGCACGACGTCCAGCCGGGCCATCGCCTTCGAGGTCGGGGAGGATCAGTCGCTCAGGGCCGTGGCCGTCAGCCAGATCGAGCTGGCCCAGCATTTCCCCCATTCCGGCTGGGTCGAGCATGACGCCGCCGAGATCTGGACCGCCACGCTGCAGACCTGCCGCGAGGTGATCCGCAAGGCCGGCGGCGTGTCGCGCTTCGCTGCCATCGGCATCACCAACCAGCGCGAAACCTCCGTGATCTGGGACGCCGCGACCGGCGAGCCCCTGCACAGGGCCATCGTCTGGCAGGACCGGCGCACCGCCGACGTCTCCGCCCGCCTCGCCGCCGAGGGCCATGAGGCCGAGGTGCAGGCGGCGACCGGCCTGATCCTCGATCCCTACTTTTCGGCCACAAAGTTCGCCTGGCTGCTCGACAAGGTCCCGGGCGCACGCGATCGGGCGGAAAAGGGCGAGGTGAAGCTCGGCACCATCGACGCCTGGCTGGTGTGGAAGCTGACGAACGGAGCCAGCCACGTCACCGACGCCACCAACGCCAGCCGCACCTCCCTGATGGATCTCCGGACCCGGGAATGGCGCGATGACCTGTGCGAGCTCTTCAATGTGCCGAAGGTCGTCCTGCCCCGCATCGTCGGCTGCGCCGAGATCAGTGGCGAAAGCGACCCCAGCCTGTTCGGCCGCGCCCTGCCCATCGCCGGATCGGCGGGGGACCAGCAGGCGGCCCTGGTGGGCCACGGCGCCCTGAACCCCGGCGACGCCAAGATCACCTACGGCACCGGCGCCTTCCTCGTCGCCAATGTCGGGGATCAGCCGGTCGCCTCGACCCGCCGCCTGCTCGGCACTCTCGGCTATCTGGTCGGGGACACCGCCGCATACGCCCTCGAAGGCTCCATCTTCTCCGCTGGATCGGCGATCCAGTGGCTCAGGGACGGGGTCGGGATGATTTCAGAGTCGCGTCACTCCGAGGCCATGGCGCAAGGCCTGAAGGACAACGGCGGGGTCTATCTGGTCCCCGGCTTTACGGGCCTCGGCGCGCCCTGGTGGGAGCCGGATGCGCGCGGCGCCGTCATCGGCCTGACCCGGGATTCGAAGCCGGCCCACTTCGTCCGGGCGGGGCTGGAGGCCCTGGCCTATCAGACGCGCGACCTGCTCGACGCCCTGGCCGACGACGGGGCGCCCCGGCTGGCGACGCTGAAGGTCGACGGCGGGGTCACGGCCAATTCGTTCGCCATGCAGTTCGTCGCCGACATCTGCGAGGTCACGGTCGAACGGCCCGCCTTCCAGGAGATGACGGCCCTGGGCGCGGCCAAGCTGGCGGCGCTGGGCGTCGGCCTGATCGCGGATCTGAAGGTCCACACCACCGAGGCGCCCGCCGTCTGGACCCCGCGCATGGAGGCCGCCGAGCGCGACCGGCTGCTCAAGGGCTGGCGCAAGGCCGTCAAGGCCGCCATCATTGCCGCGAACTGAACGACAGAGCGTCTTCAAGACGCCGACCGAGGAAGATCCATGACCGACGCCGCCACCAACCTCGACGCCCAGGCGACCTTCTCCGGTACGCGCGAGGTCGATCCCCGCTACGCCCTCGACGAGGGCAGGCTCGGCGAATGGCTGGCGGCGAATGTCGAAGGCTATGAGGGACCGCTGACGGTGCGCCAGTTCAAGGGCGGCCAATCGAACCCGACCTATGAGCTCGTCACCCCGGGCAAATCCTACGTCCTGCGTCGCAAGCCGCCCGGGACCCTCCTGCCCTCCGCCCATGCCGTGGACCGTGAGTTCACGGTCATTTCGGCCCTGTCGAAACAGAACTACCCGGTCGCTCGCCCCTATGCCCTGTGCACTGACGAGGCCGTCATCGGCTCGATGTTCTACGTCATGGACAAGGTCGAGGGCCGGGTCCTGTGGGACCTGAAGCTGCCCGGGATGGAGCCCGCCGAGCGCCGCGCCATCTATGAGGCCCAGACGGACGCGCTCGCCGCTCTGCACGCCTTCGACCCCGCCGCCATCGGCCTGGGCGACTACGGCAAGCCGGGCAACTATTTCGAGCGTCAGGTCGGGCGCTGGACCAAACAGTATCGGGCCTCCGAGATCGATCCGATCCCGGCCATGGACAAACTGATCGACTACCTGCCCTCGACCCTGCCGCCCGAGGGGCCGGCGCGGATCGTCCACGGCGACTTCCGCCTCGACAATCTGATCATGGCCGCCGATGCGCCCCAGGTCCGCGCCGTGCTGGACTGGGAGCTGTCGACGCTCGGCGATCCGATGGCAGACTTCTCCTACATGCTGATCGGCTGGGTCCTGCCGGCCAGCCAGAGGAACGGCATCAACGGCGTCGACCTCAAGGCGCTGGGCATCCCCACCATTGAGGAGACGGTCGCCCGCTATGCGGAGAAGACCGGCGCGGGCGCCCCCGCCAACCTCGACTGGCTGATGGCCTATAATCTGTTCCGGCTGGGCGCCATCTGTCAGGGCATCGCCGGGCGGGTGCGCGACGGCACCGCCGCCAGCGCCCACGCCCGCTCGATGGCCGCCCAGGTCGGCCCCCTGTCGGACGCCGCCTGGAGCTTCGCGGTCAAGGCCGGGGCTTGAGTTTCAGGTCAGCAGCGCCCTGAGCACCCCGTCCAGCACCGGACGGCCCTTCGCCGTGGCGATCACCCGACCCTCGCGGACTTCCAGAAAGCCGTCGGCGGTCAGGTCGCGGACAGCGTCGCCGATACCGAGCGTGTCGAAGGCGGCGGCCTCGGCCCCTTCGACGGTGCGCAGGCCCAGCAGGATGCGCTCCTCGGCCGCGCCCTCGGCGTCCAGCGCCTCGCGTTCGGCCCAGGGCAAACCTGCCTCGACCCCGGCGACATAGTCCCCGATCTTGCGGTGGGCGACGGTGGCGGTGCGCGCCCCCTCCAGCGTCAGCCGCCCATGGGCGCCGGGGCCGAGGCCCAGATAGTCGCCGCCGCGCCAGACATGCAGATTGTGCGCCGACCGCGCCGCGACGCCGCGCGCATGGTTGGACACCTCATAGGCCTCGAACCCGGCGGCCCCGAGCAACCCTTGGGTCGTCTCATAGAGGGCGGCTGACAGGTCCTCGTCGGGCGGGGTCCAGTCGCCGCGCGCATAGGCCCGGCCGAAGGCGGTCGTGGGCTCTATGGTCAGCTGATAGGGCGAGACGTGCTGGAAGCCGAGGTCGACGGCGGTGGTCAGTTCGCTGGTCCAGTCGGCGACCGACTGGTCCGGCCGGGCGTAGATCAGGTCGATCGACAGCCGGTCGAAGGCCTTGCCGGCCAGTGCGATGGCCCTGCGCGCCTCATCCGCCGAATGGTTGCGGCCGAGGAACCTCAGGGCGGCGTCGTCCAGCGACTGGACTCCCAGCGACAGCCGGTTGACTCCGGCGTCGGCCAAGGCCGCGAAATGGGCGGCCTCGGCGTCGGTCGGATTGGCCTCGAGCGTGATCTCGACCGGATGGGACGCGGGGAAGCGCGCGTGTATGGCCTCAATGACCGCCGCCACCGCCTCGGGGGGCATCAGCGAAGGCGTGCCTCCGCCGAAGAAGATCGAGGCCAGCCGCCGCTCGCCGACCAGCGCGCCTTGCGCCTCCAGGTCGCTCAGGATCGCCGCGACCAGACCGGCCTGCTCTTCCGTCCGCCCACGATCCCGCACGACGTTGAAGTCGCAGTAGGGGCAGATGCGCGCACAGTAGGGCCAGTGGATGTAGACGGCGACATCGCTTCCTGGGTCAGGAGGGCCGGGGTCGAGGTCAGTCAATCAGGGCGGCCTTGAGCTTGGCGAAGGCGCGGGCGCGGTGGCTCATGGCGTCCTTGGCCGCCGGCTCCATCTCGCCGAAGGTCTGGTCAAAGCCCTCGGGGACGAAGATCGGGTCATAGCCGAAGCCGCGCGCTCCCCGGGGCGGGAAGGTCAGCTGGCCGTGGACCTCGCCCTCGACGACCACGCAGGGTCCGTCCGGCCAGGCCACGGCGAGGGCCGAGGTGAACCAGGCGCGGCGGTCGGTCGATCCGATCTCCTCCAGCCGATCCTCCACCTTCTTCATGGCCAGGGCGAAATCCTTGCCCGGCCCGGCCCAGCGCGCGGAAAAAATGCCCGGCGCCCCGTCCAGCGCCAGAACGGACATTCCGGAGTCGTCGGCCAGGGAAACCTCGCCCGACAGCCGGGCCGCATGCCGGGCCTTGAGCATAGCGTTGCCGCCAAAAGTGGTCTCGGTCTCGTCCGGCTCGGGCAGATTCAACTGTCCGGCGGTGACAATCTCGTAATTTCCATCCAGCAGGGCCGCGATTTCGGGGACCTTTCCGGGGTTATGCGTGGCCGCGACGATGCGCATCCCTTTGATAAGCTTGAGTTTCATCGCTGTTCACGCACCGCGTTACAATCCATTGCCAAAGTTTAATATCGTTAAACGATATGTAACGTGACCTCGCCCGTTGCAAGGCCTATCTATGTTCTCACGAACGGGGGCCGCACCGTTCCAGAGATTGACGGAAACGCACAATCTTTACCCAGCGGTCATAACCAAGTGGGCAATAAACGTCCCACACTCAGGAGAACCACGATGAACACGATGAACGCCTCTCTCTTCATGGACAAGGTCGGCAATGTGCTGGTCAACGCCGCCCTGCTCGCCGCCCTGCCGACCGCCCTGGTCGCCATCCTCGCCCAGGCCTTCTGAGCCCGTCTACCGCGCCTTGCATCGATCTCGATGCAGGGATTGACCGAGGGGGTCTGATCCAGACCCCCGGTTCACGCCAGATGCGCTTTTGTAAGGCTTTGACGAGACCCATGAAGATCGCGATGTATAAGACCGCGACGGGGTTCGCCGGACCCCGCGCGGCATTCGCCTCCTCCCTCCCGGCCTGAGCGACCCCGGCCGATGCGCCTTCCGACCCTCGACAATCTGAAAGGTCGGCTTCCGGCAAACGGCGTCGCCGCCCGCGTTCGATTTCCGCGCTTTCGCGCCCCCTGGCGGACCCTGGGTCCCGGCTCGGTCGCCAGCCTTCTGAAGGTCGCCCTCGACGTGGCCTATCTGCTGCTGATGCTGATCACCGCCGTCCTGCTGATCGCCTTCGTCGCCGCCATCTTCATTCCTGTCGCCAACTACAACGTCACCGTCACCGACCATGACGGCGGTCTGCAGCAGCCCCTGACGCGGCCGCTCCTGCTGTTCGGTCTCGGCGCCCTGTCGGCCTGGGTCGGCGGCTTCCTGCTGATCCTGCGAAACCTGCGCCTCATCTTCCGCACCCTGACCGCGGGCGACCCCTTCCGGCCCGAGAATGTGCGCCGTCTGCGCGCTATCGGCCTGACGCTCGCCACCGTCACCGCCGGCGTCTGGGTGGCCCAGGGCATGGTCGCGGCCCGCCTCGTGCCCGGGGTCATGGACCCGCAAGGGTTCGGCGAACTGTTGACCCCCATCTTCTCCGTCCTGGTCGTCTTCGTCCTCGCCGAGGTGTTCCGCGAGGGCGCCCGGCTGCGCCGCGAATCCGAACTGACCATCTGATCTGATCGAGCATCCCTTCTCATGGCCATCCGCATCCAGCTCGACCGCATCCTGCTCGAACGACGCATGTCGCTGACCGAGCTCGCCGACCGCGTCGGCGTGACCCTGGCCAATCTGTCGATCCTCAAGACCGGCAAGGCGCGGGCGATCCGCTTTTCCACCCTCGACGCCCTGTGCCGGGAGCTGAACTGCCAGCCGGGCGATCTTCTGGTCCATGAGCCGGGTCCGCAGGATCTGACCGCCGACGACGACGGCGACGACTGACCCGTGGCCAAGGGGCCGCCGAAAAAGACCTCGGGGGGCAAGGCTTCAGGCGATCTGACGTCCGAGGACCGTCGCATCTGGGCCCGGGTTTCGGGCTCGGTGACCCCGCCGGCGGCCCGAAAGGCCGCCCGTGTCACCCCCGGCGGCCCCCTGCCGGCCAATCCGCCCGCCAGCCTGTCGACGGCCACGACCCCGGCCAAAAAGCCTGTCCTGACGAAGACGCAGCCCATGCCCGCGCCGGCCCGTCCCGTCGCCTCTCCCGCTCCACGGGGCGCGCCGGAAGAGCTGGAGCCGCGCCGCCAGCGCCGGCTGTCGCGCGAGCGGGACCCGATCGAGGACCGCATCGACCTGCATGGCTTCGGCCGCTTCGAGGCCGAGGACCAGCTGCGCGCCTTCCTGATGGGCTGTCAGGCCCGGGGACTGAAGTCGGTGCTGGTGATCACGGGACAGGGGCGCAGGGGAGGTGGGATCATCCGCGCCTCGGTGCATGAATGGCTGCAGAGCCCGGGCCTGCGCCCCGTCGTCTCCGGCTTCGCCTCGGCCCACCGCCGCCACGGCGGCGACGGCGCGATCTACGTGACGCTCCGCAAGAGCGGCAACAGCTAGAAAACACTCCCCGTCAGCTACCGCGAACGCGCGGAAAAGTTGACAGCTATGGAAATTCCCGAATCCGAGAGTAGCTTCGCGACAGGATCGCGCGGGGCGGTTTCACAGCGGCGTTTTAATCCGATGTCTTCCAGCAATAGAGACCCACGCGCTCAGGCTCGACGCTTGTTGCTTGTCGGTGCGGGTTTTTTTGTAGCGGGGTGCGCAATCGTGCTCCTCTGGGTCTTTCCGCATTGGGTAGGCGAGATCAAGGGTCGCCGAGAAGCTTTGCAAGCAAGAGCCGAGGCCCGCTGTCAGTCCGATAGCGACATGGGCTGTCAGGTTGTCATAGCGACTTCGGCTGCCCGTGCTGCGGATGACATCGTAGATCTCGGAATCTGGCAGTTCTGGACGGGCTTGGCCGGGGTTGTGTTCGTCGCCCTTACCCTCAAAGCTACGCGAGACGCAGTTCGCGATGGGGCAGATGCCACCAAAGCTATGGTGAGGCAGAACGATCTTACAGAGGTCGCTCAAAGAGCCTGGATCACGATAGAGGTGACGTTCTCGCCGCTGTGCGTGGCGGGAGACCAAGTGAAGATCACCTACAGCGTAGCGTACAAGAATGTCGGGAATACCATTGCGAGCAAAGCGCACTTCTATGCTGCGCTTTTGCCTGAACCAGATGATGGGGAACAGAACATCTGCGGGTGGAGAGACATCTGGCTTGCTGAGGACCACACAAGGGCTGACTTCTCACTGATCCCCGGCGAACGCTTTGTTACCGAGGGACGGTTAGAGCGTCACCTGAATGATTTGACCTGGTCCGCCAATCCAGATCCGCGCTGCACACTCATATTCCATTCTGCAGCCACCTTCCTTGTACACGGAAGCGATGAAAGGAAGGTGATGTTCAGGGCCTTCCGACTCGGGCTGCAAGGCCGAGATGACGAAGGAAGCCGTTGGATTTATCGCGGTCATATTGAGGAAGGAACATTCGGACTCGTAGCCAGTCCCGCAGGACAGCCCATATCCACCTAGCACTGCCGCCGCGTCACCTCGCGCCCTTAGGATAGTGGGCATCAACGCTGTGCAAGATTTGAACTCAAAGGAAAGGGCCGGAGCGGCAACGCTCCGGCCCTTCGTCATTCAGGCTGTCGCCCGGCTTACCAGATGTGAACCCGGTCGGCCGGGGCGAGGTAGTATTTCGCGCCGGCCTGGACGTTGAAGGCTTCGTACCAGGCGTCGGAGTTGCGCAGCGGGCCGATGACGCGGAACATCGCCGGGCTGTGCGGGTCGGTGGCGACCTGTTGCTTGGCGGCTTCGTCGCGCATCTTCGACTGCCAGACCTGGGCCCAGCCGTAGAAGAAGCGCTGGTCGCCGGTGACGCCGTCCAGAACCGGGGCGGCCTGACCGTTCAGGGAGATGTGATAGGCCTCCAGACCCACGGCCACGCCCGAGGCGTCGCCGATGTTCTCGCCCATCGTGAGCCCACCCTGGACGTGATAGCCCGGGATGGGTTCGAAGGCGTCGTACTGGGCGCCCAGACGCGTGGTCAGGGCCTGGAAATTGGCCTTGTCGGCCGGGGTCCACCAGTCGCGCAGCACGCCGTCGCCGTCGGACTTGGAGCCCTGGTCGTCGAAGCCGTGGCCGATCTCGTGACCGATCACGCCGCCGATGCCGCCGTAGTTGACGGCCGGGTCCGCGTTCGGATCGAAGAAGGGCGGCTGCAGGATGGCGGCCGGGAAGACGATCTCGTTGTTCGACGAGTTGTAATAGGCGTTCACCGTCTGGGGCGTCATGCCCCATTCGGTCTTGTCGACCGGCTTGTTCAGGCGGGCCAGTTGGTAGTTCCACTGGAAGATCCCGGCGCGCTCGGCGTTGCCGAACAGGTCGTCGGGACGGATTTCCAGGGCGGAGTAGTCACGCCATTTGTCGGGATAGCCGATCTTGACGGTGATCTTGGACAGCTTCTCCTGGGCCGCGGCCTTGGTCGTGTCGCCCATCCAGCTCAGGCCGGCGATGCGGTGCGACAGGGCCGAACGGATGTTCGAGACCAGCTGTTCCATCTTGGCCTTGGATTCGGCCGGGAAGTATTCGGCGACATACAGACGGCCGGTCGCCTCGCCGAGCGAACCCTCGGCGAAGGAGATGGCGCGCTTTTCGCGGCTGCGCTGCTCGGGCTGGCCCGACAGGTCGCGCGAACGGAACTCCCACTGGGCGTCGGCGAAGCGGCGCGACAGCCGCGGCGCGGCGTCATCGGCGGTGTGGAAGGCTTCCCACGCCTGCAGCAGGGCGACCGGGGTCTCGGCGTAGATGGCCGCGATCTTGGGCATGGCCGTGTTCTGGGACACGATCAGGCGTTGGGCCGTGCCCAGCTGGGCGGCGTCGAAATAGGCCTGCCAGGGGAAGCCCGGCGCCTCTTCGGCCAGTTTGGCGATGGTGTATTCGTTATAGGTCTTGTCGCGGTTGCGGTTCTCGATCGGGGTCCAGTGGGTTTCGGCGATAGAGGTTTCCAGGGCCACGATGGCGGCCGCGTTCTCGGCGGGGTTTTCCCAGCCGATCATGGTCAGCATGCGCTCGACATAGGCCTGATACTTGACCTTCTTGTCGGCGTAGAGCGGCGACAGATAGTAGTCGCGGTTCGGCAGACCGAGGCCGCCCTGACCGGCGGAGACGACGTAGCGGTCAGGCTGTTTGGCGTCGATGGTGATGCCGGTGCGGAAGAAGGACGTGCCTAGACGGCCCTGGGTCCCGCCCATCAGAACGGCCATCTTCTCACGGGTGTCGGCGGCGCGGATGGCGGCCAGATAGGGCTGCAGCGGCTGGGCGTCGAGCTGCTCGATGCGGGCCTCGTCGATATAGGAGCGGTAGGCGTCGGCGATCTTGGCCTCGTCGGTGCCCGGCGTCAGGTCGGTGCGGGCCGCCAGACCCAGGACCAGTTCCTTCATGCGGTTGTCCGACAGTTCGCGCAGCAGGGCGAAGGAGCCGTAGGAGGTGCGGTCCGACGGGATGACCAGCGACTTCAGCGCGGTCCCGTTGGCGTATTCCATGAAGTTGTCACCCGGGTTCACCGTGGTGTCGCGACCGGCGAGGTCGAAGCCCCAGGTCCCGTACTTGGGCGCGACCGTGCCCTGATAGCCCGAGCCGGTCGGGCCCGACTGGAACAGGGCGACCATGGTGCAGCCGTCGTCGATGCACTCATGCGCGTCGGACTGGGCGCTGAACAGGCCGGTGTCGGCGGTCTGGGCGAAGGCGGCGGCGGGCACGAGCAGGGCGCCGAGGGCGGCGCCGAGGAGAAGCTTCTTCATGTAGGAAAACAGTCCTGAAAGGTCGGCGATTTTCGTCGAATGAGGCGGCGGATGAGGCCATCTGCGGCCGAAGCCAATATGGCGGTTCGGCGGCGAACCTACGCCGGACAGGGGGGGTGTCGCCTTAAAAAAGATTCATGAATCTCCGCGACGGGATGGCGCCGGAGCCCCGTTGAGACAAGATTGTCCCCATAGCGAATTGGTGGGCGAATGGCGGGCGGACACGGCAGCGGCGGCGAATACAAGGATCTGGTCGTCTTCCTGGCGGCGGCGGGCGTGGTGGTGCCCCTGTTCAGCCGTCTGAGGATCAGCCCGGTGCTGGGCTTCCTCGCCGCAGGCGTCGTTCTGGGGCCGCATGGCCTCGGTCAGCTGACCGATACCCTGCCCTGGCTGTCCTGGTTCACCATCAGCGACCCGGCCCAGATCGCCCAGCTCAGCGAGCTCGGCGTCGCCTTCCTTCTCTTCATGATCGGGCTGGAACTGTCGTGGGAGCGGCTGCGCTCGATGCGCCGCCTCGTCTTCGGCTTCGGCCTGCTTCAGGTTCTGGTCTGCGCGGCGGTTCTGGGGGGCGGCTTCCTGCTGCTGGGCCAGTCGCTGGCCGCGGCCGCCGTCCTCGGCATGGGTCTGGCCCTGTCCTCAACGGCGGTGGTCATGCCGGTCATGGCCGAGAGCGGGCGGCTCAAGGGAGCGACGGGCAAGGCGACCTTCGCCGTCCTTCTGGCCCAGGACCTGGCCGTGGCGCCGATCCTGATCACCGTCTCCTTCCTGGCGGCCGCCGCCCATCCGGGCGGCTTCCTCCAGCCCGACCAGATCGGCCGCACCCTCTTTACCCTGGCGCCCGCCGCCCTGGGTCTGGCCCTGATCGTGGTGCTTGGCCGGGTGGTGCTCCGACCCCTGTTCCGGTCCGTGGCGCGCAGCCGCAAGCGCACCCACGGCGGTCAGGAGCTGTTTGTCGCCCTGTGCCTTCTGGTTGTGGTCGGGACCGGGGTCGCGGCCCAGGCGGCCGGTCTGTCGATGAGCATCGGCGCCCTGATCGCCGGCCTGCTGATCGCCGAGACCGAGTACCGGCGCGAGGTCGAGGTCAATATCGAGCCGTTCAAGGGTCTGTTGCTCGGGGTCTTCTTCGTCGGGGTCGGCATCGGCCTGGATCTGAACGTCCTCGCCGCCGACCCGATCTTCGTCTTCAGTCTCGCGATCGCCCTTACGGCCATCAAGGCCGGGGTCATCTACGGTCTTGCCCGTCTGTGGAGACTGGGCCCCCGCACGGCGATCGAAACCGCCCTGGTCCTGGGGCCGGCCGGAGAGTTCGCCTTCGTCGTCCTGAACACCGCCATGGGCGAGGGTCTGGCCTCGCCCGCCTTCACCCAGGCCGTACTGGTCTCGGCGACCCTGTCGATGTTCACCGTGCCCCTGATGGCCTGGCTGGGCCAGACACTGGCGCCCCGGCTGGAGCCGAAGGATGTCGAGGCGCCGGCCGTGCCCGCCGAGGCCCTGACCCCGGTCGTGCGCGAGGGTGCGGTCCTGATCGTCGGCTTCGGTCGGGTCGGGCGGCTGGTCGGCGAGCTTCTGGCCGAGCACAAGGCGCCCTTCATCGCCGTCGACGCCGATCCGGCGACGGTGACCGAGGCCCGTCGCCAGGGCTTCGACATCTATTACGGCGACGCCGGACGGGCCGAGATGCTGACCGCCTGCGGCATCGACAGCGCCCGCGCCCTGGTGGTGACCATGGACGCCCCCTCCAAGGTGGATGAGGTGGTCATCGCCGCCCGGGCCCTGCGCGACGACATGACCGTGATCGCCCGCGCCCGCGACGACCGCCACGCGGCCCGCCTCTATGGTCTGGGCGTCACCGACGCCGTGCCCGAAACCACCGAGGCCAGCCTGCAACTGGCGGAGAACACCCTGGTCGACATCGGCGTGCCCATGGGGCTGGTCCTGGCGTCCATCCACGAAAAGCGCGACGTTTTTCGCGCGGTCTTCCAGGCGGCCATCCCCGAGGCGCGGCGCGGCCGCGCGACCCGGGCCCTGCGCGGGTCTACAGTTCGGAAACCTTTGGAAAATAAAGCGTAGCCGTTCGCGACGGAATGTCCGAATAACGTCGTTTATCCACTGTGTCGGTTCGCTGACACCGCGCCGCGAGGAACCGCGCCGTTAATATTTGGACCCCAATTTCGTCATCGTTCCGTGATGAAGACCCCCGTTCTCGGGGCGACGCCTTCTGAAAACCGGTGAATTCCGGGGCTCTCGGCCGTGCCCCTTCTTCCTTTTCGTCCCGGCGGTTCCCCCGCCTCCGGGTTTGAGTAAAGCATCTCTTCCATGTCTCACACCGCCGCGACCGCCGACGTTCAGACCCCCGATGACGTCGCCGGACACGAAACCCCCCGCCTGAACCGCCGCCAGGCCGCCAAGATCCGCAC
>DBBK01000045.1:12971-19136 GCA_002292165.1 Brevundimonas sp. UBA986
GCCACCATCCGCGACATCGCCAAGGGCGCGGGTATGTCCACCGGCGCCGTCTTCGCCAACTTCCAGGACAAGGCCGAGCTGTTCGAAGCCGTCCTGACCGAAGACATGACCAAACTGGCCGACACGGTGAAGGCCGGCGCCGGCGAGGGTTCGGTCAAGGCCCGTCTGGCCGCCGCCCTGACCGCCGGCTACCACGGCTCGCTGGACCAGCTGCCGCTGTTCCAGGCCATCGTCGCCCGCTCGTGGTTCCAGCCGCTGGCCGCCGAGACGCGCGCCCGCGCCGTGACCAAGCAACTGCTGGCCGTCATCACCCAGATCCTGCGTGACGGCGTCGGCAAGGGCGAGCTGTCGCAAGACGCCGACGTGCCGCTGCTGACCGACCTGCTGTGGGACGCCTATCTGTCGAACTACCGCCGCGCGGCCTACGACAGCTGGACCGAGCAACAGCTGTCGGACCACGTCGCCAAGCAGATCGACGTCATCCTCGCCGGCGCCCTGACGCGCTAAGGGATTTGAGTCTCTTCCCCGTCGCGCAGCGATGGGGAGGTGGCTCCGAGCTCTGCGCGAGGAGACGGAGGGGGTCTAGCTCTTCCACCTCAGCACCCCGGCCTTGACCGGGTTGACGAAGCCGCGTCCCTCGACGCGGCTTTTCGTCCATTCGCGCTTGAGCTGCTGATACCACTTCGCCTGTTTGTCGGCGTCGTCGATCCAGATCAGGGCGGGGTCGTAGCGCAGCCCCTCGTTCTGCAGGTTCACCATCCCGCCGTCCTGCTTCAGGAAGGCGACCACGCCCATCCGCAGGAAGGGCTTGGCAATGTTGAACACCCAGTGGTCGGACCAGAAGATCTGGGTGATCCGGGTCTTGGTCTCTGTCACCGGCGTCAAACAGGTCAGGGCCAGGACCTGCTTCTCTCCCACCTGGATATGTTCCCAGCGATAGCCGGGCAGGCGGAAGGTGATCTCGGTCGCGGGGGCGCCGCCGAGGATCTTGTAGGCTCTCGAGTTCGACGACGGCGCGTGGCGGACCATGGCGAAGCCGAACTCGCGCGGTTCGAAGGCCTTGGCCTTCTCATGCATCGAATGCTCGGACCGCCACCACCACTGCTGATGCACGAAGGGCCCGTGGGCCGGGTCCATCAGGCCGACGACGGCGTGGTCGATATGGCTGTCGAAATCCATCCATTCGACCAGCCTGGCCTCGCCGCCGACGACACCCGGGAAGACCGGCGGCGCATGGTCGGGGGCCTCGTCCGAGCGCGGATCGGAGCGCATGAAGACAAAGACCAGCCCCTGGCTCTCGACCACCGGATAGGAACGGACGCGGATGCGGTTCGCTTCGAAGGCCTGTTCCTCGACCAGGGACGGAATGGCGGCGCAGACCCCGTCGGGACGGAAGCGCCAGCCGTGATAGGGGCATTCGATGGTCTCGCCCTCGCCGGGCTTGTCGACCATCCGCCCGGCCGAAAGCGGCGCGGCCCGGTGCGGACAGATGTCGCGCATGCCGTAGACGGCGCCGGCGTTCGTGCGGCCGATCAGCACCGGCTCGCCCATGATCTCGTAGCGTTTCAGCGACCCCTTGGCGACGTCGCGCGCCAGGGCCACGAAATACCAGGCGTCGCAGCACAAAGCCCTTGCCGAAGGCGGTCGGCGGGGCCTTGGCCTCGGGCGCGTTGGAGGAGACGGGAGCGGAGTCGGCGGAGGGCATCCGGCCATTCTAGGCGTCCGCGCCCGTGACGTCATCACGCAGGATTTTTTCCACCGCCCCGCTTCCGCCCGCATCCATTCGTCCCCACTGTGACGACAAGGGATCAGAACGCAGGCGAACCGCCTGCCCGGAGGGACGCCACATGAACACCCAGCTGTTGACCGGACTGGTCGCCGCCGTCGGCCTGATGATCAATTTCGGCGCGGTGGGCATGGCCTCCGCCCAGGACGGTCACACCGAACACGCCGAACACCACCGCCACGCCGACTTCGCCTCGGACCGGCTGCATGTCCGCATCGACGGCGAGCCGGCCGGTCCCGGGGTGCGTGACATCATCCTGATTCCCGGGCTGAGCTCCTCGCCCGAGGTCTGGGACGGCACGGTCGAACACCTGCAGGCGCGATGGACCTCCGAGACGGTCAGCGTCAACAACGGCGTGGCCGCGACGGTCGAGACGCTCCAGCCCGGCGGCTGGCGCATCCACCGCATCCATATTCAGGGCTTCGCCGGCGCCCCGACCGAGGGCAACGCCTCCGGCCCGGTCTCGGCCCCGGTCGCCGAGGAGATCGCCCGCTACATCACGGAAAACCATCTGGATCACCCGGTGGTGGTCGGCCATTCCATGGGCGGCACCATCGGCCTGATGCTGGCCGCCCGCCATCCCGATCTGGTCGGCAAGCTGATGGTCGTGGACATGCTGCCGAGCCTGGGCCCGGCCTTCGCCGGCCCGACCGCCACCCGCGAGCAGATCGAGGCCGTCGGCCAGCGCACCCACGACGGCATCGCCGCCGAAACCGGTCAGGCCCGCATCGACAGCGCCAACCAGACCATCGGCTCCATGATCAAGACCGAGTCGAAGCGCGCCGGACCGATTCAGGACACCCTGACCAGCGACACCGACGTCATGGCCCGCGCCATGCAGGAACTGGTCGTCACCGACGTCTCGCCCGAGTTTTCGAAGATCACGGCCCCGGTCGAGGTCCTCTACGTCGATTTCAACGGCATGCCTGCGGGCGGCACCGACGCCATCTACCGTGGCGCCTATTCCCGCCTGCCGGGGGTGAAGCTGCAGCGCGTCGCCGACAGCGCCCACTTCATCATGCTGGACCAGCCCGAGGTCTTCTATTCGGCGCTGGACGCCTTCGTCGCCCAGTAGGCCCCCATGGACCTGCCCCCGCCCATCGCGTCCTTCGTCGGCGACGCGGTGCTCGAACCCGACGACATCGGGGAATCGCCCTGTTCCGTCAGCAGTTTCATGCGCGGCGGGGAGCGGTTCTTTCTCAAGGCCTCGCCCGCGGTCTACGCTCCGACGACGTTCAGCGTCCTGCGCGAAGCCCGGGTCCTGGACTGGCTTTCCGGTCGCCTGAACGTCCCCGAACTGGTGCATGTCGGCCGAACGGAAACCCATGAGGTCATGGTGACGCGTCAGGCGCCGGGCGAGCCCCTGGCCGCGCGTATCGCTGCGGATCGACCCGTTCTTCCCCTGTATCAGGAAGCCCTGAAACGGCTGGCTGCGGTGCCGATCGACGACTGCCCGTTCGATTCCGGAATCGCCGCCCGCCTTGAGGAGCTGGAGTATCTGATGGCGAAGGACCTGATCGCCGACGACTACGATCCGGGACAATGGCCGGACCTGAACACGCCCGAGAAACTGTTGGCCCATCTCCGGGCCACACGGCTTTCGGAGGCTCTCGTCTTCACCCATGGCGATCTCTCGGACGGCAATGTCTTCGTCGATGAGCGCGACGAGCTGTATTTCATAGACCTCGGGCGGGCCGGAAAGGCGGACCGCTGGACCGACGTCGCCTTCGTGCATCGCGGTCTGCGGGAGGATCTGTCGCCGGAGATCGCCGACGAATTTCTCCGGGCGCGGGGCGAGCCGGACGCGCCGGCCCGGCGGGAGTTCTTCGAACAGCTGGACGAACTTTTCTGAACCGGGGGACTGGCGCGTGACGACCTCCGCGGACCGAATTATCGGCCTCTATTCCGACAAGGCCGAAGGTTGGATCGCCGACCGTCGGCGGACGCTGGGGACCGGCGGTCCGGGCCTGACCGAGGCCGGCTGGTTCGAGCGGTTCACGGCCGCGCTGCCGCCCGGCGGAACCGTGCTGGACATCGGCTGCGGCGCCGGCTGGCCGGTGGCGTCGGCCCTGATCGAGCGGGGGTTCAAGGTCACGGGTGTCGATCCGGCGCCCGGCCTTCTGGCCCATGCGGGTGAGACCCTGCCCCAGGGCGAATGGCTGGCCGGCGATATGCGCACGCTGGATCTGGGCGACCGCCGCTTCGACGGCCTTCTGGCCTGGCACAGCCTGTTTCACCTCAGTCCCGCCGACCAGAGGATCGCCCTGCCGCGCATCCTGTCCCACGGGGCCCGACCTTGCGTCTTCATGACCTCCAGCGGCCCGGGCGAGGGCGAGATCGTCGGCGACTGGCGCGGCGAGCCCCTCTACCACGGCAGCCTCGCGCCAGAGGAATACCGCGCCATCTTCGACGCCCACGGCTTCGTCGCCGATCCGATCGATCCGGCGGAGCAGGACGAGTATGGTTTGATCTGGGTGGCGCGGCGGCGATAGCGTGATGTCTTCGTCCTCACCCATCGAAAGGAAGTCCGTGGACGGACGATCCGATTTCATCAGGCGATGGAAGGGCCTGCGACTGGCCCTTGGCGTCTTCGCGGCATGCCTCCTTCTGGCGGCGGCCCTCAAGCCGGTGCTGCTTTTCCCGATCTGGCTGGTCGGATTGCCGGTCTTCGGAATTCTGCTTTGGCGTGTGCGATGCTGGCAGTGCTCCGGGCGACTGGTCGCCAATGCCGGGAGCGAAATCCGCTGGCGCAGGGACGGCCTCTGGGACTGGAAGCCCTGTGAGCACAAGCGCTGCGGCGCGCCCTTGCTCGGAGCCCCCGTACGCCTCGTGCACCGCCGCTGCACCCGCGCCTCACCGATCGTTAACCGCTCCGCCCTGATTTCACCGGAAACAAGCCTCACGTTCCCGTGACATCTTCACCGCCTGTTCACCACGCGGGCTGTTTTGATGGGCGACGTGTGGGATAGCGCCGGATCGGGTAGAACCCTTCCGCAGCGGGACTTTGAGGATATCCATGGCCGGTCCAGGTTTCGGCAGACAGGGTGGCCATTCGGGTGGTCGTCCGAGCGGTGGTGGGGGCGGCGCGAAGCCGCAGCGCACCCGTCTGCAACAGGCCCTCTACTGGGGCGGCGTCCTGGCCATCTGGGGAGCGATCTTCCTGGTGGTCTTCTTCGCCGTCTTCGCGCGCGGCCTGCCGGACACCTCCAGCCTCTACAATGTCTCGCGCCAGCCCTCGATCACCTATCTGGACCGCAACGGCGCCCTGATCGCCACGCGCGGGACGCAGCAGGCGCCGCCGGCGGATCTGGACAGCCTGCCCGACTATGTGCCCGCCGCCTTCATCGCCATCGAGGACCGCCGCTTCTGGTGGCACCCGGGCTTCGACCCCATCGGCATGATGCGGGCCGCCGCGCGCAACATGCGCGCCGGCCGTGTCGTCCAGGGCGGCTCGACCCTGACCCAGCAGCTGGCCAAGAACCTGTTCCTGACCCCGGACCAGAACATGCGCCGCAAGGTGCAGGAGCTGATGCTGGCCGTCTGGCTGGAGATGAAATTCTCCAAGAAGGAAATCCTCGCCCTCTATCTGAACCGGGTCTATTTCGGCGCCGGCGCCTATGGGATCGAGGCGGCCTCGCAGCGCTATTTCGACAAATCGGCCAAGGACCTGACCGTTGGGGAGGCCGCGCTTCTGGCCGGCCTGCTGAAGGCCCCGTCGCGCTATTCGCCGGTCTCGGAATCCAAGCGCGCCGCCACCCGCGCCACCGTCGTTCTGGACCAGATGGTCGCCACCGGCGTCATCACCCCGGCCCAGCGCGAGCAGGCGGTGCTGGAGCCCGTGCGGGTCTCGCGCACCCTCGCCAGCCAGCACGCCCAGTATTTCATCGACTGGCTCGACAAGCAGATCCGCGGCCTGGTCGGCGAACCGACCGAGGACATGGTCGTCGAGACCACCCTCGATCTGACGCTGCAGACCTCGGCCGAGCGCGCCGTCAACCGCATCCTGACCCGCGATGCCGGCAAGGGCGTGCAGCAGGCGGCGCTGGTGGCCCTGGACGGCGACGGCCGGGTCCGCGCCATGATCGGCGGCGCCTCCTACGCCGACAGCCAGTTCAACCGCGCCGTCGACGCCCAGCGTCAGGCCGGGTCCTCGTGGAAGCCCTTCGTCTATCTGGCGGCCATGGAGGCCGGCTATACGCCCCAGACCCCCGTGGTCGACGAGCCGATCACCATCGGCACATGGTCGCCCAAGAACTATTCCGGGACCTTCGGCGGGCCGACCACCATCGCCGACGCCGTGGCCCATTCGACCAATACGATCGCCGCCTCGGTCGCCGACAAGATCGGCCGCGACAGCGTCTCGCGCGCCGCCCGCCGTC
>DBBK01000045.1:19182-23333 GCA_002292165.1 Brevundimonas sp. UBA986
CCCGCCGTCTGGGCATCACCAGCCGCATCAGCCTCGACCCCGCCATGGCTCTGGGCACCTCCGAGGTCTCGCCCATCGAAATGGCCCAGGCCTATGACGCCTTCGCCAACGGCGGCCGTCGGGTCGAGGCCTATGGCATCAGCCGCATCCGCACGCCCCAGGGCCGGGTCATCTACCAGCATTCCAACACCGGCGCGGTCGGCCAGCAGGCGATCAACAACCCGCCGCTCTACTATATGAACCAGCTGCTGCGCGGGGTCATGACCGGCGGGACGGGCGCCTCGGCCTCCATTCCCGGCCGCGATCTGGCGGGCAAGACCGGCACCACCTCGGACTACAAGGACGCCTGGTTCGTGGGCTACACCGGCGGCTTCGTCGCCGCCGTCTGGGTCGGCAAGGACGACGCCACGCCGATGCGCGGCGTGACCGGGGGCGGCTCGCCCGCCGCCATCTGGAAGGACTTCATGTCCGCCGCCCTGCCGCGCCTGAACGCTCCCGCCATTCCCAACGGCCCGCCCATGCCCGAGGGCTGGGTTCCGCCCGATCCGGTCGGCGATCTGATGGGGCAGGTCGAGGACCCCTATGGCGGCACGGTGACCACCCCGGTCGATCCGAACGCCGGCGAGCCGTATGACGGCCAGCAGACGCCGGCGCCGCGTGTCGAGGTCCGGCCTGCGCCGCAGCAGCCCAAGCCGCGTCGCGAGGATCCGCCCCAGAAGCTCGAGACCCTGCCGCCCGAGAAGCGTTCGGACCCGCTCTTCTTCTGACGCTCATCCCGCTTCCGTCATCCTCGGGCTCGTCCCGAGGACCCATGGCGGACACGGGCAGGAGGATTGAGGTCACGCGGATCGCTTGGGCGCGCCCCGTCACACAGTCGGTTGCGCTGAACGATGGGTCCTCGGAACAAGTCCGAGGATGACGGCTGGGGTTAGCGCTTCGTCTTCGCCTTCTTCTTCATCAGCCGGTCGGCGACGGCCTCGGCATGCTTCAGGGTGAAGTCCAGCGCGGCGGGCGACCCCCGCCTCGGCCCCACGGTGTCGGCGACCAGGGCGCCGCGTTCGCCCAGAGGCCGGGGCTCGCCGGTGGTGGTGTCGATGGCCGTCTGATGCTCGATCTCGGCATTGACCTCGGCGCCCATCAGGATGATCTGCACCGAGATCCAGATCCACAGCAGAAAGCCCATGAAGGCCGCCAGCGGACCGTAGCTGTCCAGCCGCACGAAGGTCGACAAATACCAGCTGAACAGGAAGGACACGATGATGCTGAGGATCGCCGCGAACAGGGCGCCCGGGGTCAGCCAGCGCCAGCGCGCCCTCTGTCGGCAGGGGCCGAAGCGATAGATCACCGTCAGGGCCCCGACATAGCCGGCGAACAGCAGGGGCCAGCGCAGCAGGGCCAGAAGGCCGTAGTCCTCCTCCAGCCCGAACACCGACAGCACGATCGGCGCCCCGACGACCAGCCCCGCCGTGACCAGAACCGCCGTCAGTCCCGACAGGGTGAAGGCCATGCAGATCAGGTTGTAGTGGACCAGATTGCGCTTCTCGACCTCGTGATAGGCGACGTTCAGCCCGTAAAAGAGGGTCTTGATCCCCCCGTTGGCCGTCCAGAGCGACAGCAACAGGGTCCAGACGAGGGTGAAGGTCAGCTGGCCCGAGGAGTTCTCGGCCAGCCTCTGCATCTGGTCGCCCAGGAACTCGGCCACGTTCGACGGCAGGACGGAATAGAGGAACTGCAGCCGGCTCCAGGCGTCCGCAGGATCCGCGAACAGCCCGTACAGGGTCACGAAGGCCGCCAGCGTCGGGAACAGGGACAGCACCAGGAAGAAGGACACCCCGCCGGCGAAGAAGCCGACCCGGTCGCCGAAATAGGCCGCACCTACGCGCCAGGCGATGTCCATCCAGCCCTTGTGCGGAATGTGCTCGGGCCTGCGGGCCAGCCGTCCCCGACCCGGATCGCGGGCGTCATAGTCCTCGGGCGTCGGAACGGCTGGCGGCAGGATTTCGGGCCGCTTTGGTCTCAGCTCGACGCCGTATTTGTGGCCCTGGGTATAGAGCAGATGCGCTGCACCGGCGCCCGCCGCCAGCCCGCCGACGGTGGCCGCCGCGAACCGCCAGACCGAGGCTCGGCTGCCGACCCGGGTCAGTTTGAAGGGGAGCTTTGGAGAGGACGCCATCGACGGCTCAACGGCCAAGCTGTCGGCGCGTTCCCGTCCTTGCCCTGCTCTTGCCCGATCTTCGTTCGTCGGGCAGTCATCCCGCATGTCGTCCGTCGCCGCCCTCTACCGCCACCCGGTCAAGGGGTTCACGCCCGAGCCCCTGACCGAGGCCGTGCTGCCGACCGGCGGCTGGTTCCCCGGCGACCGAATGTGGGCGGTTGAGAACGGCCCCTCGGGCTATGACCCCTCGGCCCCCGAACAGATCCCGAAACAGAGGTTCACCGTCCTGATGCGTCAGGCGATCCTGGCCCGGGTCCGCACCCGCTGGGATGAGGCGGCCAATGTTCTGACCGCCGGGATCGACGGCGAACACTTCTCTGTCCGCCTCGACGACCCCGACGACCGCGCCGTCTTCGAGGCCCGGCTGACCGCCTTCCTCGGTGAGGAGGCGCAAGGGCCGCTGAAGCTGATCGCCGCTGGGCCGGATCACCGCTTCATGGATTCGTCCAGGGGCCGGGTCTCGATCCTGAACCTCAACAGCGTGCGCGACCTCGAGCGCCGCTGGGGCCAGACGCTCGATCCCTTACGCTTCCGCGCCAATGTCTGGGTCGAGGGTTGGTCGCCCTGGGTCGAGAACAACCGGGTCGGAGAGGCCATCAAGATCGGCGAAACCACCCTGCGCGGCGCCAAGCCCATCGTCCGCTGCGCCGCCACCGAGGTCGATCCCGAGACCGGCGAACGCGACCTCGCGGTGGTCCGGGCCCTGTTCGAGACCTATGGCCATATGCTGTGCGGACTCTATGTCTCGATCGAGGAGGGGGGTCGCATCGCGGTCGGTGATCCGGTAGCGAGACCCGCATGACCGACACGACCTCTACCCCCACCCTCGTCTCCGCTTGGAAGGCCGCCCAGGCCCGGCTCAAGGCCGCGCGCATCGACAGCCCCTCCATCGACGCCCGCCTGCTGCTGGAAGCCGCGACGGGCGCCAGCCGCATGGACATCCTGACCGACCCCTACCGCGCCGTCAGCGCTGACCAGCTGGCCATGCTCGACGGCTTCGTCGACCGCCGCCTGAAGCGTGAGCCGGTGTCGCGCATCCTCGGCCGCAAGGGCTTCTGGAAGATCATGCTGAACGTCACGCCCGACGTGCTCAGCCCGCGCCCGGACACCGAGACCATCCTCGACATCGCCATGCTGGCGCACGCCCCGCATGAGGCCTTCACCGTCGCCGACCTCGGCACCGGCTCGGGCGCCATCCTGCTGGCCATCCTGTCGGAGCGTCCGGCGGCCAAGGGCGTCGGCACCGACATCTCCTTCGAGGCCCTGGCCGTAGCGCGCGAGAACGCGACGAACCTCGACCTCGACGGCCGCGCCACCTTCCTGCGCACCGAATGGGCCTCGGGCTTCGCCGACCAGAGCTTCGATCTGGTGGTCTCCAACCCGCCCTATATCCCGTCGGGCGACATTCCCGGCCTCGATCCCGAGGTGCGCGACCACGATCCGATCCTGGCCCTGGACGGCGGCCCCGACGGCCTGGAGGCCTATCGCCAGCTGGCCCCCGAGATCAAACGCATCCTCAAAGCCGGCGGCGTCTTCGCCGTCGAGATCGGCTGGGACCAGGGCGAGGCGGTCAAGGCCCTGTTCGACGCGCAAGGGTTCGATAACGTCATCGTGGTCAAGGACCTCGGCGACCGCCACCGCGTCGTCACCAACGGCCCGGACCCGAGGACCAATCCGATCCCGCAGGAGTGAGATTTCAGACTCGCACCGAAAAAACAGGGTCTGAATAGTCTGAATAGTCTGAAATCCGCCCTCCCGCCGACGCCGCCCGCCCGATGCGGAGGCGCGGCGTCATCATCCCACGGTTTCGAACCCTGGTAGGGAAACCGGCGTGAATTTTTGTCAGAGCTTTGAAAACCAACGGGTTCGTCGGCGGAATTAGGGGCGCTGGCGCCTGTGCGGCGTCCCGTTACCCTTCAGGCTGCGAAGCGGAACC
>DBBK01000104.1 GCA_002292165.1 Brevundimonas sp. UBA986
CAACGCCCTGTCCGCCGACCATATCGAACACGCCACCGAGGCCGGGATCGCGGCCATGGGGCAGGCCGGGGTGGTCGCCGTCCTCCTGCCCGGCGCTTATCTGATGCTGCGTGAGACGACGCCTCCGCCGATCGCGCTCCTCAGGAAGCACGGTGTGGCCATGGCCGTCGCCACCGACTGCAACCCCGGCACCTCGCCCGTCGCCTCCATGACCGCGGCCATCACCCTGGCCTGCGTCCAGTTCCGTCTGACCCCGGAAGAGGCCCTGGCCGGCGCCACCCGCCATGCGGCCAAGGCGCTGGGCCTCGCCGACCAGATCGGCACGGTCGCGACCGGCAAGCGCGCCGACCTCGCGGTCTGGGACATCACCCGTCCGGCCGAACTGGCCTACTGGCTGGGCAAACCCTTGCTTTCACGACGCTATCTGGACGGGTTAAGGTTAACAACTTAAGGCTGTATTAAGGTTGTGAACTAATCTAAGGTTCAGTCCCTCTGGTGGGGGCTGGATCAGACATGGACGCGTTCATCGACACCTGGAGTCGTGCGGCGGTTCGGGAGAGCTCGGACGGTCAGACCTTCATCATCCAGCTGTGCAGGGTCCTCGGCGTGCCGGCGCCGAACGACCAGACCGTGGGCGACCCGGACTACGCCTTCGAACGCTATCTGCGCTTCCGCGACGAAGGGGCGGCGCCGCGCCGGATGCGGGCCGACTGCTACCGTCAGGACGCCTTCGTGCTCGAGATCAAGGGCAGCGAGCAGGAGATGGGCAAGGGCCTCAAACAGGCCGAGGTCTATGCCGACCGGCTGGAGCGGCGCCCGCCCTTCCTCGTGATCGTCAATGTCGGGCGGTCGATCGAGCTGTGGTCCAGCTTCGGGTCGGACCGGGCGCCCTATCAGCCCTTCCCGGACGCGGAGAGCCACCGCATCGCGCTGGAAGACCTGCGCCGGCCGGGGATCCGCGACCGGCTGGTCCGCGTCTGGACGGATCCGCACTCCCTCGATCCCACGCTTCAGGTGCGCAAGGTCACGACGGTGGTGGGGCGCGCCCTGGCGGGGCTGATCCCGATCATCGGCGCCCGGCTCGCCGGCAGTCTGGTCACCGACCAGGCCTCGACCTCGGGGCGGGGGGAGATCGACCCCATCCACCGTCAGGCCTGTCAATCCAAGGCCGCCAACTTCCTGGCCCAGTGCATCCTGGCCATGTTCGCCGACAGCACCGGGCGGTTCGAGGATCAGGCCTTCCTGAGGCTGCTGGAACGCTATCGCCGGACGCCGGAGGAGTTCCATCGGGCCGCCGCCCAGCTGTTCCGCGAGATGCGGCGCGGCGGCTTCAGCGTGATCCTGGGCCAGGCCATCCCGCGCTTCGACAGCGAGGTGCTGGACTCGGTGGCGCCCATTCCCCTGACGACGCAGGACCTCGACCAGCTGATCGCGGCGGCGCGGCAGGACTGGCGCGACGTCGAGCCGGCGGTCTTCGGATCCCTGCTAGAACAGGCCCTGACCAGCGGCGAGCGGGCGGCGGGCGGGGTCCACTACACCGACGTCGCCACCATCGAGGCGGTGGTGACCCCGACCATCATGGAGGTGCTGAGGGCCGAGTGGGACGGCGTCCGGGCCTGGGCCGAGGCGCGGGCGAACAAGGGGCGGACCGATCAGGCGCGCCAGAGCCTGTGCCGCTTCCATCGCCGTCTGTGCACCGTCCGGGTGCTGGATCCTGCCTGTGGCTCGGGCAACTTCCTCTACGTCGCCATGCGGATGATGCGGGTCCTCGAGGCGGAGGTTCTGGCGGCTCTGGAGGACCTGACCGACAACCTGGGACTGGCCGGGATCGGGGCGCGGCGGGTCTCGCGCAGGCGCTTCATGGGGCTGGACATCGATCCGCGCGCGGTGTGGATCGCACGGCTGGTCATGACCATCGCCGATCTGCAGTCCGAGGCGCGGCGGCGGGGCGTGGCGGCGGCAGCCCGCACCTCGGTCGTGCGCGCCTGTCACGTCGCCATCGTCCAGAGGGACGCCCTGCTGGCCCCCGGCCGGTCGGCGGCGGGCCTCTATCGCCGGGGCGGCTCGCCCCGGGCGGCGGACTGGCCCGAGGCCGAGTTCATCATCGGCAACCCGCCCTATCTCGGCGCGGCCCAGGCCCGCCGCCAGCTGGGCGACGCCTATGTCGACGACCTGTGGGCCGTGCGCCAGGGGCGGTTCCGTCAGGCCGATCTGGTCATGTGCTGGTGGGACCGGGCGGCCCGCATCCTTGCCCGGCCGGGCTCGCGTCTGCGCCGCTTCGGTTTCGTGACCACCCACTCCATCGCCCAGCAGGGCTCGCGCGCGGTGCTGGAGCACCATCTGGACGGCGGCCCTATCCACCTGGCCTATGCTGTCACCGGCTACCCCTGGGGCGGCGGGACGGCGGCCTCGGTGCGGGTGGCCATCACCGTCGCGGAGAAGACCCGGTCGGGCCGCGTCGGGCGGCTGGACCGCATCGTCGCCGAGCGCCGCTCGGCCGACGGGGCGCCGATGCTGTCGCTTGAGGAGGCGAGGGGGGTGATCGGCCCCAATCTGCAGATCAGCCCGGACCAGACCCGCGTCCAGCCGCTGAAGGCCAACGCCCTTCTGGCGTCGCGCGGGGTCCAGCTGATGGGAGCGGGCTTCCTCGTCACGCCCGACCGGGCGGCTGAGCTGGCGGCCCTGTCGGAACCGGGCGAGGCCGCCCCGACCCGCCCCTATCTGAACGGCCGCGACGCCGCCGACCGGTCCCGCAACCTGATGGTCATCGACTTCTCCGACCTGTCCGAGGCCGAGGCGCGGCGGCGCCATCCGGGCTTCTACGAGCACCTGCTGGAGACGGTGAAGCCCGAGCGGGACCGCAACCGTCGCCCCCTCTATCGCCGGCGTTGGTGGATGCCGGGGGAGCCCAGGCAGGGGCTGCGAGCCGCCCTGACGGGCTTGAGCCGCTTCATCGCCACGGCGGAGGTGGCCAAGCACCTGTGGTTCCGCTTCGTCGACCCGACCTTCGTGCCGGACAACCGGCTGGTCTGCGTGGCCAGCGATGATGCGGCGGTGCTGGGCGTCCTGTCGTCCCGGGCGCACCAGTGCTGGGCCGAGGCCTTCGGCGGGCGGCTGGAAGACCGGCCCGTCTATGTGAAGGGCAGCTGCTTCGATCCCTTCCCCTTCCCGGAGCTGACGCCCGCCCAGCGCCGGACCCTGGCCGAGCTGGCCGAGGATCTGGACCGGACCCGGCAAGAGGCCCTGGCGCGGCTGCCGGCGCTGACCATGACGGGTCTCTACAACCTTCTGGCCCGGGTCCGGGCGGGCGAGGCCCTGCCGCCGGACCTCGCCTGGACCAGCGCCCAGGCCCGCATCCGCACCCTGGACCGGCTTCAGCGCCAGATCGACGAGGTGGTGGAGGAGGCCTACGGCTGGCCCCGGGGCCTGGACGACGCGGAGGTGGTCGAGCGCCTGTCTGCGCTGAACCGCCGGCGCCGTCAGGATGAGGCGCAAGGCCATGTGCTCTGGCTGCGTCCGGACTGGCAGGCCGGGCGGGTGGTCGCTGCGCCCCCGCCCGAAGCCCCCGGCGTGGTCCACCTCCTGCGGCCGTCGGCGCCTCCGGCGCTCCTGCCGCCGGGTGAGCCGGACCGGCTGTCGGTCGCCTTGCTCGGGATCCTGTTGTCGACGGAGGCGCCGATGGGAACCCGCGATCTGGCCGCCCTGTTCCAGCGTCAGGCAAAGGACGAGCTTGAG
>DBBK01000230.1 GCA_002292165.1 Brevundimonas sp. UBA986
TGGGCGACGCGCTGGATCTCGGCGGCCGGGATCGGAGCAGGCTTGTCGGCGGCAGCTTCGGCATAGGGCTCACGCTCGCCGGGGGCGATGGTCATGTCGAAGACCGGACGGGTCAGCCAGCGCTGCATGACGGCCGTCACCTGGGCCGGGGTGACCGAGGCGTACTCGGCCAGCTCCTTCTTGTAGTGGTCCGGATCGCCCGAATAGAGCTGACCCTCGGCCAGGACGTTGGCCTTGCCATTGACCTGTTCCAGGCTCTGGACGACGCGCGAGACATACTGGGTGGCGACGCGGGCGACCTCCTCGTCGGTCGGGCCCTTGGCGATGTAGTCGGCGACGATGGCGTCGAGCTGGCGGCCCACGGCGGCGGCGTCCTGACCCGGTTTCACATCGACCGAAATCTCGAAGATGCCGATGCGGTGGAAGTCCTGCAGACCGGCCGAGACCGAGACGGCGGCCTGTTCGCCGCGCACCAGCTGGTTGTCGAGGCGCGAGGAGGCGAGGCCGCCCAGGACCTGGGCCGCGACCGCCAGGGGCACGGTGTCGTCGCTGGTCAGGCCGGGCACGGCCCAGCTGCGCGTCAGGCGGGTGTTGGCGACGCGGTCATGCATGGTGGCCACGATCGGGGCGGCCAGGGTCGGCACCGGGGCCTCGGCCGGAGTGTTGACCGGACCGCGCGGGATGGCGCCGAAATAGCGCTGCGTCAGGGTGCGAGCCCTGGCCTCGTCGATGTCACCCGACAGGACGACGATGGCGTTGTTCGGGCCATAGTTGTCGCGGAACCAGTTGCGTACGGTCTCGAGGCTGGCGGCGTCCAGATCGGCCATCGAGCCGATGGTCGAGTGGCGATAGGGGTGGCCTTCGGGGAAGAGGGCTTCCAGCTGAGCGTATTCGAACAGGCCGTAGGGCTGGTTGTCGCCCTGGCGCTTCTCGTTCTGGACGACGCCGCGCTGCAGATCGAGGGTGTCCTGACCCAGGGCTCCGAGCAGATAGCCCATGCGGTCGCTCTCGAGGAACAGGGCCTGTTCCAGCGCCGGGGTCGGGACGGTCTCGAAATAGTTGGTGCGGTCGAACCAGGTCGTGCCGTTCAGGTTCGACGGGCCGAGGTTGCGCATCCGGCCGAGGTAGGAGCCCGGGGCGTTCTCCGAGCCGCCGAACATCAGGTGTTCGAACAGGTGCGCGAAGCCGGTCGAGCCGGCCGGCTCGTCCTTGGAGCCGACATTGTACCAGACGGACACGGCGACGACGGGCGCCTTGTGGTCCTCATGCACGATCACCGTCAGGCCGTTGTCCAGGGTGAAGCGCTTCCACGGGATGTTGACCTCGGACACCAGGGCCGAGACGGGCGCGGCCTGCAGCTCGGGGGCCTGGGCGGCGGTGGCCAGGGCCGCGGCCTCGGGCGCGATGGCGGTCTGGACGGCGGACGTCTGGGCCAGAACGGAGGTCGCGGGCGCGATCACGGCCAGGAGGGCGGCAAGCGAAACGGAACGGAGACGCATGAGGGGAACGGTCCTTTTGCAAAAAGCGCGGGGACCTTACCCGAGCCTCGCCGGGGCACAATGCTTCACGGATGACACAGTGAGGCTTCGGGGCTCTCTCACTGAAACTGGTCCAGCAGGGTCCGCAGCTGACGGGTCTGTTCCTGCAGGTCGTCGAGGCGAGCCTGAAGGGCGGCGAAGACCTTGGAGCGCACGCCGTCGTCGCCGACGTCCTCGCCTTTCAGGATGGCCCGAATGTCGCTGACCGAGTGGCCGGTGCGGCGCAGGGTGACGATCAGCTCCAGCGCCCGGCGGGTTTCCGGCTCGTAGTTGCGTGCGCCCTGCGGGTTACGCGCGGGGCGGATCAGCTCGACCTGTTCGTAGTAGCGGAGCGCCCGATGGGTGGTGCCCAGCCGTTCGGCCAGCTCCTTGATGCCCATGCCGCTGCCGGTGACCGAAGCGCGGCGAGGTCTTCCGCCACGCGCGGGATGACGCGGCCTGCGCCAGAGTTCGGCGACGTCGGGTTCGATCATGGCCACGGCGGGTCTCCAAGCCTTGGAAGGATATCTACCCGTCAGTAGCATGACGCGCCGTCAGCGGCATTGACGGCTCATGCCAACCCCTTGACCGTTTCCGACGCCGCGGGCTGCTGGATCAGGCCTTCGGGCGAGAGGCGTCGAGGACCGGATGGATCAGGGAACGGCCCGCGAAGAAGGCGCGCAGATTGTCGCTGACCGCCTCGAACATCAGATCGAAGGAGCGGCTCGATCCGCCGCCGATATGGGGCGTCAGAACCGTGCCGGGCGCGGCGAGCAGTTCAGGGCGGACGGCCGGTTCGTCGTCGAAGACGTCGAGGGCGGCTCCGGCGAGGGTCCGGGTGTGAAGCGCGGCGATCAGGGCGTTCTCGTCCACCGCTGAGCCGCGCGAGACGTTGATCAGGAAGCCGTGGGGGCCGAGCGCGCTCAGGACCCGGGCGTCAACGATCCCGCGGTTTGTCTCGTCAGCGCGGTGAGCGAGCACCAGGATGTCCGCCCAGGCGGCGAGATCATTCAGGTCGGCGAAGAAGGGCCAGTCGAACTCCGGCTTGGGGCGGGGGCCGCCATAGGCGATCTGGACCTCGAAGCCTGACAGGCGGCGCGCGATCTGCTGGCCGATGGCGCCCATGCCGAAGATCCCGACGCGGCGTCCGGTCAGGCCAGGGGCGCCGAAGAAGCGGTGTGGGTCGTCGCCCCTCCAGAGGCCGGCGCGCAGCAGGCGCTCGCCGTCGCCGAGGCCGCGCGTGACCGACAGGATCAGGCCCAGCGCCAGGTCGGCGACGGCGCCGGCATTGGCGCCGGCGGTGTTGGTCACCGCTATGCCGCGACGGCGGCAGACCGCCAGATCGATCATGTCATAGCCCGTGCCGATACAGGCGATGATCCCGAGGTCGGGCATGCCCTCGATCCAGCCGGCATCGGCGCGGAAGACGCCGTCGATGATCAGGCCGCCAACGCCCTCGCGCCGGTCAGGATCGAAGGTCAGGTCGAAATCGACCTCCAGCGCACGGCGATGGCGGTCGTTGATCGCGGTCGTGACGAGGATCAGCGGACGCGTCATGCCTTGAACGGGGGCCTAGCGCGGGCCGCGCGGCAGGCCGAGGACGCGCTCGCCGATGATGTTGCGCTGGATCTCGGCGGAGCCACCCGCGATCGTCTCGGAGAAGGCATCGAGGTAGTGATGGCTGAGGCCGTGCTCGCCGAGGGCCTCGGCCGAGGCGATGCCGAACAGGTCCAGCGCGGCGGCGGAGACGCGCTGGGCGAACTCCGCGAAGCCCAGCCGGACGATGGAGCCGGAGGAATCGGGCACGCTGTCGGCGCTGTCGAGGGCGAAGCGATAGGCCATGGCCTTCTGGGCCGCCCCCTCGGCGCGCAGTCGGGCGATCCGGGTGCGCATGGCGGGGCGATCGGCGGGGCAGGCGACGAGCAGGCTTTCCACCAGTTCGATCAGGCCCAGCAGCAGGGGCAGGCTGGCGGTGCCGCGTTCGAAGGCCAGGGTCGACATGGCCGTGCCCCAGCCGTTGTTGACCCCGCCCACGACGTTCTTCAGCGGGATGCGGACGCCGTCGTAGAAGACCTCGCAGAACTTGCGGGGGCCGGCCATGGTCTTGATCGAGCGGACGGTGAGGCCCGGCGCGTTCATGGGGCAGATGACCCAGGTCAGGGCGCCGGAAGTCTTGGCCTCAGGATCGGTGCGGACCAGCAGTTCCTGCCAGTCGGCGATGTCGGCATAGCTGGACCAGATCTTGTGGCCGTCGATGACCAGCTCATCGCCTTCGACGCGGCCGCGTGTGCGCACGGCGGCGAGGTCCGAACCGGCGCCCGGCTCGGAGAAACCCTGGCACCAGATGTCCTCGCCGTTCAGCAGCCGGGGCAGGTGGAAGGCCTTCTGTTCGGACGTGCCGCAGGCGATCAGGGTCGGGCCGGCGTGGTTCAGGCCGACGAAGGAGGCGTCGAGCGGCGAGGGGGCGCCGGCGTGGGCGTATTCCTCGCACCAGACGATCTGCTCAAGAACGCTGGCGCCTCGACCGCCGTAGGCTTTCGGCCAGGCGATCCCGGCCCAGCCGCCCTCGGCCTGGGTATTCTGCCAGGACAGGATGGCCGCGCGGGCGCCGGGGCCGTCCAGCGGATGGGGGTGGGCCGGCTTGTTGGCCTGAAGCCAGTCGCGGGCCTGTCGGCGGAACTCGGCGATGTCGGTCATGCGGCGTCTCCCCAGGCGGCGACGGCCGCGGCGCGCGCCTGACCGGTCGATCCGCCCAACTCGCCCACAAGGGCGCGCAGGCGGTAGGTCCAGTAGTGCAGCGGATATTCCAGCGTCAGGCCCATGGCGCCCGAGAACTGATGCAGGTCGAAGGTGAACTGCGGAATGCGCGCCTGGACGAAACCGGCGGCGATGGCGGCGTCGTCGTCGCGGCCGGACCAGGCGGCGCGGAAGGCCAGCCATTTCGCGGACTCGGTCGTCTCGGCGGCCATGGCAAGGCGGTGCTGGATGGCCTGGAAGGCGCCGAGCGGCCGACCGAAAGCCTGACGCGTACTGACGTGCTCGACCACGGTGGCGACGGCGGAGGCCATGCAGCCGGCGGCTTCGGCGGCGAGGGCGATGCGCCAGACGCGGCGCAGCAGGGCGACGTCGGCGAAGACGGTTCCCGCGCCCTCATCGACCTCGGTCAGGCGCCCATAGGGATAGGCGAACAGGGTCTCGACGGGGGCGACTCTGGCGGGATCGACCGAAAGGATCAGGGCGTCATCGCCGCGATCGACGATCAGCATCTTCGCCATCGGCAGGTAGCGAGCGGCCCGCAGGGGGTTGCCGCTGGTCAGGGCGACGGGACGCAGGCCCGGCTCCAGCCCGAGGGCGGGGGCGATGATGGCGGTCGAGGCCGCCTCCACCGTCTGGGGCAGGCGGGCCAGCCGTTCGACGATCAGGGCGGCGTCCAGCAAGCCGAAGCCGTCCTCGCGCGCGATGTCGAGGAAGCCGGACTCGCTCAGCACCGCGTCGAGGCCGTGGGCGTATTCGGTGAAGACCGGTTCGGTCGGGGCGGGCGGCGCCTCGGCGGCCAGAAGCTGGTCGAGACCGGTCAGCAGGCTGGTCTGGTCTTCATTGAGACTGAAGTTCATCGCCGACCTCCTTCGCCCGGCAGCTCGAGCCAGCGGCGGGCGATCAGGTTGAGCTGGATCTCGGCGGCGCCCGAGGCGACCCCGGCGGCGATGGCGCGCTGGTGGTGGGCCTGCTGCACCGGGTCTTCGCCCAGAAGGCCCTCGGGCAGGAACTCGGTCAGGAAGTCGTTGACCCCGTTGTCGGCCAGAACCACGGCCCAGCGGGCCACGGCGCCATAGGCGTCGGGCGGCAGGTCGCGCGCCCGGGCGTCGACGATGCGGTAGACAAGCATCCGCGCCGCCTCGCACAGCATCAGGGCCCGGCCCGCGCGATCCTGCACGACCGGATCGGCCCAGCGCCCGTCCGCCTTCAGCCGCCCGACCGCCCGGTCGAGGATGCGGCGCGAGAACTCATAGCGGGGAATGCCGACGCGTTCGTTCTGCAGGGCGAAGGTGATGATCTCCCAAGCCTGGCCTTCCGCGCCCAGCCGGTTGGCCTCGGGCACGAAGACGTCGTCGAAGAAGACCTCATGGATGTCGCCGTCGCCGATCAGGGACGGGATGGACTTCACCTGGATGCCCGCAGATTTCATGTCGGTCAGCAGGATGACGATGGCCGTCTTGCCCGTCGCCGCGCCCTCCACGGCGGGGACCCGGGCGAGTAGGAAGCAGGTGTCGGCGCGACCGGCGTAGGAGGTCCAGACCTTGGCGCCCGAGACCCGGTAGCCGCCCTCGACGGGAGTGGCGGTGGTGCGCAGCGAGGCGAGGTCCGACCCGGCCGAGGGCTCGGAGAAGCCCTGACACCAGATGGCCCGACCCTCGCGGATCGGCGGCAGGTAGCGGTCCTGCTGGTCCGCCGTGCCGAAGCGCATCAGGACCGGACCGATCCAGTTGATGTTCATATACTGGGGGCCCCGCGGTTCGCCCGCCGACCACACCTCCTCCGCCATGATGAACTGACGCCAGACGCCTTCGTCGCTGCCCCCGAAGGCGCTCGGCCAGTTGGGGATCAGCAGGCCTTCGTCGGCCAGGGCCGAACAGAAATCATAGGAGAAGTCGGTCTGGGCGTCGCTGCCCGGACCGTGCAGGGCGATCTCTTCCCAGTCGTCGGGCAGCATCCGGTTCAGGACCGAACGGATGCGTTCCCGGTGCGCGACCTCGTCCGCCGACCAGCCGAACTCCATCAGGCCGCTCCCCGCGTCAGGTCGGCGCGCAGCACGTGCTTGAGCACCTTGCCGGCGTCGTTCTTGGGCAGGGCGTCCAGCACCGCGACCTGCTCCGGTATCTTGAAGGAGGCGAGCCCCGCCTCGCGCAGGAAGGCGCCGAGTTCGATGACATTAGGCGCCTCGCCGTCGCGCGGCACGATGACGGCGCAGGCCCGCTCGCCGGTCGTGACATCGGGCAGGCCGACCACCGCGATCTCGGCGATGCGCGGATGCGTGACCAGAATGTCCTCGATCTCCTTTGGGGCGATGTTCTCGCCCTTGCGGATGATGATGTCCTTGGCCCGGCCCGAGATGACCAGACAGCCGTCGTCCCAGCGGCCGAGGTCTCCGGTGCGGTAGAAGCCGTCGGCGTCGAACACCGTGGCCTCGTCCTCGGGGTGCAGATAGCCGACCAGCATCTGCGGTCCCCGGGCGCGGACCTCGCCGGTCTCGGCGACCGCTTCGTCGGCGTCGATCAGATGGACCTCGGCGACGCCCGGCCGGCCGTCGGTCTCGGCGGCCAGATCGACGGCCTCGGCCTCCAGAACGCCGACCGTTGTGACCGGCACTTCGGTCGAGCCGTAGACGCGGGTGACCCGGGCCTTGGCGAACCAGTCGGCGGCGGCGCGGATCAGCGACGGCGGCACGGCGGCCCCGCCGCAGATGAAGACCTTGAGGTCCGGCAGATTGTCGTCGGCTGACTTCGCGGCGGCCAGCAGCTGTTCGAGGAATGGGGTGGCGCCGGCCATGTGCGTGCAGCCATGCCGACGCATCAGGGTCAGGCCCGGGTCGGCCTCCCAGCGCTCCATCAGGACGGCGGTCGTGCCCAGCAGCAGGGGAATCTCGAAGGCATAGATCGAGCCGCCGATGTGGCTGACGGGCGAGGGCACCAGGAAGACGTCGCCGGGTTCGATCAGCCAATGCGCCTGAAGCTGACGCACCAGGGCATGGATCGAGTTGTGGGTATGCATGACGCCCTTGGGCATCCCGGTCGTGCCCGAGGTGTAGAGGATCATCCGGACCGCGTCGGGCTCCAGCATCGGCAGGGGCGCGATGTCGCCGGTCTCCAGCACCTCGAAGGCCGTGTGGCGCCCGGCCGGGCCACGCAGGACCACGACCTCGGGCGGGGAGGGCAGGTCGGCGACGACCCGGTCCATCATCGCCACATAGTCGTGGCCGCGAAGGTCGGCGGGCACGAAGATCAGCCGGCTGTCGACGTCGTCGAGCATGAACTTCAGCTCGCGGTCCCTGAGCGACGGCAGGATCGGATGGGCGACCATCCCGGCCAGGGTCGTGGCCAGATAGATCAGGGCCGCCTCATGCCAGTTGGGCAGCATGAAGGAGACGACGGCGCCCCTCGGCGCTCGCTCCAGCAGGCGAGCGGCCAGAACGAGCGCGCGGCGGCGGAGGTCGGCGGCGGTTAGTTCGATCTCACCGTCGACGATCAGCACCCGGTCGGGCGTCGACAGGGCGGCGCGGTCCAGGGCCTCGGCCAGGGTCTCGCGCACCCACAGGCCCCGGGCGTAGGCGTCCCCGGCGCGGGACGGGTCCCAACGCACGCTCCGGTTTTCGATCTCGCGGCGCCCGACACCCGCTGAAGCTGAATTGCGCGAATGCACCGTCATTTCGCAGGAATCCCGACGGAACCGAGAGGGCGCGGAAGGGACGCCGTCCGATCCAGACGGCGGGCAGGGCAAGGCAGGGACAGACGCGGAAACATGGCCTTGAGGGTTACGCGGTCGTCGCGCGGCTGTCGTTGACCCAGCACGACATCGTGTCCGCAAATGGCGACCGGCGCCCCCTGTGGCGCCGGCGCCTGCCTTGTCAGGGCCACAGAGACGGGCGCATGATCCGCTTCGGGAACAAGAAGCCGCAAAGGCCGCGTTCATCGAGGAAACACCATGCCGCTGGATTCTGTCCGAGACCGCTCCGCCGACGAGACCGCGAAAGCCGACGCGCGCTTCGAGGTCGTCCATATCGAGACCCTGAGGTTCTTCCCCGAGCTGGTGGCGGAGCTGGGCGGGGACCCGGCGCCCCTGATGCGCAAGGCGCGCATCGATCCCTTCATCTTCGACAAGCGCGGCTCGGTGCTCGAGTACCGGTCCTTCGTCCAGTTGCTGGAGCTGGCGGCGGCGGAGCTGAACTGCCCCGACTTCGGCATGCGGCTGGCCATGCTGCAGGGCGGGCACAAGGTCATCGGCCCGGTGGGCGTGGTGATGAAGAACTCCAAGACCGTGGGGCAGGCGCTCGGCTACTGCGCCAAACACATCCATGCCTACAGCCTGGCGACCCNNCCCGGGTGCGGTTCGAGCCGGACCGGGCCAATCACCGGCTGTTCGTCGGCCTTGAGATCCTGCTGGAGAACATGCCGCAGCGGTCGCAGGCGGTGGAGCACGGCCTGCTGCTGGCCAACCGCAATATCCGCGACATCTCCGGCGAGGGAGTCACGGCGCGGGCCGTGATGTTCCGCCATCCGCCGGTCGCCGCGCCCGAGGTCTATCGCGCCATGTTCGGCTGTGACGTCCGCTTCGGTCAGCGTTCCGACGCCCTGATGCTGACCGAGAACGACCTGCTGTGCGAGGTCGCCGAGGCGGATGAGCAGATCTATGAGATGGCGACGTCCTTCATCGACACCCGCTTCCCGCCTGCGACCCCGCCGATGCACGCCCGCGTCCGGGGTCTGGTGCGTCAGCTGCTGGGCGGCGACGACTGCACCAACGAGCGGGTCGCGGCCGAGCTGTGCATGCACCCGCGCACCCTGCAGCGCCGCCTGCGTCAGGAGGGCAAGTCGTTCGAGAGTATCAAGGACGACGTGCGCCGCGACCTGGCCCTGCACTACCTCCAGCAAACCGACATGCCCCTGTCGCGGGTGACGGAGAAGCTGGGCTATGCCGAGGCCTCGGTGTTGTCGCGTAGTTGCGACCGCTGGTTCCAGACCTCGCCGCTGCAGCTGCGGCGTCAGGCCCTGATCGCGCCCGCCGCCTGATTGCGCCATGGATCCCGGACTTGACCCGGGACGACACGTGTCGCCTCGCGTCGGGGGTTCGTCTGGAGCCGTCAATGCGGCCGACCGCCTCCCGGGACTAGGATGACCGCCTGTTCGGGTGGTTGAAAGTCGAGTGCATGGGTGAGGGCAGTGAGCAGGGCGGGCGGTATCAGCCCAGCGGCGATCAGCTCGCATTGGCCTCGACCGTGGCGGATGCGCTGGAAGATCTGCTGCCGATCTCGCGCCTGCATGCCGCCGCCGACGAGACCGCCGAGACCTGGTCCTTGCTCGAGGGGCTGGGCCTGTTCGGTATCGCCCTGGACGAAGACGCGGGCGGCAGCGGACTCGGCGCGGCCGAGCAGGCCCTGATCGTCGCCGCTTTGGGCCGCCAACTGGCCTCGCCCTCGGTCCTGGCCACCATCGGCGCCGCCCACGCCCACTGGAACGGCGGCGGTCCCACGGGTCTGGACGGACGGCGGGTCGCGGCGGCCTATGGGGCGCGGGGGCGTACCGTCGTTATCGAGGATTCGGAAGCGGATCTGGTCCTGCTGCGAACCGAGGAGCCGAAGGTCCACACAACTCCTGGCGATCTGGAGCCGCTGGACGAGGCGCTGTGGAGCGTGCGGCTGGCCTCAACCTTGGGGCTGGGCAATTCCGTCGCCGGCTTCGCCCCGGAGGAGGCGTTGCGGCTGAGGCTGCTGGACGCCGCTATGCTATCGGGTCTGGCCGAGGCGGGCCTGCAGATGGCGGTCGCCTATGCCGGGATGCGCGAACAGTTCGGCCGGCCCATCGGCAGTTTTCAGGCGATCAAGCACCGCTGCGCCGACATGGCCATGGCGGCCCGGGGCGCGCGCGATCTGGTCACCTTCGCCGCCGTCGCCTTCGACGACGGGCGCGCCGATGCCCGCATGCTGATCGAGAGCGCCTTCCTGATGGCGGGGCAGGCGGCGCTGGACAACGCCGCGGCCAATATCCAGGTCCACGGCGGCATCGGCTTCAGCGATGAGGCCGATCCCCATCTGGTGCTCAAGCGGACCCAGGTCTGTCTGGCCGTCGCCGGGGGGCTGGAAGCCGCCGCCGATCGCGTCGCCACGGCCTCAACCGGTCAGACGTGAACCCGATGTTGGAGACCTCCATGTCCGTCGAAGCCTCCGTTCCCAACAGCGCCGAAGCCGCCCTGCGCCGCGATCTGGCCGCCGCCTACCGGCTGGTGGCGCATTTCAAGTGGGACGATCTGGTCGCGACCCATATCTCCGTCCGGCTACCGGACGAGAACGCCTTCCTGATCAACCCCTTCGGGATGTTGTTCGAGGAGATCCGGCCGGGCGATCTGGTCAAGGTCGACATGGACGGCACGATCCTGTCGCCCACGCCCTGGCGGGTGAACAAGGCCGGGTTCGTGATCCACAGCGCCATCCACGCCGCCCGCCACGACGCCCAGTGCGTCATGCATCTGCATACGGCCGACGGCATCGCCGTCTCCATGCTGGAGGAGGGGCTGCTGCCGCTCAACCAGACGGCCATGCTCCTGGCCAACGACATTGCCTTCCACGAGTTCGAGGGCATCGCGGTGGAGATGGAGGAGCGCGAGCGGCTGGCCCGCGATCTGGGCGACAAGACCATCATGTTCCTGCGCAACCACGGCACCCTGGCGCTGGGGCCGTCGATCCCCGAAGCCTTCGCCTCGATGTACTTCCTCGAGACCGCCTGCACCATTCAGGTTCGGGCGCTAAGCATGGGAAGGCCGGTGCACAATGCGCCTGACGAGGCGGTTCAGAAGGTCGCGGCCTTCCGCCCCAATCAGGGTCACGACACCGCCCACTCCCTGATCTGGCCGGCGCTGCTCAGGAAGCTCGATCGCCTCGATCCCACCTGGCGCGACTGAGCCTCAGACCGGGTAAAAGAGGGTCAGCCAGTCGGCGATGACGGCGGGGCGGTCGGACCCCTCGAGCTCGATCCGGCATTCGCGGCGGAGCAGGACCCCATCGCCACGCGCCTCTACCGAGACCACAGTTTCGCGCAGCCGCACTGATGCGCCCGCCCGCACCGGCGTCAGGAAGCGGATGCGGTCGAAGCCGTAGTTCAGTCCCATCCGCGCGCCCGCGAAGACTGCGATCTCACCCGTCATGCCGCCGATCAGGGACAGGACCAGAAAGCCATGGGCGATGGTCCCGTCGGCCTCGCGTCCCGCGCGGGCGACATCGACATGAATCCACTGACGGTCGCGGGTCAGGGTGGCGAAGGCGTCGATCATGGCCTGATCGACCGTGACCCAGCCGGACACGCCGAGTTCGGCGCCGGTCAGGGCGGGCAGGTCGACGAGGGCGAGGGTGCGCACCTTCAACCTCGCTTCAACGGATCGGTGAAGCCGGCCCGGGTCATGGCCCGGAACTCCTCCGACACGTGGGAGATCTGGTGGGTGTCGAAATGGGCCTGAAGCGCCGCACGGAAGCCCTGGATGTCCAGCGCCCGGTGCAGTGACCGCTTGACCAGCCTGAGCGCGAAGGGCGGCTTGGAGGCGATCTCCTGCGCCAGGACCTCGGTCGCCGCCTCCAGCTCCGCGCGCGGGACCAGACGCGAGACCATGCCGCAGTCGAAGGCCTCCTGCGCCCCCACGCGACGCCCCGTGTAGAGCATGTCCTTGGCCAGCTTCAGCCCCAGCACCGTGTGGTGCAGCAGGACCCCGGCGCCCGAGGAGGCGAAGGTCCCCACCACGGGGTCCGCGAAGAAGGCGTCGTCCGAGGCCACGATCAGGTCGCACAGATTGGCCAGCACGAACCCATAGGCGATGCAGCCGCCCTGGACCGAGGCGATGGTCGGCTTGGGCGCGTCCCAGATCTTCATCGAGAGGTCGAAGGAGAAGCGCTGTTCGAAGGCATAGCGCTCCTCGACCGTGAAGCCCCGGCCGTTGTCCTCGGCGGCCTTGAGGTCGTGCCCCGCCGAGAAATGGTCTCCGGCTCCGGCCAGGACGATGACACGGACCGCATCGTCGGCGATGGCCCGGTCGAAGGCGACGCCTAATTCGGTCATTGTCCGCTCGCTCTGGGCGTTGCAGCTGGCCGGGCGGTTGACGGTGACCCGCGCGACACCGTCGCGGACCGCATAGTCGAGGTGTTCGAACGTCACTTCGCCGTCTCCAGCATCGCCAGCCGCTCGAGGATGCGACCTTCGGGGCCCGGCCGGGTCGGGACTCCGCGCGTCAGGTCGGCGATCTCGGCGAAGCGGGCGTCGAACATCTCGACGGTGATCTCCTGCGCCGGATCGAACTGGACGCCCTCGGTCTCGAAATAGTGCAGGCGGCCGAAGCCCCCGGCGGCGGCGGTCAGGATGGTGGCGGTGACGTCGCAACGCTCGCTGGCCAGCCAGGCGACGGCGGGCGAGACCAAGGCCGGATCCAGCGCCTTCATCAGGGCGTCCTCGGGATCGACCTCGCCCGACATCCGCGTCAGGCCGCCCGGCGAGATGGCGTTGACCTGCACATTGTTGCGCGCGCCCTCCAGCGCCAGCACCCGCATCAGCCCCAGCAGACCCTCCTTGGCGGAGGCGTAGTTGGACTGGCCGAAATTGCCGCCCGTCGCCGAGATGGAGGTGGTCAGGATCACCCGCCCGTACTTCTGCGCATTCAGCACCGGCCAGGCGGCGCGGGTGCAGTAGAGGCTTCCCCAGAAGTGGACGTCCATGACCGCGCGGAAGTCGTCCAGCTCCAACTTCGCGAAGGTGCGGTCGCGCAGGATGCCGGCGTTGTTGACGAGGATGTCGAGGCCGCCGAAGGCGTCGAGCGCGGTCTGGACGATGGCCGCCGCGCCCTCGGGCGTCGCCACGCTTTCGAAACTGGGCACGGCCTCGCCGCCCGCGGCCCGGATCTCGGCGACGACCGAGGCGGCGGAGGTCTGGTCGCCGCCGGAGCCATTCACCCCCGCCCCGGGATCATTGACCACCACCTTCGCCCCCTGCCGGGCCAGCAGCAGGGCGTGATGCCGCCCCAGCCCCGCGCCCGCGCCGGTGACGATGGCGGTTCGCCCGTCCAGTCTGAGGGTCACGGGTCTCTCCTTGTCAGACGAACAGATGTTTCTCGCGCGCCACGCAGTCGAGGACGTAGTCGCAGACGGCGCGGTAGCGTTTCACCGCCCGCAGATCGCGGTGGATGATCATCCAGAGCTGGCGCACGACCTTGATCTCCTTCGGCAGGACCTGAACCAGATCGCCGGGCGCGTTCTCGACCATGTATCCGGGCAGCAGGCACAGGCCGCCGCCGGCCGAGGCCGCATGGAGCTGGGCGACGAGGTTCGAGCTGGCGAACTCGGGCTGGGACAGCCTGGAATAGGCGAGGGAGGTCGGATCGAGCGCCGGCTCGAAATCGAAGTCGCGCATGTATCCGATGAACCGGTGCGGGTTCAGGTCGTCGGCCGAGCGGATGCGCGGCGACCGCTCCAGATAGGTGCGCGAGGCGTAGAGGTAGAGGGAGACGTCGGTCAGCTTGCGGATGATGTGCCGGCTCTGCTGGGGCCGGGTGATCACGAAGGCGACGTCGGCCTCGCGCTTGGACAGGTCGAAGAAGCGCGACTTGGCGACCAGGGTGATCCGCAGGCTCTCATGCTGGCGGCACAGCTCGGCCAGCCGCGGCGCGAGGTAGTAGCTGCCGAAGCCGTCGTGGGCGCCGACCCGGACCGGGCCCGAGATCGAGGTGTCGGAGCCGGACACCTCTTCCGAGGCGCCCAGCACGATGCTCTCCACCGCCTCGGTCGATTCCAGAATGCGCTCGCCCTGGGCGGTCAGCTGGAAGACGTCCTTCTGCCGGTCGAACAGCTTGGTCTCCAGCGCCCGCTCCAGAGCCGCCACGCGGCGGCGGACCGTGGTGTGATCCACCGACATGATCTTCGCCGCGCGCGCCGGACTGCCCGCGCGCACCAGCGTCAGGAAGAAGCGGAAGTCGTCCCAGTTGAGCGGGTTCATCTGTCGGTTCGCGGTTTCAGGCGGCGGCTCCCGCGCCTTCGGGGGCGACGGTCGGGACGGTGGAGTAGTCGGCGGGCAGGCAGAGCTCGAACACCACATAGTCGGGCGAGAAGCCGGCCACGTCGTGTCGCATGCCGTTGGCCAGACACATGGCGTCGCCGGGGAACATCCTGACAGGCGGCTGGCCGTCGACGGCGATGTCGACCCAGCCGGCGACGACGAGGAACATCTGGCTCATGGAATGGACGTGCCAGCCGGTGCCGCCCTCCATCTGGCCGATGGCGCGCACGACATGGATGTGGACCCGCCCGCCGGTCGCGGCGGTGGTCCCCAGATCGCGATAGACGAAGAAGGTGCGTGGCCCGCCGTCGGCCTTGAAGACCTCGGGCGCATAACGGCGCACGCCCTCGGGCAGGCGCACGGTCGAGAAGTCCAGCGTCGGGTGCGGGGCGACGTCCGCGCTTCGGCCCGTGGTGTTGGTTTCGAAGCCCTCGAAGTCCGCCGACCATGCGACGGCCACGGCGCCCGAGGTGACGTCCTGAAAGGCGCAGTCGTCGGGGCCGAGCCGTGTGGGCGCGCGGTCGGCCGCGGTGAAGGCGATCTCGCCGGCGGTGACGTAGAGCAGGCCGAGCGCGCCGTCCGGCGTGGCGCTCCAGCCGGCCGCCTGACCCGCGCCGTCCGCCTTCAGGGCCCGGCCGACGACCTGACCGTCCGAGGCCGCGCCGATGCCGAGGTCGCGTGACTTCAGGCCGGTGACGGCGTCGATCGACCAGGCGGCGCCGGCTGTCTGAGCGAGGGCGAACTTCATCGGCACGGGTTCAAACCGGCTCATCGAAGGCGCGTCGAAGGGCTTGTACATTCTGGGATTTCCCGTTTCCCGCACGGAGGCGTCAGGCTGGAAGCCTATCGCGTCGTCCCCCTTGGCGAGAGCGCCAAGTGCGCGCAGTTTTGCAACTGGACTTGGCAGGGATCGCCATTGCGGCGACCGCCCCGGAGCGCGACCAAACCCGTCATGAACACTTCCGGCGACACGACCCGTACCGCCCTGGTCACCGGCTGCCTCGGCGCCATCGGTCAGGCGATCTGCGTCGAGCTGGCGGCGGCCGGCTATCGCGTGGTCGGCATGGACCGGATCGAGGGCGCGGCTTTCGCGCAAGGGCCCTACCTGACCTGCGACCTGTCGGATCCGGCGGGCGTGGCGGCGGCGATGCAGGCCTATCGCGACGACGGCGGCTCGGTCGACTTGCTGGTCAACAACGCTGGCCACTACGACCCCAAACCCTTCTTCGAGACCTCGGTCGAGGACTTCGAACGGTCGGCGCGGATCAACGCCACCGCCCCCTTCCAGCTGAGCCAGATCGTCTCCCGCTGGATGGTCGAGGAGGGGCGGGAAGGGGCGATCGTCAACATCGCCTCCATCGCCGGAAAGCTGGGAAGCCCCATCGTCGCCTATGGGGCGTCCAAGGCGGCGGTGCTGGGCCTGACGCGCGGTCTGGCCAAGGCGCTGGCCCCGCATGGAATCCGCGTCAACGCCGTGGCGCCCGGCGTCATCCGCTCGCCGATGAGTGACGCCATCGCGCCCGAACAGGTCGCGGCCCAGCTGACCGTCACCGCCATGAAGCGACTGGGCGAGCCGGAGGAGATCGCCAGGGTGGTCGTCTTCCTGGCCGGACCGGGCGCGGCCTATATGACCGGCGCCGTCGTGGACGTCGCCGGCGGCTGGATGTCCTGACCGGACCTCAGGCATCGACCGCCATGAACTTGACCGTCCCCGTCCGGTCGAAGGCCGGGCTCAGCGGCATGGCCTGCGTCCCCGCGATCGACAGCAGGTGGAAGGCCAGAGCGGTCGGGTCGTCCGTCTCGAACTCATAGATCGCGAGGGAATCGAACGGTGCGTCCTGCGTCGGCCTGGCCGAGTTCGGCGACAGCACCTGATTGAGAATCTTGTAGCGCTTCGCCCCGGTCACCCCCGCCACCCGCAGGCAGTCGGGAATGTGCTGGTCGTCGTACCAGTCGGCGAAGGCCTGCTCCTGACCTTCGACCGCCTTCGTCAGAACGAGATAGTGGTAAGTCGCCATCAGGCGGCGCCCGGCCGTTCGACCCAGTCGGCCTCGAGCGCCTTCTGCGACAGAAACTTCGTCGTCGACCAGCCGCCGTCGACGGCCAGGGTCTGGCCGTTGATCCAGCGGGCGTCGGGCGAGCACAGGAAGCAGATCGCCGCCGCCACGTCCTCGGGCTCGCCCCAGCCCTCGGCCGGGGTCATGTCGAAATTCATCCGGCGCAGGCGCTCGTCGTTGAGGCGATCCCTCGTCATGTCGGTGGCGATGACGCCGGGTGCCACGGCGTTGGCGCGAATACCCTGCGACCCGTACTGAACCGCCAGATGTCGGGTCAGGCCTATGATCCCCGCCTTGACCGCCGCATAGGTCCCGGCCCGCATCCCGCCGATCAGACCGAAGGTCGAGCTGATGTTCACGATCGCCCCGCCGCTGCCCATCACCGTCAGGGCCTCGCGCGTCAGCCGGATCGGCGCGCGCAGCATGAGGTCGAGGCTTTCGTCGATGAAGGCGTCGTCGGATTCGTGCAGAGGCTTGGGGCTGCCCGCGCCGGCGTTGTTGACCAGATAGTCCAGCCGCCCGAAAGCCGACATGGCCAGTTCGACCGCGCGGCGGGGCGTGTCCCCGGCGGTGACGTCGGCCGACAGGACGGCGACCCGGTCGGCCTTGTCGCCCGCCAGCCGCTGCAACTCGGCGAGGGGCTCCGGACGCCGCCCGACCCCGACCACGGCGATGCCGTCTTGCAGGAACCTCAGGGCGGTGTCCA
>DBBK01000004.1 GCA_002292165.1 Brevundimonas sp. UBA986
TCGTGCATGCTAAGCACGCGCTCTACCAACTGAGCTAATCCCCCGTACCGATCGTCTCGGCTCCCGTTCGGCGACAAGGTGGTCGGCGGGGAGGGGCGGACATACTGGCTGTGTTCGCCGGATGCAAGCCCGTAATTGCGACTTCGGTTTCTAAACCGCGGAACCGCGCGCTAAGGTCGCGGGAATCACGGCTGTTTAAATTTGGGGAGTGGGCTGGATGGCGTTCTGGAACCGGCGGAAGTCGATCGATGCGATGCATACGCCGCATGACGAGGCCGCCCACGGGCCGCGGCTGAAGGCGACGCTCAGCTGGCCGCATCTGCTGGCCCTGGGCGTAGGGGCCATCGTCGGCACCGGCATCCTGACCCTGATCGGTGTCGGCGCGGGTCTGGCGGGGCCGGCGGTGCTGGTGTCCTTCGGTCTGGCCGGTCTGGTCTGCGCCTGTGCGGCCCTGGCCTATGCCGAGCTCTCGACCATGATGCCGGCGGCGGGCAGCGCCTACACCTATTCCTACGCGGTCCTGGGCGAGCTGATCGCCTGGATCGTGGGCTGGAGCCTGATCCTCGAATATTCGCTGGTCGTCTCGGCCGTGGCCGTGGGCTGGTCGGGTTATGCGGTCGGCTTCCTGAACGGTCTGGATATCGGCGGCATCAGCCTGGCTTTGCCGCACGCCCTGACGGTCGGGCCGCACGCGGGCGGGATCGTCAACCTGCCGGCGGTGTTCATCATCGCCGTGGTCACGGGCCTGCTGCTGCTGGGCACGCGCGAGAGCGCCAACCTGAATGTGGTGCTGGTGGTGATCAAGATCGTCGCCCTGATCGTCTTCGTGGCGATCGCGCTCCCGGCGTTCAATCCGGACCACTTCCATCCCTTCATGCCCAACGGCTTCGGCGCGCCCTTCGTGAAGACGGGCGTGATGGCGGCCGCGGCCATCATCTTCTTCGCCTTCTATGGCTTCGACGCGATCTCGACGGCGGCGGAAGAGACCAAGAAGCCCGAGCGCGATCTCGCCATCGGCATCGTCGGCTCCATGCTGATCTGCACGGCCCTGTACATGATCGTCGCCGCCGCCGCGATCGGCGCCCGTCCGGTCTCGGCCTTCGCCGCCAGCTCCGAGCCCCTGGCTCTGATCCTGCGCGAGCTGGGGCAGGGCGGGGCGGCCAAATGGATCGGCGCCTCGGCCGTGGTGGCCCTGCCGACCGTGCTGCTGGCCTTCCTGTTCGGACAGAGCCGTATCTTCCTCGGCATGGCCCGCGACGGCCTGCTGCCGGCCCGTCTGGCCAGGATCTCGACGCGCGGCGTGCCCGCCGTGGTGACGGTCTTCACCGCCATCGTCGTCGCCATCCTTGCCGGCCTGCTGCCGCTGGACGAACTGGCCTCGCTGGCCAATGCCGGGACCCTGGCCGCCTTCTGCGCCGTCGGTGTCTGTCTGGTGGTGCTGCGGCTGCGGGATCCGGGCCGCAAGCGCCTGTTCAAGGCCCCGCTGTGGCCGGTGGTCGCCGCCATCACAGTGGTCGGCTGCGTGGTCTTCTTCCTCAGCCTGAAGCCGATCACCCAGTATGGCTTCCTGATCTGGAACGCGATCGGCCTGTTGATCTACTTCGTCTGGTCGTCGCGGAACGCGCGTCTGGCGAAGAACCCGGCTGAAGCCGCCTGATGTCGCGACGGGACCTCTCCGGCGCGGTCGACTTCTCGGTGCTGGACCGGATGACCGGCGGCGACGACGCGATCTCCGAAGAGGTCCTGGGCCTGTTCGCCGAACAGGCGGCCATGTGGTCGGCCATGCTGGAGCCCAAGACCGACGGCTGGCGCGACGCCGTCCACACCATCCGGGGCGCGGCCGCCGGTATCGGGGCGGGTCAGCTGGCGGAAGTCTGCGCGGCGGCGGAAGGCGCGGAGCAGTCCCTGGCCGCGCCCGCGCTGGACCGGGTGAAGAGTTCGCTCGACATCGCCCTGGCCGACGTCGCGGCCTGGCGGCATGAGCTGATGCTGAGAAGCCTCAGGGCTTAGCTGCGCGTGCGGTCGTAGACCGAGAACTCATAGGCGATGCAGCGGTCGATCAGCAGGCGCCAGACCGGCTCAGCGATGGTCGGCGACAGATGCTGCTGCTCGGCCGAGGCCAAGACCTTGGCGACCACATCCTCGATGCGGGCGTCGTCGTGGACGGCGTCGCGGTTCGGCTTGATGCGGGCGGCGGCGTCCATGTAGCGCTGGCGCTCGGCCAGCAGGGCGACCAGGGCGCGGTCCAGGGCGTCGACGCCCTGACGGACCTCGGCCATGGATTTGCATTCGGCGGGATCGACCCGGGATTCGACGGCGACGAGGGCAGGGTGGTGCATGGCCGTGGGGTTAGCCGTTCCCGCGCCGTCCGCCAAGGTGGGCATATCGCCCAACCGCGCGCCTAGCCGACGAAGGCGCGCTCCAGCACATAGTCGCCCGGCTCGGCGTTGGAGCCTTCCTTCAGACCATAGGTCTCCAGCAGCTCGGCCGTTTCCTTGATCATGTGCATGGAACCGCAGAGCATGATCCGGTCGGTATTGGCCGAGAAGCCGATGGGCAGGCCGAGGTCGGCGAAGATGTCGCCCGACTTGATCCGGTCGGTGATCCGGCCCGGGGTCTCGAACCGCTCGCGCGTCACGGTCGGATAGTAGGTCAGCTGGGCCTTCGCCTCGTCGCCGATTAGCGGGTCTTCATGGATGCCTTGCGAGAAGAAGTCGCGGTAGGCCAGGTCGGCGACATTGCGCACCGTGTGGCAGACCACCACCTGGCCGAAGCGGGAATAGGTCTCCGGATCGCGCGCCACCGACAGCCAGGGCGCCAGGCCCGTGCCGGTCCCGATCAGCCACAGCCGCTCGCCGCCGGTCAGGGCGTCCAGAACGAGCGTCCCGGTCGGCTTCTTGCCCATCAGGACGCTGTCGCCCGCGACGATCTTCTGCAGCCGCGAGGTCAGGGGGCCGTCCTCGACCTTGATGGAGAAGAACTCGATCTCCTCGGCCCAGGACGGGCTGGCGATCGAATAGGCGCGCATGACGGGTTTGCCGCCGTCTTCACCGGGCAGGCCGATCATCACGAACTCGCCCGAGCGGAAGCGGAAGTCCTCGGGCCGTTCGACGGCGAAGGAGAACAGCTGGTCGGTCCAGTGCCTGACCCACAGCACCTTGAGGGTGTGCCAGGGGCTGGGCTTGACGGCGGGGGCGGGAGAGAGGGCGGCGTCGGTCATCGTTCGTGCTGTTTAGGCGTTCGTTCGCCGGTGCGAAAGGATCGCAGGCGTCGCCGCGGGTTTCCGGGGCCGAAAAAATCTCGGTGACGGCGATAGAATCCATGGCTAGCGTCCCGCGCCATGCGCACCTTTCTCCTTGCTTCGACGCTGCTTATGGCCGTCGCCGGTTCCGCCCTCGCTCAATCGAGCGCCCCGCCCGCCGCCGATCCGGCCATTCTGACGCCCGAGCGCGTCTTCTCCGATCCCGGCCTCAGCGGCCCGGTGGCCAAGGGGGTCAGCCTGTCGCCCGACGGCGCCCTGGTCGCCTTCCTGCGGTCGCGCCCCGACGACGTCTCGGTGCAGGACCTGTGGGCCGCCCCCACCGGCGCCGGCGAGCCCTTCAAGCTGATCGACGCCCGCGCGCTGGTTCCCGACGCCGGTGAACTGTCCGAGGCCGAGAAGGCCCGGCGCGAGCGGATGCGGATCTCCGAACGCGGCGTGGTCGAGTACAGCTGGGACAGCCAGGGCCGCTACATCCTCGCCCCGCTGGAGGGCGACATCTTCCTGGCCAACCGCGCCGACGACTCGGTCAAGCGTCTGACCAATACTCCCGCCGACGAGATCGACGCCAAGGTCAGCCCCAAGGGGACCTACGTCTCCTATGTCCGCGATCAGGATCTGGTCATTCAGGACCTGGCCACCAACACCGAGACCCCGGTCACGACCGACGGCGACGGCCTGATCACCTGGGCCACCGCCGAATTCATCGCCCAGGAGGAGATGGACCGCGACACCGGCTACTGGTGGAGCCCGGACGAGCACTACATCGCCTTGCAGCGCACCGACGAGAGCGGCGTGGACGTCGTTCCGCGCCTGGACATCAACGCCTCGGGCTCGACCGTGGTGCAGCAGCGCTATCCGCGCGCCGGCCGCCCCAATGCGGTGGTCGAGCTCTATGTCCACGACGTGACCAGCGGCAAGCGGATCAAGGTCGATCTCGGGACCAACACCGACATCTACCTGGGCCGCGTCGACTGGTCGGCCGACGGCAAGACCCTCTATGTCCAGCGCCAGTCGCGGGACCAGAAGACGCTGGACCTGCTGGCCGTCGATCCGGCCACCGGCGCCTCTCACGTCATCGTCACCCAGACCAGCGACACCTGGGTCGACCTGACCGACGACTTCCACGCGCTGAAGGACGGCGGCTTCATCTGGTCGGATGAGAGCACCGGCTGGCGGCACCTCTATCTCTACGACAAGGACGGCAGGAAGGTTCGCCCGATCACGCGCGGCCTGTATCCGGTCAAGGGCCTGAACGGGGTCAATGAGACGACCGGCGAGGTCTTCTTCACCGCCTCCATGCACGACGGGACCGAGCTGCCGATCGAGCAGCAGATGTTCCGCACCTCCTTCCGCCGCACCACCACCCCCGTTCAGGTCACGACCTCCGGCGGCTGGTGGGGCGTGTCGATGAACAAGACGGCGACCGCCTACGTCGGTAACTATTCCGACCCCGACACCCCGCCGCGCTCGGGCCTCTACAAGGCCGACGGGAACTTCGTGCGCTGGATCGAGGAGAACAGGCTCGACGAGCACCATCCCTTCTGGCCCTACCGCTCGCGCCTGCGCACGCCGGAGTTCGGCACGCTGGAGAGCCACGGCCAGACCCTGGTGTGGCGCATCACCACGCCGCCGGGCTTCGATCCGGCCAAGAAATACCCGGTGGTCATGCAGGTCTACGGCGGTCCCTCGACCGGGGCGGGCGTCAAGCGCGACTGGCAGGCGACGACCAATCAACTGTTGACCGAAGCCGGCTACATCGTCTTCCGCCTCGACAACCGGGGCGAGGGCGACCGTTCCGCCGCCTTCCGCTCGGCCCAGTATCTGCACATGGGCACAGTTGAGACGGAAGATCAGGTGTTGGCCGCCAACTATCTGAGATCGCTGCCCTACGTCGACGCCTCGCGTATGGCCGTCATGGGTTGGAGCTATGGCGGCTTCATGAGCCTGAACATGCTCACCGAGCCGAAGATGGGTCTGGCCGCCGCCGCCGCCGGCGGTCCGCCGACCAACTGGGCGCTCTACGACACCCACTACACCGAGCGCTTCATGTCGACGCCCCAGGCCAATGCAGACGGCTATGCCGGCACCGACGTCCTGAACCGCCTCGACAACCTGACCGGACGGCTGCTGCTGATGCACGGCATGGCCGACGACAACGTCGTGTTCGAGAACACCACCCGTCTGATGGACGCCCTTCAGGCCAAGAGCATTCCGTTCGAGCTGATGGTCTATCCGGGTCAGCGTCACGGCGTGCGCGGCAATCCGCGCCAGCTCCAGCAATGGCGCACCTACCTCGACTTCTTCGACCGCACGATCGGATCGCGGTCGCATACGGAGTAGGACGATCACAGACCCCCATCCCGACGCCGGGGTGGGGGTCTTGTCTTTCCGGCCGAACCCCGGTCACTGTCGCGCTTCTCTTCGCGTCTGATCCGGGACCTTCGCCGATGAACCTCTCCGCCGGCCTCGGCCTTCTCGCGCTTCTCGCCGCGCCCGCCGCCATGGCCCAGACCGCTCCGGCGACCGCTGCCGCCCAACCGGCGGCGCGGGTCGACGACATCCAGTATCCCTATCCCCCCTTCAGCACGGCCCACGCTCGGGAAGTCGATCTCGGCGCCCACAGCGTCATTCGCTGGGCCGATAATCCCGTCTCTACGGACCCCATGAACGGGGCGCTGGCGTCCATGCCGGTCCTGCTCAAGGACAATATCGAAACCCGCGACATGCCGACCACGGCGGGGTCTCTGGCCTTGGCGAACAATGCGCCCGGCCGTGACGCGCCGCTCGTCGCGCGCCTGCGAGCAGCGGGCGCCGTCATCGTCGGCAAGGCCAACCTGTCCGAGTGGGCCAATATCCGCTCGTCCAACTCCGTCAGCGGCTGGAGCGCCGTCGGCGGCCTGACTCCCAACCCCTATGACCGCACCCGTACCGCCTGTGGCTCCTCCTCGGGCAGCGCCGTGGCCGTCGCCGTGGGTCTGGCGCCCGTGGCCATCGGGACGGAGACCAACGGATCCATCACCTGTCCGGCCTCCGTCAACGGCGTCGTCGGATTCAAGCCGACCGTGGGTCTGGTCAGCCGGACGCACATCGTACCGATCAGCCATTCCCAGGATACCGCCGGCCCCATCGCCACGACGGTCGAGGACGCCGCCCGTGTCCTGACCGTCATCGCCGGCACGGACCCCGAGGACGCGGCGACCGCCGAGGCTGACGCCCACAAGACCGACTATCGCGCCGCGCTGGACGCCAATTCGCTGAGCGGCGTCCGCATCGGCGTCCTGCGCTATGCGAAGAACTATTCGGCGCCGACGCTGGAGGTGTTCGAGAAGAATCTGCAGGTGCTGCGTGACGCGGGCGCCGTCCTTGTCGATATCGACACCGCGCCCGATCTGCGCACCATCGGCGGCGAGAGCTTCAAGGTGCTGATGTATGAGCTGAAGGCCGATCTGAACGCCTATCTGGCCTCGACCGATTCAGCCCAGGTGCCGAGCCGCACCCTGGCCGACCTGATCGCCTTCAATACCGCCACCCCGGCCGAGACCGTCCTGTTCGGCCAGGAGTTGTTTGTTCAGGCCGAGGCGAAGGGCGACCTGACGACCCAGGAATATATCGACGCCCGCGCTGCGTCCTTCCGCCTGGCTGGGCCCGAAGGCATCGATAAAATGATGGCCGACAATTCGGTCGTGGCCCTGATCGCTCCAACCACCTCGCGCGCCTGGACCAACGCCCGCGACGACGACGACAATGCGCAGGGGTCCACCTCGACCATCGCCGCCGTCGCCGGCTATCCCCACCTGACCGTGCCCATGGGCTTCGATCGCGGCATGCCGGTCGGCCTCAGCTTCATCGGCGGCAAGTGGGACGACGCGAAGATCCTGTCGCTGGGCTACGCCTTCGAACAGAAGACCCATGCGCGCCGCGCGCCGGGCCAGCAGCAGGAACCCTGATCAAGCGGAGCCGTTGAGCGGCCATGGAAAAGATCTTCGTCCGTTTCGCCACCCTGACGGCCAAGGTCGCCGGCAAGCCGTGGACCTTCATCGCCTGCGTCGGCATCGTCGTGATCTGGGCGGTGTCGGGGCCGATCTTCAAGTTCAACGAGACCTGGCAGCTGGTCATCAACACCGGCACGACCATCATCACCTTCCTGATGGTCTTCCTGATCCAGAACACCCAGAACCGCGACGGGGCGGCGATGCAGGCCAAGCTGGATGAGCTGGTCTTCGCCGTGCGTCAGGCCGACGCTCGCTTCATCGGCATCGAACACCTGACCGAGGCGGAGCTCGACGCCATTCTGGCCGAGGTCGAGGCGCGGGGCATCGCCGTTCATCAGGGCAAGCCGGCCAGGGCCATCAAGGGCAAGCGCGGCCTGCGCGCCGACGAGATCGAGCAGGAACAACCGAAAGCCGCCGCGCCGAAGACGGCCCCCGCCAAAGCCAACCGCAAGGCTTAGGCTCGCCCGATCCGCATTCGATCGCGTAGAAGGGTCTGAAGACTCACAAGGACGCGACGCTTGCAGATCACCGATACCGCCGCGCCGACGCTTCACGACAAGAAGCCCTTCTACGCGCACCTG
>DBBK01000212.1 GCA_002292165.1 Brevundimonas sp. UBA986
GACAAGGCTTGGGAAGCCAAGATCGGCGGCCTGTGGGCGCTTCAGGGGAAGGGTGGCGAAGGTGTTCATGCGTCTAGGCTATTCTTTCCACAGGCCTACGACATGCTCGGCCGGACCCTCGTCCGTGGACAAACGAAGGGCTTCTGGGGACACGGTGAAAAAGGCCAGCGCGCTCAAGCCGCCACCGCCGCGACAGGGTCAGCCAGCCTCTCGGTCAGCCACGAACGCAGCGGGCCGTTGATGCCGTAGCCGGACTGGCCCAAGGTCTCGATGGCGCCCGGAGCCCGGGCCTCGACAAGGGCCTGCCGAATCCGAAAGATGGTGACGTGGATGATCTTGTCGTCCGGGCCTCCACCGTCCTCGTCTTCGAAAACGGCGGTGTAGATCATGGCCTTGGTGGCGCTGGTGCGACCCAGAAGATAGGACAGTAGTCGCCCTTGCTGGGGGCGCATCCTGAGCAGGGCGCACAGGCGAGCGCTCTCTAGGGGCCTGCTGACCTCAGCCAGCCGCGCCCGCAGGACCCGGACCTCGTCCTCCAGCTCTTCGTAGCTCGGGCGGCTCACGCCTTCACCGCCTTCCCGCCGACGACGCGGACAGCGTCACCAGCCTTGGTCCCCTCGTCGCAGTGGACGGGCAGGGCGTGGTTGCGGACATAGGCCATCCAGTCGCCGGATCGGGTCTGGTAGACGGTCTCTACGGTGTGGGTGGGCTGGGTCATGCGCCCCTCCGGCGGACCAGTGGGAGGCGATCCGGCCGGGGCAGGGCGGCCCGCTCGGCGGCCATCAGGGCGCGGTGTGCGGCCTGAAGCGGGCCGGTCGCGGCATGCATGCGGCGGGTGTCCTGACGCTCGTCAGCGGCCTTGTACTCGGCGTAAGCCGCGGCATAGGCGCGCTTGGCCTTGATCAGGCGAGAGCGAGCGGCGAGACGGCGTAGGGCGGCGATCATTCGGCATTCCCCTTGGCTTGCCGGTCGGCCCATTCCATTAGGGAAAGGCCGATGCCGGACACGTCGAACCCGAGGCGGCTAATCAGCCGCCCCGTGTTCCAGATGATCTGGTTGAGACGCCCTCGCGGCTTCGAGCGCGCGAAGCCTTTGGCGTTGGGCCGCGATCCGGTCGTGGACACGTCGCGTCTCCTCTATTCGTTGTTCCAGGTATTGGTCGTAGGTCTGGCCCGTCAGCTCCTGACCGAGGGCCAGCAGGAAGCCCCAGCCCTCCGAGCGGATCGCCTTCGTCAGGGTGCGTTCAGAGACGTTGCCCTGCCCGACCACGTTGCGAGCCGTCTTGGGGTCGAGGTCCCATGAGCGTTCCAGCATCTTGGCGGCGTTGCTGGACCAGCGCTTGCGCACCAGTCCGCGAACGGCATCGCCTATCGTCTTCTCGAAAGGGAGTTCTCGGTCATTTTGGCCCACGATTTCCCACGTCCTGTCGGTCATTGATGAATGACCGCAGCGGGGCCAGCACGGGTTGGCGCGGCGACACCAGGCCGATGAAACCTGGCGAGAGCGCTTTGCTGAGCTTGCCCGCGACGCCACACGGTCCAGCGTCGTTGCGGCGGCTGTTGCAGGGCTCGTCGCCGGCTGGCCGGGCCATGATGAGACCAACGAGGTCGTGGATCGCGCCGCCGGCTCGCAATCCCGGATTATTGCTCTGGCCGGAATCGAAGGTCGCGTTTCGCTCGGCCGTCCCGAGACGGCCGATCGCGACCGACTGGTACATTGGATGCTGAGCGAGGAGATCGCCTACGATGGGGCGATACCCGCTCTCCTGGCCCGGGGGTGGCGAGACTGGGACAGTTTGCGGGATATCTTGCTGACGGATCGCCATAGCTGGAGTCGCGATCCCGCGTTGGCAGTCGCCATTGAAACCTTCCCTGGCGATGATGAGATCGCACGTGTTCTGGTCGAACTGTTGGGCCGGCAAAAGGGATTCTTCGCCTTCCACGGCCACTGGCGCCAAATCCGCGAGCATTTCTCCGGGCATCCGATCCTGGCCAGAGCGCTTGAAGACAGACTGGACAGCGTCGAAGATGATTTCGGCCTTGCCAATGCGGCCTATGTCGGGCGCAGCGAAGCTTTCAAGGCCAAGCTCCTGTCTCGGCAGCTTGAGCGATCTTACCTGGATTTTTGGCTTGTCGATGCACTCCTCGATCTCTGGCCTCACGACCGGGGCGTTCAAGAGGTTCTGCAGAAGCTCGTCGACTGGGATGACGACCAGTTGTCCGAAGTCGCGCATCGTCTGCCGGAAATCATGGCAGACAAAAAGGCCTGTCGCACGCGGCTGATCCGCCTTCTGAAAACGCGCAAGGGTGGCCGGCACGGGCGCGCCGACCGGATCCTCAAAGGTCTGATGGCGACCGGGCCCATCGCTGATGACCCTGAAATCCTGCAAGCCGCCCTAAAGCTTGACAAGGAGAGCGATTATTTCTGGTCGGGACTAAACACGGCAGCGATCATCGAAGCTTTCAAGGAGGCTCCCGAAGTCCAGGCATTTGCGACACAGGCTCTTCACACGGCCGCGGGACTGACGGGCGTGGTCGCCCTCTGCCAGGGTCACATTCCGCAAATGCGGGCCGAAGTGTTGAAAGTCTCGGCACCGTTGCCTGACGCGCTCCGAATGACGGTGGTCGAGGCGCTCCGCGACCGGGCGGTAGACGACGACTATGCGATGGACCTTCTCGTTCAGGCGCAGAAGGAAAGCGAGGAAGACGTGTGCACCGCAGCGCTGATCGCCGTTGCAGAATGCCGGCAGTCTCGCGCCGACGTCAACGATGACTATGTCGCCTTCCTGTCTCGCGAGCTCCTCGCCATCGGCGGTCGTATGGCCGGCCGGCGGCTGGGCGGCGTCGCGGCGCTCGGGATCATAGGCCGGGGGGATCTCGTCCAGGCCGCACGGGAGTCCAAAGACGGCTGGGAAGTGCAGTATCTCTACAGCTGGCGTGACTACGGTGCGGCCTTCGGGGCCTTGGCCAAGGCCTGGCCGACCCTCGCGGCCGCGCTGGGCGATCCTTCGGTGAACACCGCGCTCGGCATCGACGATGAGATCTTCCTTACCGAAATGGCGCCGCGCCTCGCCGCCAACGAGGCGGGAAGGGAAGCGGTGGCCGAGGCGGTGGAGCGCCAGTTGCGTCTGGCCCACCCCCGACCGGCGGTCCTTGCGCTTCGCGCCCGCGAGCGGACGGGGCGCGGGGCGCTGAAAACCGTTTGCCTCGATCTGCTAAGCCGCGGCGGGGGGAGCTGGAATCAGATCGAGTCTGTGTTCATGGCGGCCCGCATTCTCGCCGAGGACTTTCATGATGACCCGGCAGTCTTCCAAAGGATCGTGGACCTCAGTCACGACCTTGGTTCGTTCGGCGCGATCGCGGCGCTGAGCGACGGTTGGCCGGAGTCGGAAGTATTCGCTCACGTCTTCTCCCGGCTTGTCGCGCTCGGCGGGGAGGCGGGGCCGGAGCTTTCGATGACCGCGGTGGTCATGAAGGTGACGATGGCGGGCTCCCGGCCCGAGCGCGTGGTGCGGGCGCTGCGGGAGGCGTCCAACACACTCAAGGTCGAGATCTGGGACGGACTGCCCTATTGGTTGCCCAGTGCGGTTCGTCGACTGCAGCGGGAGCCGGCGATCGCAAGCGAGCTGATGGCTGTTCTCAACTGTGAGCCGACCGCGGGGGAAATCCTGACCCTCGTCTCCTTGATGGCCGCGGCCTATGGCGTCACGCCCGACCTTCGGCGCTGGGTGGATGCGGCGATTTCACGACTGCGTCTCGAGCCCGTCGCTTCTACAGGTGTGGATCTCTGGAGAAGCCGTCCAGACACGCCGGTTCGCCAGCGGCTCGTCGAGATTCTTCGCGATGGGGTCTGACCAGCTTGGGTTAAGTCGGGCGGCCTCCAGTACCTCGTGGATGTGTTGTCCACGCCCGCCGCCGACGATCCCTTGGTCAGGGCCTTCGCAGGCCTCATTCGATCATAGATGAGGGGCCGCCAAACCACGGCGTCCGGCGGCCCGGATGGATTTCGCATACCGGTGGTTGACTCGCCGGGCCGCGGCCGATGAACTCGAAGGTTGAGAGGCTCCGTCCATGAAACTTCTGACCTGCGCGATGACTTTCGCGGTGCTGGCCGTGCAGGGCAGCCCGCCCAGACCCGGGCAAATGCCTCGCGTTCTGATCCGCCCCCCCCAACTGACGGAGCATGTGCGGTCTTCCGTCGAGGTCAGCGGCGAAGGCTTGGTCGGACTCTCGGGGCCAAATGCGGCCGGCCGTTTGCGGAACACTGAAATCGAGGTCGGGGGCCTGCGACCGGCTGATCGATTCGTGTGCGTCTTCATCGAGAGAGCGTCCGGACTTTACGCCGCCGAGTTCGTCGCGCCCAACACCGGTCATTCCTCGAGGATGCGCTTTTCGCTGGAGGCCCGGGTCTTGCGCAGGAGCGGGGCGCGATTTGGAGAACTCGCGGTGTCCGCCCAGGGATCAGCGACCGCCGACTGTCGAGGGACGAGCGGATTTCTTAGTACGCGCTGGGTGGGACAGCCCCGTGATCGACTGGCTCTGCTGGTGAATTCGGAACAGACCAACTATGTGGCCGCCTCGGCGCGGGGTCAGCCGGAGACCGCGTGTACGCCGCTGCGCGATGCGGTAGGGGCGCCGGTCGTCGGGCGGTCCTTCGACCGGGTTTGCACCGTGCCTGAGCCGCGGTGTGGCGAAGCGATGACTGTAGCGGTCTATCGCCGATATCACGGAACGGCGTTGCCCACGATCAGGACGACGATACGTGGCGCGTGTTAGTCGGGTCCGGATGCGGTTGAGCCGTATCGCCAGACTGGGCTGGGTCAGCCCGGGGCTTGTATTCTCGGCTACAGCCGTCGTCGACATTCTGTTGCTGGGGTTGGCGCTGGCAGTCGCTGCGATGCCCCGCACGGCGACCTTCGTCGTCGAAGCGGTGACCGAGCGTGTCGACCTTACCGTATTGGAGGGAGATCGTCCGCCCGCCTGGCTGGCGCTCGGACGCATCGACCTGCCGCCTTCCGTCCCGGGTTGTCCGGCGCCGGCCCTTGTTCTTCCCAAGCTGCTGCGGGCGCCGCTGCAGATCGTCTTCGATCACGTCGACGGGCAAACGATTTCGGGTGAGCTTGTGGGCGGCGGGGGAAGCGGGCTGGAAATCTTCTGTGGCAGCGGGAAAGCGTTGGCGATGCCCCCGACCCTGTCCCTGACCTGGTCAGGCGAATTGCCCACCCTCAATATCGATGGTCGGACCGGCGTCGGGGCCGTGCCGACGCCGGCCGCCACGAATCTGCGGCTTCTCAGAAGCGGGACGATTTCGGTCGAGTCCTCCTCACGCCCCTTCCGGTCGGGCTTTGTTCGCACGGAAACAAGACTGGCGATGGGCGACGAGGTCCGCGTCTTCGACGCGGCGGACCATCTCGGCGAAGCGGTCGCCCATGGCGTGCTCCGGTCCGGAACTGACGGCTTGTCGCTGATGGTTCGTGCGCGCGGCGATCACGCCGAAATTTCCAGGGTCGGCCAGAACCAGGCGGGGGTCGCCGTCGTGGCCCCGACCTTCTGGGACAAGGTCAGGGCGCAATCGGAATGGGGCATCGTCCTCTTTTGCGGAGCTGTGATGCTCAATCTTCTCGCCGCGGCTCAGGCTTTCGCCGCCCGGACTCCCTCAGAGCCATGAAACGCCTCGCCTCCGCCCTCTTCGTCGCAGCGCTTTACTGGGCGGGCGCCTTATCCGCGTCTGCCCAGACAGAGGCCTCAAGCCCGATCATGATCCGCAGCCCCGACGGGCGAGGCGCCTTCGGCCAAGGCATGGCCATCCGCGGGCGTAGCGAATGCCTGATCGTCACCGTCGCGCACGTTCTCGCGGGAGCGTCAGAAGTCCAGATCTGGACGGACGACGGCGTGGGTCGAGCCGAAACGGTCTATGTCGATCCCGATATCGACTATGCGCTGTTGCGTCCCGTCGACCCGATCGCGACCTGTCCCGCTCCGCCAAGCACCGTCGCCGTCGAGCGTGCCTTGAGTGTGGCCCTTGGCCACACTTGGTTCCGCGTCGCCAGTGGCTCGCGTCTGACCCGCGCCGTCGTCCTCGCAGCCCTGGACGATCGGACCGTCAATCTCTCGGCGAGCGACAGTCTGAGGTCGGTTCAGCGCGGCATGAGCGGAGCGCCCGTGATCTTCGATCGCGTGCCGGTGGGACTGGTTCGCACGGCCGAGGAGACGGGCGGGCAATCCGTGGCGAGCGTCCTGCGTCTGGATTACATCGCCAAACTGGCGGGGACGCGCCTGAGTCCGCCCGATCCGCCGTCGGCGGCAGAGTCGGCGGCGGCCGGCCGCAATGCCCGCGCCCAGGCCCAGGACCGCTCGGACATCATCCTGGCCGGCGCGGGCCTCTTCAGCTGGCCTGTCGTTGCGCGCGAGGTTCATGCGACAGGCGCGGCCTACCCAGCCAATTCGGGAGGGCTTCTTCTCGGCGTCGGGGAGGGAGAGACGGTCACGGCCGCGGCCGCGGGAACGGTGGCCTATGTCGGTCACCTCGATCCCTATCCCGGCAAGGTCGTGTTGATCCGGCATTCCGACCAATTTTTCAGCGCCTACGCCAATCTGGATCAGGTGTTCGTCGATACGAGCTGGTCTGTCCGGAGTGGAGACGGCATCGGGACCGTGGTTTCCGGGGCCGGGCAACCGGATGCCGTCTATTTCGAGATCCGTTACCAGGCGCCCGGCTCGGAAGACTGGACCCCGGCTCCCGTCCTCGATCTTCTGGGCGAAGCGGTCGTCTCGCCGGGAAGCGGATCCCCGTTGCCGCCCCCCCTTGTCGCTCCCCGACTGGACGGCAGGCACATCATCATGATCGATCCGGGGCATGGCGGCCGGGATCCGGGCGCGACCGGCGCTTCGTCGCGGGAAAGCGACGTCAATCTCGCCTTTTCACTTGAACTCAAACGAAGACTAGACGCGCGACCCGGCATCGAGGTGATCCTGACCCGGGAGACGGAAGTGGAAGTGCCCTTGTCGACCCGGATCAGCCTCGCCGGTCGGGCGTTCGCCGATATTTTCCTGTCGATCCACTTCGACGCGGGCGAGCAGGCCGAGTCCCGCGGGTCCAGCGTCTATCTGGGCACCCCGGCCCAGACGACCTGGAAACTGCGGACCGAACATGCCGTCACCGCCCTTTTCGGACCCGGCATCGCGTTCGGCGGCGGAGACGGACGGCGGTTTTCCGATCTTGTGATCAAAGAGCTTGAAGAGGCCGATATCCCCACGCTGAGCAATCCCCAGCGAACCGCAGCCCTGACGCTTTCGACCTATCCGATCGGCGTCTTCGCCCTGCTGGAGCTCGGCTTCATCACCAATGAGGGGGATGAAGCCCGGCTCGCGGATCCGGTCCGGCGCGCCGTTGTGGTCGAGGCGGTCGCGCGCGCGATTGAGGCGCATTTTGCCGAAGCGGACGACCTGGATCGGCTGACGCAGGATGCGAGACTGGACCTGGGGCCGGATGCGAAGCCGCTCGACCCGGAGATCGACCTGGGCCCGTAGCGAGGGCCAGCACCGGGATCGCCTCGGCTCTGAGTACCCAGGAGGAGGGGAGCGGTCTCGCGTCAGGGATCGGTCCGGACCTGGGACGCGCGGGACGGGCACGCCAAGGCGACCAGGAAGCGGACCTTGGCCATTTCGTGGTGGCCGCGCCTCGGGCCTGCCTGGCGCTGAAACTCTAGCCGGCGGACGTGCTTTCGGCCGCAGCTGCCCTGTTGATGGCCTCGGCCAGACGGACCGCTGCTCTCGCGAGCTGTTCGCGAACGATCGGCGTGGCGCCGTCGACATAGGCTTGGCTGATCTGACCCCCGTTCGCACGTCCCTGGTCGGCCGCCGGCGGCGTCACGAGGTTTGGGTAGGCGTAGGTCTTGCTGATCTGGAAACTCTCCAGGGCCCATTGTTCCACCGACTGGCCCCGCCATTCGGCGCCGTGGGCGCGGATGAGATCGCGCACCTCGCCGAGCCGCTCCTGATCGGCGCCGACCGCCGCCGTCACCAGATCGCCGTCCCACAGGGCGTGGAGATTGCGCGCCCGTCCGCCGGGGAGGGGGGTGATCTGGACGTCGTTGCCGCCCTTGTCGCTATTCTCGCCGACATGAAGCGGTTGGTGGACGTCCTCAATGAAATGGGCGAGCTGTTCGAGCACCAGCAATCGCGAGAGATCTGAAAGCCCGGGATTGGCGAGATCGATCTCTGCTCGGCGGATCGCGCCGGTCACGCAATCGCCGTCGATGCAGAAGAGGCCGGTCGGAGCCGGGCGAGATATCGGCGTGTTCACGTAGTGAAGCGTGCTCATGTAGTCGAAGCTGGCCATGTGTGCGCCCCGAACGCAGTCGGCCCAGGTCGAGGCATCGGCCAGAGACGCGACGGGGCAGGCGGTTGCGCCCTCCTGGCCCGGAGACTGGGCGACCAGTCGATCCACGAGCGCGCGCCCCCGCGGGGTCAGCTGCTCGTAGGCGAGATCGCCGATGAGCCTGTGGCCGGCGCCGCCCCAGGCCATGGCCGGCGCCGGCAGGAGGAGGCAGGCGGCTACAAGGGCTGCGACAGTTCCGCCGAAGGTCCGGGCCATTTGGGGTCTCTACAGACAGGTGAGGGAAGTTTGGATGTAGGGGATTCTGATGACGGTTCAGTTTCAGCGTCCGACCTGTCCCGAGGCTCCAGCGGTCTCAATCCGTCAGGTCCAGCGACCTGTCGAGCATCAACTGGTAGAACCAGTTTTGATGAAGGTCCTTGCGGGTCTCGACGATGTCGGGCGGACCGGCGCGTTCGAAGATGGCGTAGCAGAGCTCATCGTCGTCGTGACTTGCCCGGTAGGCGATCCCGTCCAGATTGGCGGGATGATGAAACAGCGCCGCCGACCATTGCTGGGCGATAGCGTAGGGCGGCGCGCCGTGGGTGACGGCTGCCGTAGCCCCCAGAGGCGAAAGCCCGCGCCCGTGCAACATCGCCAGCTTCAGCGGACGCGGCCACGAGAGGGTGGCATAGGCCTTTGAGGCGATGAAGTCCCTGGCCAGCAGTTGAAGACCCGGGTTCCGCTCAAAGGACTCCGCAAAAGCGCCCTCAACCGCCGCCGCGACGTAGGTCGTGCCGTAGCTCCCGTCGGGGGCGTTCAGCCGGCCGAGATCCGACGTGTCGAAATAAACAGGCCCGAACGCACCATTGTGAAAACGGTGCAGGAGAGCGCCGGCCGGGACTTCGATGATCAGCGGTGTCCGCGAGGCGAGGTTCGCCGGCGGTTTCGGCGCGGTCACGCGCCCTGGACGCCGATCCGACGGGCGGATTCGACAACGCGCGCCACATCTCCGGCCTTGAGGACGTCAATGGGCCGCGCGCCGCCCAGGGCGCTGTCCTTGTTGACGAGAAAGCTCAGCAACATCCACGGACTTTTGCTCGGAAAGGCCCTGGTCACGGCTTTCAATCCCTCCACCACGGATCCGTCCGATAGAAACTGGATCACCGGATAACGACGACGGTTGGAAGGACCCGGTACCGCAAGCACCGAGCCCTCGCGAACCCGTTTGGATACGGCCTGAGACGTCACACCGTTCATGAGCTCGCGAACCTGCTCCAGTTCAAAGGCTCCCTCGGCCTTCACCAGATCCTCGTTGCGACGTTTGACGCCGCGGGCCAGCAACTGCGCTTGCGCACTGGGCTCATAGGCCGAGGCGTCCGGGTCCGGCGCGACGCCCTGCGCAGCCTCTCTGCTGGCCTGGATGATCTCGAAGTGGACAGGTCCGTCCATATGGGTCACGGCCTCTCGCGCCTCTGCGCTTTCGAGGATCAGCCCAAACCGCGCGCCCTTCGGAAGCGCGTGCGTGAAGGTAACCATGCCGTCCAGCGCCTTGCCTGTCGCGAGGTAAACCGTCCCGGACACCAGGTTTCCATGCTCTTCGGATCGGGCGCTTCGCACGCCCTTGCGGATAGAGGACGGTTTTGTGGTCATCGAGGCTGGCATGGCGGGCTCCCTAGATCTCCATCTGGGGGCACTATCCTCCTTTTTCAACAGGAGGACAACCAACGCAACCAAAACAACCATCGAAACGGCTGGCAGCTTTCATTCTCCAGGCGCGTGGTCGCACCGCCGTGAACCAGCCCGGCGTTCTGTCGTCCTGATGGACCGGCGTCAGGTGGGCTGTGCGCCGTTCGCGACAGGGCCCGTGTAGGCCGGGTCCAGCGCCTGATTCATCAGGTGAGCCAGACGGAAGCCGGCGTAGCGAACGCGATCCTCGGCCACGCGGTCGTGGGCCGCGAGATAGGCGGCATCGATCGTCTGGACCCGCTTTGCAGCGCCGCGTCTCAGAACCGCGGTCGTGGCGGAATACTGGCAGTTGGGCCCCACGCGGACGCAGTAGAGGGTCGTGGGGGCGAGCGTGATCGCATACGACTCATTGGCCCAGGCCTGAGGATCGCCCTGGATGATCGTCCGCTCCTGCGCGAGGCTCGTATTCGCCATCAGGGTGTCGACCGCCCGGTAGGTGATCGTGTTGGCGCCCCAACTCGACTTGTAGTCGGCGCGTTTGCGGACGCGGTTGAACAGTCCGGCCTCGAGAATACAGGCATCCCAGACCGAATGCAGGTTATCAGACCGGTAACTCGATCCGCCGCAGCGGAAGCTCGGCACGTCGATCCCGTTGCCGCCCCGATCGTCCGCGAAGGAGACGTGCAAGGGTTGGTGAATGTCGCCGAGCCAGTGGCCTATGGCCATCAGCGCGAAAACCCGATCGGCTCGAGACCGCGAGGTATCGCGCAGAATGGCCAGATCGCGGGTGATGCCCGAAAGAATGCACTCGCCGTCCCGGGGGCAGGCCGCGCTGTCGATGGACAGGATATCTCGCCCGACATTGATGAAGTGGTCATCCGGATGGGCGCGAGGCATCGCGTCCTCCTCGAGACAGCCGATGTTGAACGAGGTGTAGTGGCGATCCGGCAACCGCCCGCGCCCCGGCACCTGGACGCCGCCCGCGTTGGATTGCATCAGTTCAATCAGGGCCGCGCGACTGGTGGGCGTAAGATTGCGATAGGCGGCATAGGTATCCAGCCGCCAGCCGCCGACCAGATCGACCTTGGCTCCGAGCGAGACGCCCAGACTTTCAGCACGCCCGTTGATCTTCGGATTGCCGAGATCCGGGCCGAAATTATAGGCGATGATGTGCGAGCTCGCCCCCGTGGGGGAGACGAAGTATGGGTTCGCTGAAGTCACGGTGAAGGTCGTCGGAAACCCCTGCGACACCGCTTCATAGTCGCGCAGGCCATAGCGGACATCGGCGTTCAAAGAGACCCTGTCCCCGAGGTCCTGATTGAGAACCAGATAGGCGCTGTGCCGCGTTTGACGCGGCATCACGTTCAAGCCCTCGCGGTGATTATAGAGATTGGCCTGCCCCGCGAGAAAGTCGCCGGGGCGCAGGCCGACCCCGTTCTGCCCCGGGGGGATGGCGTAGGTCGGCACGTATCCGCCCGCGGCGGCGTTGAAGACGACGATATTACCAGGATTGCTGAAGATGCGGCGGCGGTCGGAGCCGCCGAACCGCCGCAGGTCCGCGTCGCTCGCGCGGTCCCGCTCGGAGGCCGCCAGGCGGCTGCGGTCGTTGTATTCGTAGACGCCCAGGATCGAGCCCGAAGACCAGCGGCGGCCGAAGGTCTGCGCGATCTGGAATTCGTCGCTGGCCCCGTCTGTGTTGGCCCCATATCGGACCCGCGTCTCGGCGCCGTCGTAGTCGTCCCGGAGGATGATGTTGACCACGCCGCCGACCGCGTCCGCGCCGTACAAGGCGGAGGCTCCGTCGAGCAGCACGTCGATGCGGGCGACGGCGCTGGTCGGAATGGTGGAGACGTCGGCGAAATCGCCCTTGTTTCCCGTCCCCGCCATGCGGCGCCCGTTCACCAGCACGAGGGTCGCATCGCTGCCCAGCCCGCGCAGGTTCACGCCCGAGGCGTAAAAGCTGTTGGCTCCGGTCCGGTCGCCGCCGTTGCTCATCGCCGCATCATTGCCCGTCCCCCCGAAGTTCTGCGGCAGGGCGGCGAGCGCCTGGGCGACCGTGCCATGTCCCTGGCGGTCGATGTCGTCCCGGGTGACGGTGACGACCGGCGAGGGGCCGTCGCCCGCCCCCCGGATGAGGCTGCCGGTGACCACGACTTCGGCGAGCTCGGTGGCCTCGTCCGTGATCTCCGCACGTGCGTCAGGATCGAAGACGACGAGGGTGTTGGGACTGGCGCGCCGCGCGCGCAGGCCGGTGCCTCGCAGGAGGGCGGCCAGCGCCTGATCCGTTGTGAACGCGCCGCTGACGCCGGGCGATTGCCGCCCCGCCACCAGATCGGTGGAATAGAGGATCTGTTCTCCGCTCTGGGCGGCGAAGAGCGGCAGGGCGGCGTTGAGCGGACCGGCCGGGACCCGGAACTGGACAGAGGGCGCTTGCGACTGCGCCAGGACGGGCGTCGCCGCGACAAGTGCGAGCGCGCCGAGCGCAGTCGAACAGAGACCGAAACGCATAAATACTCCCCCGAAATGGATATCCGCACAGACGCGGGTCGGGGAAGAGACGAAGGGGCGCGGCAAAACCCCTCAGGGCACCGCCGGATTATTCGCAGGAGCGTCACGAACGACGATCTCGCCGGCCGGCGTGCGCTCGGCGACGACGGGGTAGAGTTGGGTGAGCGCCGAAACGAAGCCCTCCACATCGCCCGTATTGAATGCGCCGCTGACGGCGATGTCGGATATCCCCGGGGCTTGCAGGACGACCTTGACGCGGCTGTACCGGTTGACTTCCGACACCGCCGCCTGGACGGTGTCTCCCGCGAAGATCAAACGTCCGGTCGTCCAGCTGGTTTCAGATCCGGCGTCCACCGCCCGCACTTCCGGTCGCCGTTCTGTGGTGACGATCTGTTGGCCCGGCGTCAGCGACCAGCGGGGCGACGGCGACGATCGGTCCCGAACATCGACCTTGCCCTCTACGAGGGTCACCTGCGCGCCGCCTCCCGAGCGTCGCACGTCAAATCGTGTGCCGACGGCGGTGACGTCGGTGCCGCCCGCGCTGACGACGAACGGACGGGTTCGGTCGCCCTTCACCTCGAAGAACGCCTGGCCGGCGGCCAGCTCAACGGCGCGGCGATGGCCTGTGAGGCTGACCCTGATGCGCGAGTCCGTGTCGAGCGTGACCCGCGAACCATCCGCCAGGACGACCATTCGCCGTTCACCCAGGCCGGTCTCATAGCTTTCGTCCCGCGCCATCCAGAACGTCACGCCGACGGCCAGGGCCAGGGCGGTCGCCACAGCGCCGATCGGGAGAAACGCCTTGGAGAGGCGGGAGCGCGCCCGTCGCGAAACGTCCGCCCGTGCCCGCGCGCCTTCGGTCAGCGCGGCGATGTCAGCGTCGCCTTTGAGGGTTCCGGCCGCTTCCCACATCGACTCGATCCGGGCGTAGGCCTCCGCGTTCTCGGGATTGCGCCGCCACTGGCTGAAGGCCGTGACATCGGCGGCCGCCACGCGCTTCTGATTGAGCGTGGCGAACCATGACGCGGCTTCGCGCCGTCTCAGGTCCAGGTCTGTATCCGCAGTCATCGTGCGTGCCTTAGACGTCCAGTTGCGCCATGCAGTGCGCGACAGCCTTGGCCATCCGCCGCTCCACCGTAGCCAAGCTGATCCCGTGCGCCAGAGCGATCTCGCCGTACGTCATACCGTCAAACCGGCTCAGGACGAAGACGTCCCTGTAGAGCGGCGGCATGGTCAGGAGGATTTGCTTGAGGTGAAGGCGATCAACCGGCGCTTCCGCCGCTGTGCCGGCAACCGGCGTTGAGCCCTGCAGCGCCCGCTCCCGCAGCGCCAGGCGCCGTCTTTCGTCGCGCACGAGGTTCAGGGCGACTCTGAGCAGCAACGCTTTGGGATGGCGGATGTCGTCGAGCAGATAGGGGGTGATGCGGAGATAGGTCTCCTGGACCACGTCCGCGGCCTCGTCGGCGCCGACCCGTCCGCTGAGCCGTTTGCCCAGCCAGACCGAATAGCGGCGGTAGAGCCCGTTCAGACTCGCCGCCGCGCCCGGATTCAACTCCTTCACATCGCTCAACGCGACCTCCAGCCGGTTTTCAGGCGGCAGGAATCCGAGAGCGCGCCCGCGACGGATCGGGCGCGCGCAAGCGCGCGCCGCGGTCGATTGCGGACGGACGCCGCGCATCAGAGGCGCGGCCGTAAAGGTTGAGCTTCGCACAGGGGATTCCCGGCCCCTATCGACGCGAGCGCCGACCCCCAAGCATGAATCAAACCGAGTCCGGGCGCAAGGCGGAGGGGTCGGGCGAGGAATCCTCTGCGAAGAGGCCCGCTACTTCAGGGTGAAACGCCGCCTCCGCCATGGGCAGGCCCCGGCTCAAGTTCCGCCCCTATCTGACGGCGCCCGACGCGTCACCGTTTAGGCGCCGACAGTGTCGAGGGCAAGCGGCCCCCTGGAGCGTTGCCGTGGCGGTCAGCACCCGGCCTGCGGCCGGGTGTCCGCAAGAAAGTTGCGGAGGTTCCGCAAGGAGCCTGCATTGAAGCGCCGGTGGCTCCATCCGAATATCCCGCCTCAAAGACGAGGAATTTCATGCCCTCAGACCCTCAAATGCATTTCCGATCACAAGGCCCCTTGTTGAGCCCGCGAGAACTCGAATGCGTGGTTTGGGTCAGCCGCGGAAAGAGTTCGAGCGATATCGGTAGCATCCTGGGCCTGTCGCCCCGGACCGTTGACAGCTATATCGAGAAGGTCTGCGCCAAGCTTCGCGTTCGGACGCGCATCGAGGCCGTCGCCCTGGCCGTCCGGACCGGAATCATCGATCCCGATTAGGTGGCTCTTGCACACGCAGTGCGGGATAATCGTCCGGGAATCGGTTCATGATCGCCAACTGAACGGTGATCATAGTGCGCATGCCCAGAGACCTCGTCCAAACCTTCGCCGGTGAGATCGCCTCGCGCGACGCCAGAAGACTGGCGCCTTATCTCTCGGAGAGTGTCCAGGCCCGGTTTGATGTCGCCGGCACCGTGGTGGGACGCGCGGCCCTTCTGGCATTCTGGCGTCGCCTCTTCCAGTCGTATGCGCTGTTCGAGCTTCATATTCTAAAGGCGGTCGCAGAAGACGACATGGTCATCGCCGACAGCGTCTACCTGCTCGGCAAACGCGGAAGCGACCCGATGCCCGTGAGGGCCATTACGATTTTTGAAGTCCGCCAGAAGCTCATCACCCATTGGCGCGATCACGCCGATCTGGCGGAGGTTCCGCAAGCAGAGATGGATCGGTGGCGCCGGCTCGGTGCCGCGCGCTGGTGACGGCGTAGGGATTAAGCAGGAGGGGAGGGGGCGGGCCGGGAACTTCTGTGCGAAGCACGACCTCTTCACCGGTGATCGCCACCGACGCAACGCGTCCCCTGGCTCAAGATCCAAGGCTATCCGGTCGAGGCCCGCCGACTGTCATCGTATCAAGACCGCAAGAGAATCCAAGACCGCGCACGCCGGCGAAGTGTCCGGATCGCCCTGTTCAGTACGCAGGGCGGGTGCACGCCTCACGATCCAGAGCGCTCTGTCGCCACGCATGCGGTGAGGCGCCGGCAGCTTCACGAAAGACGCGCGACAGAAGGGCCTGATCGCTGAAGCCGCATATCAGGGCGATCTCGCTCAAGGGCGTCTCGGTGGCGGTCATCGCCTGCATGGCGCTGGCCACCCGGCGGGCGACGATGAACTTGTGCGGCGAGGTCCCGAGGCTGGCCTTGAACGCGCGTGAGAAATACGACCGGCTGAGCCGTAGCAGGTCGGCGAGGTCATCGACGCGGATCGGGCGGTCCAGGGTGGCGTCGATATAGGCGACGACCCGTCGGGTCTGCCATACCGCCAGACCGGACCTCGAAACCGCTTCGGCGCCTTGATCCGGCAGGGCTCGCAGGCGGGCAAGCGGAGGCTACGATACGAATGCGGATCTGACCCTCAAGCCACCGCCGGTCGTCAGGTCGCTGCGCCAGAGTCACGGGATCGGAAACGAACGCGCTCCCCCTTGAGCGAAACATCGGGCCGAAACCCGGCGGCGGTGATGGCTCGTTTCTGGGGAGCGTCCGCAGGATCCGTGTCCACATCCCACCAATCGGCGCTCATGGCGGCCTTGGGCAGGATGCCGCGGACGAGACGCTCGATCTCACGGAAGGTCAGCTCGACCTCAGATGAGGCGTGTCGCGAAAGATAGGCGGTCAGTGGATCGTACTTGCCCATTCCCGACGGTAGATCGGAGGAGGGCGCCCATCAAGGCGGGGCGGTAAAACCGGATGGCGCCATACTGTCGAGATCGACAATCGATTTCGACCCGCTATCAATTCGGCAGACGAACCACCAACGTTCGTCCGTGTCTGTGAGGTGGCGCATATAGGTTTTGGTTGCTTGACCGATCCTGACCTCGACCTTCGCCGCATCATCGGGCCAAGACCCGGAATGCCGGTGGACCTTGATCAGCCAATCGTCATTCCAGCTGCAGATCTTGATTGTTTCCCGACCCGGCGCGAGACGGTCGTCGTGGTCGAGTATCGCATAGGGGGGCCAGTCGGGACTGCCCGTGGCGGAAAAACTGACAGCGCGCGCCTCATCGGCTTCGACGGGAACAGCCCAAAGGTCGAGATCGCCGCCCGATGCCCAGCTGAGTTGAACCTCGACCTCGGCAATGATGGAAGCGAACCAGGCGCTTCGCGCTCTAAGCCCGGCTTCAGCAACGTCGGCATCCGCAGCGGCTTGCGCGACCCTGGTCTCATGCGCTGTCAATGTCTTGGCGCGGTCGGCGGTCGTTTCGAGACCGGCTTTGACCGCCTCGATGAAGAGAGCGAGACCCGTGCCGAACGGATGAACGTCTCCGAACGCTTTCACGTGCTGTGAAGGGTTATCAAGTTCGAGCTCGGCGGTGATCGATGCCGGTGTGGCTCCGTAGTTGGCGAGCAAAACCGCGGCGTCTGGATGGGCGCGGGCGTAGTCGATCAGCGCGGCGCGGAAGTTCCGCTTCGAGGCTTTCCAATACTGTTTGCATTCCACCACAAGCCCGACAGGCGTCGTTCCGGAGCCATGGGCGACCACGCTGTAGTCCGGCTGGACCCCGTTCTTGCGCGATGCGCCCATCGGGCTCTTCAGCGGGTGCCTCAGTTCCGACCAGAGGACGGTCTCGCCGCGCGGGCCGTACGGACTCTCGGGCGTGAAGCGGGCGAGTCGCGAAGAGCCGAAGGAGAAATCAAGGGCACCGCTCGTGAGAACCCACTGAAGGGGATCTTTGCTGGCGCCGGTGATGACCGCGGCCATCCAGACGGAATAGAGTTCGTGACGCCGCTCCCACAACGGCAGGTCGAATATGTCGAGCGCCTGTTGTCGCAAGGTCGAGACCGCTTCCCCTGGGCCGGCCTTCGACACGACGGCGAGGAGCCGCGCCCCGATCGCTTCGAGCTCAGCGGGCGTTTTGAGGGACGCTGCGGTCATCCTCGACCAGGGCGCCGCAGCCGCGAGCACCGCTTGAACGGTCGCTTCAAGCGTCACCTTGTCCTTCTTTATCGCTGCGGCGATCGGACGGCCTTCGGCGATGCCGAGCATCATTCGGACAGTCGCTTCAAACCCGCCGTCGAAGCCCGCCTCGCCGTTGCGGCGGCGCGGGTTGAGGCCGCCCCGTGAGGTCACCTCTGCCCAGAATACGGCGGCGTCACTGATGGGACGAGGCGTCGCCGAAGCCACAGTCTTACGCGCCGGCACGGACGCCCCCGGTTAGAGGCATTTGATGAGAGCGCTGGGCGCAGCAACGCTGCTGGCAGTGATTTCGAATGACCGGGTCCATGGCGTCAGGCGACGGCCTTCTGCCGCTGACGGATCGCATCCACCCAGGGACGGACCTTGGCGATGTCAGCGAGCAGCTCATCGGGCGGAGGCGGGGCTGCGTTGCGACCGCGGGACGGGTCGTGCGCATCGGTCTGATCGCAGCACTTCTTGAAGGCGGCCTGGAAATCGAGGACGTCCTGCGTTTGGAGCACCGTGACTTTCACCAGGTCCTTGGTGTTGATGTAGTCGCGGTGACGGGTCACGACCCCGCCCAGCGCAACATCCTCCAGTCCGCGTTCCCACGTGCTGCGCAGGCGGCTGTAGATTTTAGCCACCGCTGCCTCGTAACCGGTGTCGTCGTGGGCGTCGTAAAGGAGCTTTGCGGCGCGCGCTTCCTTCTCAAGCAAGTCGACACGTTCCGGGACCCTCGCGGCGATCCACGGCAGATCGGTCGTCACCACACCAGCGCCCTCGGCGGACTGGATCAGGGAAAAGGCGTTGTGAGGGACTGTTCGTTCCTGCGCTAGGGCGTGCAGGTCGTTCAGGAAGATTAGGTCGTGGGTGAAGACAATGATCTGGCGGACACCCGCTTCTTCGATCAGCCGCTCGGCCACCTTCCGGCGCCAGCGATGATCGAGCGAGGACACGGGGTCGTCGAAGACAAGAGCGGATCCGTGAGCGCTGGTGGCCAGTTCAGTCAGGAAGGCGGCCAGGGCGACGCAGGTCTGCTCGCCTTCGCTGAGCACTTGCGCGACCTTGGCCTTGTCGTTCGCGAACAGGCGCACCTGATACTGGGGTGAGCCGTACTTTCCACCCGAACGGACGATGTCGACCCGAACCCGGGTGGCCGCCAGCTTCTGGATCTCCTCCTGAAAGCGATCCCGCACCCGCGGAGTGATAACCTCGTCCGCAATCGTGTTTCCGAGAGAGGTGATCGCGTTGGTCGCCGTCTCAACAATGCAAGATTTCAGAAGATTCAAGGCCTTCAGGCGCTCAACTTCCTTTTCTGCTTTAGGGATGAGATCCGCGAGCGCCGCGCGGTCGAGAAGCTCGTTGCGCTCATCCTCCAAGGCGCGCCGGCCTTCGGATTCACCGGTCTGCGCCAGTTCGTCCGCATAGGTTTGCGCCTCCGACGCGAGGCTCAAGAGCGCGGCGGATGGGCTCGGGCTCAGCGCCGGCAACCCATCCAGGTCGGACCCGGCCAAGGTCATGGCGCGTCGTACCCGCGCCGCGGCGAGGACCTCAAGCACCTGGCGAGCGATCACAGGATGCGTAGTTACGAGCTGTTGTCGCAGGCCCGGAACCGGAATGCTGACCCGGCCTTCGGCCAGCTCTTCGCGGGCCTCCGCAAACCTTTCCTCGGCCAGCTGAGCGGCCTGTTCAGTGTCGTTGCGGACAAATGCATCGAAGCCCGCCAAGCGGTCGCGCGCGGCTTCATCCAAGGTCTGGTGACAAAGGACGCATGCGCTTTGGTCAGCTGTTTGCGGGAACGGCAGCTCCGGGTAGGCTGCTTCGATGGAGTAGCGACGCGCCGCTTCCCACAGTGCGCGCCAGGCTTCCTCACCAACGCCGGGGAGGGCGCTGCCCTTGAAGGCTTCGTCCGCCGCAAGTTTCGCGGCATCCCTCAGGGTCTTCGCTGTCGACCGCAAGGCGATAAGGCCACCCAGTTTATCGTCGGACACTCTCGCCGTGATCGCGGCGATCTCATTCGCCATGCGTGTCAGCGCGCTCGCTTGTCGCTTCTGCTCGGCTGCCGCCGTGGCAGGATCGCGAGACAGATCTGTCCGCAGTCGATCCAGACGGGCGGTCTCCTCAGGCGACATCTCCATCAGGGGATTCAGGGAGGCGAGATCGCTCTTCGCGGTCAGGCTTCCCAGGATTTTACCGACCTTCGTAGCAGGGCTGAATGTCGGAGCGCTGAACGCTGGGTCCTGCGCACCTTTCAGGGTTGTCTCTTCCGCGACGAGGGCTTCCTTCACGGCCAGACAGGCCGCGGCCAGGCCATCTGGAATATCAAGGCCGAAGGGACGGAACGCGACTTCATTCTTGTCTTTGACGTGAACCTGACCGGACTCGCGGTCAAAGACGCTGACACCGGACAGGATGGGATGGGGGCTTTCCTCGTCAGTCCATTGGATCGGAACGCCATCAGTCGTTCCCGCACGATAGGTGATGACGGCGGAAGCGCCTGCGGCAGCGAGAGGCTCAAAGGCGTTTGGAAGAATCTCTCCAGGAAACCGCGCCCGGCACGCGCGCTTGAGAATACGCGAGTACCCCGATTTGCCCACGCCATTGTCGCCGTAGACGACGGTGATGCCAGTGGGGGCAAATGACAGTTCCTGACCGGCAGACAGGCGATTGACGTTCTTCACGTCCTTGATGGCCGTTATGGCGATGCTGGCGCCAGGAGCGAGGGCCGCCGGAAGATGGGCTCGCGTCAGCGGACGCGCCACCAGATCGATGCCCTCGGCGCCTTGGCCCTTTTTGCAGAGTTGCACGAGCTCGACCACGTCGGCGGCCGTGACCTCGCCTCCGCTGGTGATGCGGCGCAGGCCGTCACGCTGCCAGTCCGGCTTGGTCTCGGACCAGGTCAGGATCATTTCCGGCACGGATTTCGGTTGAGCGGTCGCCATCATTCTCTCCCGGCGCGCTCATGTCGCCCGGACCCGTCTTAGACCACAAGCTCGGCCATAAACAGTTTCGGGTTGTGAACCTGTCGCGCTGCACGTCACCCGCCGTCTGGCGTGCGTCCCGGTTCGATGATCAGTCGCGCCAGCGCCAGGGTTGGTCGGAAGGACGCTCACCTTCCACAAAAGGCAGGTAGCGCGTTTTGGGGCCGCCATCCGCGATCCACTCCTGCACCGAGGTCGCCCACTTCCGATCTCCAACCTGTTCCAGGGCCTCCAGCACCAGAAGGTTGTTCTCCGTGAGGTCCAGCCAAGCGAGAGCGCTTGCATATATCTGGTAGACGTAACCCCTGAGGGCTTCCGTCGCCTGGCGGGCGACGAGAACGGGAGGCGTGGCGAACGGCTCGGGAAGCTCAACCATATGGTGATTTAGGCGATTGGACGCCGGAACGCGATACGGCCCGTATCGACTTCGTTCCGAGCGACCGAACTTGTCGCAAAGCCGCTCTCTGCTGGTCGAGTATGCGGGGGCTGCTCGGTTCTCGCTCACCAAGCGTCGCCGGAACGTCAATGGTGATCCTCAGCTCTTCTGATCCGGGCAAATGTCGAGCGGCGCCATTGCAGCATCCCGTCAGCGCAGCCGAGCTCAGGCCGTCGGTTGCTGCGACAAGTCAGGAGTGTCGCGACGCCAACTGAGGGGAGGCAGGGCGTGGATGGGGGCGCGGGTCCGCCGTCGAAGCGCGCAAGCCCCTGTCGGCCCAGTGTGACAGGTCCGCCAGGTCATAGACGACCCTTCCGCCGAGCTTTCTGTAGACCGGGCCGGTGCCGTAGGTCCTGTGCTTCTCGAGTGTCCGGCTCGACAGACCAAGATACTCGCTGGCCTCTGGCGTTCGCAGAAACCGCCGCCCTATGTGTTCGCCCATCCGGACCTCCTCTGACTGGCGTGATCGTGAGCGGCATTGGGATCGTTGGCGATCCGCGAGGCGGACACCGTATGTCTGCGGGAATCGGTGCGATCAACCGGAAGTGAACCACGTCCAGAGTGTTGGAAACTCCCCGAAATCTACCGTTCTAAACACCGTTCTAAACGGCCAAGCCAGACCGGCATCGCCCGTCTGTTGGGGTGTAAGTGGCTGATTTTATTGAAGGACGGTGGTGGGTGATGTAGGGTTCGAATCTATGACCCGCCGATTAAGAGGGGCAAATCCGATCAGCCTGGCTCCCGCCTACCCGCCCCGGGTCAGGCGCAGGAACTCCTCGCGGGTGCGAGGGTCGTCCTTGACCACGCCCAGCAGG
>DBBK01000280.1 GCA_002292165.1 Brevundimonas sp. UBA986
TCATGGGCGAAGCCGAAGGTGCGGGCGGCCATGATCTCGGTGCGGAAGGTTTCCTCGTCCACGACGAAGTCGACCACCTGGTTGCCGATGACGGCGTTGTCGAAGTCGATCTCGAACCGCATCTCATAACGGTCGCAGGGCAGCAGGGCCGCGTGCTTGTCACCGTCCGAAATGCGGATCGGCTCCAGGATCTCGATGTAGCGCACCGGAGTCGACTGGCGGCGGAAACCGGCGCGGTCCAGCAGCTGGACGAACTGCAGCGCCGAACCGTCCAGGATCGGCAGCTCGGGCCCGTCGACCTCGACCACGGCATTGGAGATGCCGAGCGCGGCGAAGGCGGCCATCAGGTGTTCGATCGTCGACAGGCGAACGCCCTCGGCGTTCTCGATCATGGTGTTCAGGCGCGCGTCGATGACGGCGTCGCCCGAGACCGGGATGCGATTGTCGCGGTCGGTGATGTCGGTGCGGACGAAGACGATGCCCACGCCCGGCGCGGCCGGACGGATGGCCAGACGCACGCGCTCACCGGTGTGCACGCCGACGCCCGCGATTATGGCGGGANNAGCGACGATCGTCCGTTCGCGATGGTCCTGGCGGGGTTGCAAAAGCGCGTCTCGTTACAAAAACCGACCCGGCCACAAGACGGTCCGGGTCAACCAACTGTCTATCGGACGGGCCTCAAGCGGAAAACGAAACTCGGGTTTCGGATTGTTTCGTTGGTTAACGGAACGCTGAAACGCCAAACGCCCCGGGTCTCCCCGGGGCGTCCGATGGTCATTTACCCTTGGGGGCGGCCTTTCAGTTGGCCAGGCGCCGCAGGAAGGACGGGATTTCCAGATCGTCCTCGGCCGGGGCCTGGGGCTCCGGCGCGGGCTGGGCCGAGCTGGTCGGGCGCATCTGCGGAGCCGACTGCTGGACATAGTTCGGCTGAGGCCGCGCCGGCTTCTTGGAGCCGAACAGGCTCCAGCCGCTCTTGCGGTGGTCGCGCTCCTCATAGGCCGGCTCGGAATACTCGTCCTCGGCGGGAGCGGCCTGGCCGCGGCCCATATAGAGGTCACCCTGGTCCGCCTGGGCGGCGGCCGGACGGCGGCCACGGTCGGATTCGAACTCTTCCACCCACGGATCGACGATCGGCTCAAGCGTGCGCTGTTCGGCGACGTGGATGACCGGTTCAGGCGCCGGGGTCGGGACGACCGGGGCGGCGACGGGCGCGGGGGTCTGGACTACGGCCGAAGCCGTCGGCTGAAAGCTGGGGACGACGGGGGCCGGCTCTGGCGCGCGATAGACCTCGGCGCGGGCGGGCTCGCGAACGGGCTCGCGGACCGGTTCGTGGCGAACCGGTTCGGCGCGGCTGGCGGCGTAGGGCGCGGCCGGACGGCGGGTGTCGGCGAAGGTCGGAGCGGCGGCGGGCTCGATGCGCGAGGCCGCGACCTCGTCCATGCCGGTGGCCACGACCGAGACGCGGATCTTGCCTTCCAGGGCCGGGTCGAAGGCGGCGCCGAAGATGATGTTGGCGTCGCCGTCCACCTCGGCCGAGATGGCGTTGGCGGCCTCGTCGACTTCCAGCAGGGTCATGTCCAGACCGCCGGTGATGTTGACCAGAACGGCCTTGGCGCCCTTCAGGCTGGTCTCGTCCAGCAGGGGGTTGGCGATGGCGTTCTGGGCGGCCAGCAGGGCGCGGTCGTCGCCGGTGGCCTCGCCCGTACCCATCATCGCCTTGCCCATTTCGGACATGACGGCGCGGACGTCGGCGAAGTCCAGGTTGATCAGGCCCGGCAGGATCATCAGGTCGGTGATCGAGCGGACGCCCGAGTGCAGGACCTGGTCGGCCATGCCGAAGGCGTCGGCGAAGGTGGTCCGCTCATTGGCGACGCGGAACAGGTTCTGGTTCGGGATGACGATCAGGGTGTCGACGTAGCGCTGCAGCTCGGCGATGCCCGCATCGGCCAGACGCATGCGGTGACGGCCTTCGAAGGTGAAGGGCTTGGTCACGACGCCGACGGTCAGGATGCCGCGGTCGCGCGCGCATTTGGCGATGATCGGGGCGGCGCCGGTGCCGGTGCCGCCGCCCATGCCGGCGGTGATGAAGATCATATGCGCACCGTCGAGGTGCGAATGAATTTCGTCGGCGCTCTCCTCGGCGGCGTTCATGCCGACTTCGGGGTGGGCGCCGGCGCCGAGACCCTGGGTGATGGTCTCGCCCAGCTGGATGCGGCGGTCGGTCTTGGCGAAGCTCAGATGCTGGGCGTCGGTGTTCGCGACGACGAACTCCACGCCCTCAAGGCCGGCGTCGATCATGTTGTTGACCGCGTTGCCGCCCGCGCCGCCGACGCCGAACACGACGATCCGGGGCTTCAATTCCGTGGCCTGAGGCCGCACCAGCGAGAGAGTAGACATATTGTGTTTCCGACCTTCCGACCCTGCCCCCGAACATCTCCGCCGCGAAATCCCCGCCGATTCGCAGTGGTTAACGGGCCTGTTAAGGAAACACCCGTCACCGTTAAGGGAAGGTTACCGACTAGCGTGAGTCGGGTGGCCGTCGAACGATTTCGTTAACCTTGGCCGCAGACAGGCCGGGGATAATCGCCATTTCTGACCTCCGCACGTCGGGGAACCCGCCGGTCCTTGCACCTGAAGCGCAAAAGAAAAAGGGCGGCTCTTGCGAGCCGCCCTTCGTCCTTGTCCGGAACCCCGGGTTTACCAGGGGTGGTAGTTCAGGCCGATGCTGAAGCGGCGGCCGTAGGGGTCGAACTGCGAGTACAGCGTCGAACCCAGCCACGGATCCTGCTCGGCGTCGAAGACGTTGGTCACCGTGGCGCGCAGGGTGACCTGGTCGTTCAGGTCGTAACGGACGTTCAGGTCGTTACGCATGAAGTTGCTGGTGCGCAGCCACTCCACCGGCTGGGAGTCCAGGTTACCCGAGGCGATGAAGTCGCGGTAGAAGCTGATGTTCTGCGCGGTCTGCCAGTCGGTCGTCCAGGTAACGGTCAGGGGCTCGATCGGCTGCCAGGCCAGACGCGAGGTCATGCGAACCCGCGGGTAGTACAGGGTGCTCGAGGCTTCGGTGAAGGCGCCGGTGTTGACGGCGTCGTTGAAGAACTTCTGCTCGATCAGCCAGGTACCGCCCAGGCTGTAGTTGAACGTACCCCAGTCGTGGCCGAACGCCTCGGAGGTGTCCAGCTTGTACTTGAAGGTGAAGTCCAGGCCGCGGGTGGTGCGCTTGGCGTAGTTGAACGAACCGATGATGAAGCCGCCGACCGCGCTGCTGCCCGGGGCGCCGACCTTGAACGGGTCGTAGATGTCGCCCGAGACCGGGTTGTTCCGGAAGATCGTGCTACAAGCCGCCGCGTTCAGGCTCGGACCGTCGACGCACTGGTTGGCCAGAACCTGGGCCGAAACCGAGGCGATGACGTCGGTGATCTCGATCTCATAGTAGTCGAGGACCAGCGAGGCGTTCGGGATGAAGCGCGGCTGCAGGACCGTCGAGAAGGTGAACGAGGTCGATTCTTCCGGCTTCAGGTTCGGGTTGCCGCCCGAGACGCCGGCGATACCAGCCGAGTAGGTCGGCAGGAAGTCGTCGGTCGGCGAGGCGGTGGTGCCGGCGAAGTCGTAGGTCAGGCCCTTGGCCGAGGCCAGAGCCGTACAGTTGGCGATGCGGTTGGCCCGCTCCGCGGCCGTACGGGCCGAGGACGTGATCTGACGGGTGTCGCAGGGGTCGACGAAGCCGTTGGCGAACGTCTGGGTGTAGGGCTGGAAGTTCTCACCCAGGTTCGGGGCGCGGAACGAGGTGTTGTAGCTGGTCTTGAAGGTGATGTCCGGGATCGGACGGTAGACCAGGTTCACGCCGTACACGTCGCCCGAGCCGGCGGTGGTGTAGTCGAACGAACGGTAGGAGCCGCTCAGTTCGGCGTATTCACCCAGGAAGCTGTCGCGGATCAGCGGCAGCGACAGCTCGGCGAAGAACTCGTCGCTCTCGTACTGGACGCCCGGCATGTCGGCGCCGGTGTTCAGCTGCAGATAGCGACCGCGCGTGTCGGTGTCGCGACCCACGGCCTCGGTGTACTCGCGGCGGTGTTCGGCGCCCAGGGCCAGGCCGATCGGACCGGCGCCCCAGAAGTCCCACAGCTGACCGGCGACGGAGAAGACAGCGTCTTCTTCTTCGTTGCGCTCATGCACGGTGACGGTGGCGTCGATATAGTCCAGACCGGCTTGCGACTGGTTGCCGGCGCCGAAGACGTTCAGCGGCACGCAGCCCGCGACTTCCGGATCGGTCGCGGCGAAGGTGGCGCGGCTGTCCAGCGGGTTGTAGTTGGCGATCGGCAGACCGCGCTTGGCCAGAAGCTTGACGCGGCAGACGATTTCGCCCGGACGGCCGTTCACTTCACCGGCGGTGTCGACGACCGAGTCAAGGGCGTGGGAGAGACGGATCTTGTCGAGCCCACGTTCCTTGTTGGAGTTCTCCATCTGGCCGTAGGTGTAGGACAGATCCCAGTCCAGGTTCTTCACGAACAGGACTTCGTCATACGAACCGTGCAGGGCGGCGACGTAGCGCTGGACCTGGCGGTTGTTTTCCTGGGTGCGGTCCGGACCGAAGGCCGAGTGACGCGCCCACTGGCGGTTGGTCTGGACGCCGGCGGCGCCCGGAGCGGTCAGGGTCGGGGTGGCGTAGGTGGTCACCATGTTGGTGACCATCGCATTGCGGATGATCGTCGGCAGGAAGGCGTTGTCCAGACGGGTGAAGTAGCTGTTGCCCGTCATGCCCTGGACGGTCGTGGCGCTGATGCCGCCGGCGCCCGTCGCCGAGTTCGTGCCGTTGATGTCGGCGATGTAGACGTCGAAGAAGGTCGGCTGGGTGACGATGAAGGAGTCTTCATCGACGTACTTGGCTTCCAGCTGCAGGCCGATATTGTCGGTGACCTTGAAGTTCAGGCCGGCCTGGAAGCGGTTCGATTCCGAACCGGGGGTGCGGCTGAAGCCCGAGAAGTCGGTGTTGTTGTTGTAGCCGTCGCCGCCGATGTTGAACGGACGGTTGATGCCGGTGTTGCCGACGCGGGTGCCCAGGTTGACCAGACGGGCGACGCCGTTGTCGTACCAGTAGGTCTTGGCCGGGTCGATCGAGTAGCAGTTCGCCGAGGTGAAGCTGGAGCAGGCCGCGACCGGCACGTCCGGGTCGTTCAGGGCGCTGGGCTGTTGCGAGTTGGCGATCGTGGTGACGCCCCAACGCGGACGGTTGACCGAGCGCAGGCCGTAGAAGAGGCCGGTGTCGAAGATGCCGTCGTCGACCGGGCCGTTGGCGGCCGCGGTCGGGTCGGCGTCGACGCCGACGAGCGCGCGGCCGTCACGCAGCCACGAGATGTCCGAACCCTTGATCTGGTCCAGCTTTTCGTACTCGGCGAACCCGTACAGGTTCAGGCGGTCGTCGAAGAAGTTCTGGCCGATCAGCAGCGAGGCGCGCTTCGACTGGTTGTGGCCGAGCTTGGTCAGCATGCCGAAGTTGGCGTCGAACTCGAGACCTTCGAAGTCCTTGCGCAGGACGTAGTTGAGCACGCCGGAGACGGCGTCGGCGCCGTAGACCGACGAGGCGCCGCCGGTGATGATTTCGACGTTCTGGATCAGCAGGCGCGGGATGGTGTCGACGTCGACAGCCAGGTTGCCGCCTTGCGAACCGACGTGGCGACGGCCGTCAACCAGGGTCAGGGTGCGGCCCGAGCCCAGCGAGCGCAGGTTGGCGAACGACAGACCGGCGATGCCCAGCGAGCCGGTGGTGTCCGAAGGCACCAGCGAGTTCGACAGGGCCGGGATGGTGGCCAGGTAGTCGATGGTCGAGGCCAGGCCGGTGTCCAGCAGGTCCTGACGGCTGACTTGTTGCAGCGGCGACGGCGAGTTGGTCGGGTCACGACGGATACGCGAACCCGTGACGATGACTTCTTCGACCTGGGCGGCCTGACCGTCGTCGGTCGTCGGCGTGGCGGTCTGCGCGAAGGCCGGAGCCGCAGCGGTGGCGGCCATGACGCCCGCGAGGATCGTCGTGCCGAAGAGGTACTTGCGCTTCAAAAGCATATTTGTTGGCCCCAACCAAAGGAAACAAGAGGTCGCCCGCCGAGGAGAGTCGGAAGGCGCGCTGTGGTCTGGCTTAGAGGAAAACGACGGTCTCGCAAGCATTGCGACCGCATTGGGGCCACTGTGCGGAGTTTCTGTTACAGCTGAGACACAGTCTTGCCACGAGAGTGCGACGTTATCACAACTGAAATCATTGAGCTTTTTCGAAATGTGGCCGTCGCTCTGTCACACTTGGGCGACGGATTGCGGCAAAACGCGACAGCCCTCCGTTCCGCGAACGTCGGGCTGGTCACAATCCCGCCGTGAAAAAGGCCGGCGAGAAACCAGGGTGAAATACGTCAGACGGGCGAGCTTCGGCCGCGCGCCCCTCGGCCCGGCAAGGCTTCAGAGATTCTCGCGCAGCCAGCCCGCGGCCCGGGCGACGATATTGCCGCGGTGAACCTTGGGGGCGTCGGCGGCGGTGATCTGGCGCGACATCAGCTTGCGGGCCGAAACCGCCTCGCGCGGACCATAGGCGGCGCGCAGCAGGACGCCCGCCGAGGAGCAGAAGGCCGGCCCAGAGGCGGCGTCGGCCAGGTGGGGCGCGCGCTGGGGACGGCCCAGACGCACCGGGCGGTCGAACACCCGGATGGCCAGTTCGCGCACGCCGTTGAGCTGGCTGGCGCCGCCGGTCAGGACGATGCTGGCGCCGGGATCGAGGGCCACGCCGGCGTTGCGCAGCCGGTCGCGCAGCAGCTCCAGCGTTTCCTCCACGCGCGGGGCGATGACGGTCTTCAGCATGGCGCGGGGCACGATAACGGGGCCGGCGGCCGGATCCTCGCCGCGCGGCGGGGCCTCCAGCATCTCGCGGTCCTCATTGGCCGAGGCCATGGCCGAGCCGTGCAGGGTCTTCAGCCGCTCGGCCCCGGCCTTGGAGGTCGACAGGCCGCGCGCGATGTCAGCGGTGACATGATCGCCGCCGACGTTGATCGATTCGATGTGCAGCAGGGACCGGCCGCTCCAGACGGCGGCGCTGGTCGAGCCGCCGCCCATGTCGATGCAGACGCAGCCCAGGTCCATCTCGTCCTCCTCGAGGGCGGCGAGGGACGACACGACCGGGGCGGCGGCGACGCCCTGCAGGTCGAGGTGGGCCAGCTCCAGACAGTGGCTCAGCGAGGCGAAGGCGCTCTCGGCCATGGAGACGACCAGCAGGTCGAGCCCCAGCGAGCCGCCGCGCATCGAGCGCGGATCGTGGACGCCGCGCGCCCCGTCCACCGACCAGGCGATCGGCAGGACGTGGATCGGGCGGCGGTTGGGCAGGCGAATCTGGGCCAGGGCCATGCCGATGGCGCGCGCCAGGTCGGCGTCGCCGATCGGATGCGAGCCGACCGAGACCCGGGCCTGCACCCGATGGCTGGCCATCTGGCCGATGGCGGTGGAGACGATGACGCCGGACACGGGGGCGCCCGCCGCCCGCTCGGCGCGCTCGACCGCATGGCCGATGGCCTGGGCGGCTTCGTCCATATTGATGATGGAGCCGCCCTTGACGCCCTTGGACTGGACATGGCTGGCGCCCGCGACGCGGATGGTGCGGTCGGCATGGCGCACGCCGTCGGGCTTCATGATGAAGCAGGCGACCTTGGACTGGCCCAGGTCCAGCGCGGCGACGACCGGCGCGCGGTTGACCTTGCCGGCGTCGGCTACGGCGTCGTTCTTGCGTCCGCTCATGGTCCCTGCCCTGCCCTTAAATCAAACGTCGTCTTCGGCCGAAGCCGGGGTCTGGACGGCGGCGACCGCACGTCCCGGGCGCACCGCGACCGAGTCCTCGGCGCGCAGATCGACGCGCGAGAAGCCGAGGTCCAGCAGCCGCTCGCGCTGGTCCAGCGAGTCCAGGCGGATCAGGGCCGAATCCAGCCCCATGGCCGGAAGCATGATGATGCTGCCGTCCTTGAGCCTCAGGTCCCAACGGCGCTCGTCCACGCGAACCAGGGCGTCGATGCGGCCCATCAGGCGCGGGCGCTGGGCCAGCAGGGGCAGCAGCTCGGCGGCGGCGACGTCTGCGCCCTTGCCCACCACCAGCGGCAGGGCCGGATAGCGGCCGGCGTCGGCCCCCGGAATGGTCTTGCCGTGGCTGTCGATGACGTAGTTCTGGCCGCCGGTCTGCCAGACGGCCAGACGGTCGTGCTCCTTGACCTCGACGATCAGGGTGTCGGGCAACAGACGGACGACGCGCGCCTCCTCGACCCAGCCCACGCCCTGCACCCGGTCGCGCATGGCGGCCAGGTCCAGGCTGGTGATCGGCTGACCGGCGTGAACGTCAAGCGCCGCGCGGATGGCGGGGGTGGCCTCGGCCGAGGCGCCGGTGATGTGGACGCGGCGCAGCGACAGACCCATGCCGGTCGTCAGGCTGTCCATGCCGCGGCCCATGGAGGCGCCGATGCGCTCGGCGCGCGCCCCCGTGGCCAGGACCGCGCCCAGGACGCAGACGCCGGCGACGATGGAGATGACGACAGCGCGGGGCGACAGATCCAGCTTGCCGACGGCGGCGAACTTGCCGGCGACGACGGGAGCGTTACGGGCCCCGCGCTGACCGCCCTTCTTCGCAGAAGGAGACGCGCCGCGCTTCGGAGCCGAATTCGAAATCTGTCGCCGGCCGCCGCGAACTACCGCGGGCATGAGGCGTCCTCCACGATCCACCGGACAAGGTCTTGATAGGACATCCCGACGTAGGCGGCCTGCTCCGGAACCAGAGAGGTCGGCGTCATGCCGGGCTGCGTATTGACCTCCAGAAAGACCAATTCGTCCTTAACATCGTCATAACGGAAGTCGGATCGCGAAACCCCCTGGCAACCCATGGCGGCGTGGGCCAGCTCGGCCTGACGCAGGGCCTTGTCGAACACGTGCGGCGGCAAAACCGCAGGCAATTCATGGGTGGAGCCGCCCGGGGCGTATTTGGCTTCGTAGTCGTAGAAGCCTTTCGTCGGGGTGATGTCGGTCACGGTCAGGGCGCGCGGGCCCGACTTTTCCCCAACAACCGCTACGCAGAGTTCCTTGCCGGGAATGTAGGGCTCGACCATCACCGTCTCGCCATAGGTCCAGCTGTCCTCGCCGACCTCGGCGACCGGACGGTTGGCGCCTTCGCGCACCAGGAAGACCCCGACCGAAGAGCCCTCGGCGTTCGGCTTGATCACATAGGGCGGCGGAATGACGTGCTCGCGCGCCACCTGATGCCGGTCGTAGAGGCCGCCGCCGGGCACGGCGACGCCCGCGGCCCTGAGCACGGCCTTGGACTTGTTCTTGTCCATCGCCAGGGCCGAGGCCAGAACGCCGGAGTGGGTATAGGGAATGCCCAGCGTCTCCAGCACGCCCTGGACGCAGCCGTCCTCGCCCCAGGCGCCGTGCAGGGCGTTGAAGACGACGTCGGGCTTGAGCGCGGTCAGGACGGCGGCCAGATCGCGGCCCGCGTCCACGCGGCTGACCTTGGCCACCTGCCCTTCCAGGGCGTCAGCGCAACCCTTGCCCGAGACCAGCGACACCTCGCGCTCGGCCGACAGCCCGCCCAGGAGGACGGCGACGTGCAATTCGGAAAAGGGTTTGGACGACGACATGGAGCGCTCCGGGAGGTCTGACCTCAATGACCGAAACGTCCTTAACACCTCGTCAATGAAGACGACGCGAAGGGGGCCTTAAGACCAAAGACCAAGGCCGGGGTTGTGGGCGGAGGCTTGGCGGCTTGTACGCGACACCAGCCGCCCGCGATGACAAGCCCGCCAAGCGGACTCGCTGGGTGTCGGCTATGGGTGGAAAGCGGACGTTCAGTCGGCTCGATCAAGCCAGACGTCAAAGCCGAGCAATGAAACTTCCCTTTCCGCCACGGCAAGCATCTCGGATAAGCGGTGAGCCGCCAGAGCCTTCCGGTCGGCGGCCGGAAGATCATATGAGCCGTGATCACCGTAGATGCTGAGGTCAATCCTTGGTGTTTCGAGGCCATCGGCAAGTTCGAATGTTTCCACGATGTCGATCCATGCCTTGTGTGCATTCAACCGCTCACCGAAGGCGAGAAGATCAGATGCGCCAATGCAGCGATGCCCACGGCCTGATGATGCTGCGAGAATGGCACTGTCATGGTCTGAAGGTTCCAGCATCCCTCGAATCTCCGATTGGAACAGAATGACCGCTATGGGTCGCGTGCAGACACCGAGCTGAAGTCGGGTAGCGGACCTTGGCAAACCCGGCCATGACCGGACACCACCATGGTCAGCTAAGGGTGGGCAAGGGACGTTAGTGGCCCGAAATGATAAGCCCAAGGTCAGGGTTTTCGTCGATCCAGCCCAACGCGCACTTTGCGGGAACTGCGAGGGGGTAGGCGGGAGCTGCAAGATAGATATGTATGTGCGTGCCGCCCGCACTATCGCTCTCCTGCTGGAGCGAAGTGAAGTGGCAGTTTTTTGCTGCCGCTAAGAACGCCGGATAACTTGCGGCATTCCCCTCAACTATCAGATCATCAGACTGCGATGCCGAAGTTGCGCTCGCGCAGCCGGATGAAGCGGCCCCTGTGATGAGTAATGCTATCTTCCACATCGGCTCTTCTTTAACGCAGTTGTTGTCGACCCGGAGCTAAGCGCGCTCAGCCAAAATCCGCAACGGGTCGGTTTGCGACATGGGCATCTGACCCGGAAGCGGCCTTTGGCGGCACTTGCCTTGAGCGGGCGTTCCAGACTTCGGTTACGGGTGGGAAGTGGGTATTGGCGATGCGCTCGTCCTCTCCTATTGCAGAACCATGAGGATGGTCCTGTTCACGTTGATTTCGGCATTACTGGTATCTTGCGCACGCACGGATCGGGCGTGGTCCGAAACGAGCAAAGGGCCGCCACTCAAACACCCCGGGATCGTTACTCTGCCAACGCTGGCGAGCCTCCCAACTCGCGAGGCTCTGCTCGCTTTCCATCCGAGAACCCACGGCGGACCTGCCACTTCTGGATACGCCGAGCTCGATTGTTTGGCCTTGGTGAACCAGCATGTCACTGACTGCCGTGTGGTCTCCGAATACCCAGAAGGTCAGGGGTTTGGCGCAGCAGCATCGTCTCTCTCGCGCCTTGTTCTCATCTTTCCGGGAGCCGACGACGGCAGTCCCATAGAGCAGCGGATACGCTTCCGCCTTACGTTCCCAGAACCAAACTGAACGTCCGCAATGGGTCGTAAACCGACCTTGCAGCCTCGCGGACCTTCAGCGCCTCAGCCATCGCGAACAGACCCAAGGATGACGGATCAGCCGGCGCGCCCGATCCGCTTGATCTCCCAGTCCAGCTGAACGCCGGTCTTTTCCAGAACGTCGGCGCGCACGGCCTCGCCCAGACCCTCGATGTCGGCGGCGGTCGCCTCGCCGGGATTGATCATGAAGTTGGAGTGCAGGTCCGAGAACATGGCCCCTCCCCCCGTCACCGCATGCAGCTTGCCGCGCCAGCCCGCCTCATCGACCAGCTTCCACGACGAATGGCCGGGCGGGTTCTTGAAGGTGGAGCCGCCGGTCTTCTCGCGGATCGGCTGGGTGGTCTCGCGCCGCGAGGTGATCTCGGCGATCCGGGCCGAGATGGCCTCGGGCGCGTCGGGCGTGCCGCGATAGACGGCTTCGATCCAGATGATCTCGGCGGGCGCCTCGGAGTGGCGGTAGGTGTAGCCGAAGTCGGCCAGCGCATAGTCGACCCGCTCCCCGGCCCGCGTCAGGCCCCAGGCGGAAACGAGGATGTCCTTGGTCTCCGAGCCGTAGCAGCCCGCGTTCATGGTCAGGGCGCCGCCGATGGTCCCGGGGATCCCCGCATAGAACTCCAGCCCGGCCAGTCCGGCCTTGGCCGAGGCCTTGGCGACCATGGCGTCCAGCGCCCCGGCCCCGGCGGTGATGGTCTCGCTCTCGGTCGTGACGCCGGCGAACGGACGGCCCGCCAGACGGATGACCACCCCCTCGACCCCGCCGTCGCGCACGATGACGTTGGAGCCCACGCCCAGCACCATCACCGGCACGGAGGCGTCGAGACCTTTGAGGAAGTCAGCCAGATCGTCGGCGTCCGCCGGGATGAACAGGACCTCGGCCGCCCCGCCCACCCGGAACCAGGTGAAGGGCCCCAGCGGCTCGTCGCGCAGCAGCTTGCCGCGCACGGAAGGAAGGGTGTCTCGCCAGTCGCTCATCGGCCTGCGATGCCCGCTCGGGGCCATCAAGGCAAGAGGGGGCAAGGCAAGAGGTGGCAAGGCAAGAGGTCAGGCGCCCGGCTGATCATCCGCCGGATAGGGGAACCACAGCTGGTTGCCGTCCGGATCGGTGACGATCATCAGCGGATAGCCCCAGCGGCCGTCCCTGACCTCGACCCCGCGCCGCTCGAACTCGGCCCGCGTCGCCGACAGCAGGTCGAGATCCAGCGAGATGAAGATCAGCCCGCCGCCGACCTTGTCGGGCCATTGCGACGACAGGATCAGCTCGCACTCCTGCCGGCTGACCTGAACGATCAGCCGCTCGCCGCCCTCGTCGTAGCGCCAGTCCTCACGAAACCCGAGCTGGCCCCGATAGAAGGCCACCGACCGTTCGATGTCCGATACGAAAAGGACCGGGCGGGAGTACCAGTCGGTCACCCTATCCCAGCGCTTCCAGCTGGGCCGGCAGGGCGTAGGCCCAGCTGGTGATGTCGCCGGCGCCCAGCAGGACGACGACGTCGCCCGAGGAGGTCGCCTCGGCGACGATGCGCGGCAGGGCGGTGACGCTGTCCAGCGCCGAGACCTGGCGGTGGCCGTAGCGGCGCACGCCGTCGACCAGGGCGTTCTTGTCCACGCCCTCGATCGGGGCCTCACCCGCCGGATAGACGTCGGCGATCAGGACGGTGTCGGCGTCCGAGAAGCTGGTCGAGAACTCCTCCATCAGGTCGCGCAGCCGGGTGTAGCGGTGCGGCTGCATGACGGCGACGACCTTGCCCTCGGTGACCTGACGCGCGGCCTTCAGGACGGCGGCGATCTCGACCGGGTGGTGGCCATAGTCGTCGACGATGCGCACGCCCTTGACCACGCCCGTGGTGGTGAAGCGCCGTTTGACCCCGCCGAAGCCGGCCAGACCCGTCTTGATCGCCTCGTCCGAGACGTCCAGCTCGCGCGCCACGGCGATGGCGGCCAGGGCATTGGAGACATTGTGCCAGCCCGCCATGGGCAGGTGCAGCCCCTCGATCCGGATCGGCTCGTCCAGCGCGGCCATCCCCCGACCCTGGATCACCACATCGAAGCGGCAGCCGTCGGGACCCATCTTGCAGTTCTCGGCCCGCACCATGGCCTGCGGGTTCAGCCCGTAGGTGACGAGGCGCCGGTTGTCGATCGAGGCGACCAGCCGCTGCACCTCGGGGTGGTCGAGGCAGACGGCCGCGAAGCCGTAGAAGGGGATGTTCTCGACGAAGTCCACGAACGCCTTCCGCACCGCGTCGAAGTCGCCGTAGTGGTCGAGGTGCTCGGGGTCGATATTGGTGACGATGGCCACCGTCGACTTCAGGCGCAGGAAGCTGCCGTCCGATTCATCGGCCTCGACCACGATCCAGTCGCCGTCCCCGACCTTGGCGTTAGTGCCATAGGCGTTGATGATCCCGCCGTTCACGACCGTCGGGTCGAAGCCCGCCGCGTCCAGCAGGGCCGCGACCATCGAGGTCGTGGTCGTCTTGCCGTGGGTGCCGCCGACCGCGATCGAGAACTGCAGCCGCATCAGTTCGGCCAGCATCTCGGCCCGGCGCACCAGCGGGATACGGCGCTCGCGGGCCGTCATCATCTCGGGGTTGGAGGCCTTGACCGCCGTCGAATAGACCACGGCCGAGACGCCCTCGCTCACATGGGCGGCGTCATGGCCGATGAAGATCTTCGCGCCCAGCTTCTCCAGCCGTTCGGTATTGGCGCTGGCCTTGGCGTCCGAGCCCTGCACCGAATAGCCGATCTTCAGCATGATCTCGGCGATGCCGCTCATGCCGATGCCGCCGATGCCGACGAAGTGGACGGGACCGAGGTCGAACGGAACGGGGCGAAGGCGAGCGATCATCCCAGCGGATTAGCAAGGGTCGGATCGGAATGCGAGACGCCTGTTGAGACCCTTGGTTTGGGCCCTCATTCGCCGGGCGAGACCGCTCCCGCCGCAGGCCAGGCGCTGTCGCCGACGCGGGTCAGATGCATCTCAATTATCTTGAACGGCGGCCGGCCCTCCATGACGAACTCCCCGACCTCGTGCCAGGTCCCGTTCTCCAGCGTCGTGACGTAGCGGATCTCCCCGCCCGGCACGGTCATCGACCAGCGGAAGCCGCTGGCGTCGCCCTCGAACGGCACATCGACGATCCCGCCCTGGGCGTAGGACCGCATCGTGTAGGCCTTCTTCTCATCGTCCCAGCTCAGGATGGCGAAGGCGTTGAACGCGGTCGTGCCGTCGGGATTGTAGGAATGCCCCTCGATCACCCGCACCGATCCGCCCAGCACCGTGCCGATCCGTTCGGTATGCCGCAGCGTCTCGGACCCCGCGCGCGTCGTCATCACCGCCGTTCCGCGCCATTCCCCGTCCAGCCAGGACACCTTCTCCATCGCCGCACGCTGTTCGGGCGTGCCCGCAGGCAGGTTCTGCTGGGCCGAGGCCGCCGTGGGTGCGGCTAAGGCAACGGCTGCGGCGAAGATCAGACTGGCGACGAGTTTCATGGCGCTTCCCCTCCAAGTTCACTTTGCATCATAAAGTGAAAACACCGTTCGTCCATGCGGCATTTTGGTGCGCTACCGCCGTCGACGCGGTCGCCGGCTGCTTGAGCGCGGGTTGGGCGCGGATCGCGCTCAGGCAGCGAGCCGCCGCGCGGCGAGCGCTGGCGCAACAAAAAACCCGCCGGAGCGAGCTCCGGCGGGCTGATCGTTTGGCTCTGAAAGCCCGACCCTAGTGGGCCACGTTCTTCCAGATGCGGCGGTAGCTGACGTAGGTCACGCCGGCGAACAGGGCCAGGAAGGCCAGAACGCCCAGACCCGCCTGCTTGCGCTCGACCGCGTGGGGCTCGGAGGCCCAGGCGATATAGGCGGCGACGTCCTTGGCCATCTGGTCCTTGGTGGCGCGGGTGCCGTCGTCGTAGGTGACCAGACCGTCCTGGGCCAGCGGCGGCGGCATGGCGATGAAGCCGCCCGGAGGGGTCGCGGCGCCTTCCGGCATGAAGGGCTTCAGGTCGCCCGACATATAGGCGTTGTAGTGCTGGGTGTTGGTCATCTTCAGACCCGCCGGCGGCGTGTGATAGCCGGTCAGGATCGAATAGATGTAGTTGGCGCCGCCGTGACGGGCCTTGGCCATCACCGACAGGTCGGGCGGAGCCGCCCCGCCGTTGGCCGCCGCGGCCGCCGTGTGGTTCGGATAGGGCGCCGGGAAGGCGTCGGCGGCGATGCCGGGACGCTGGATCGGCTCGCCCGTCTCATTGTCGATGTCCGCGACCTGGACCTCGGCCGCCAGCGCCTTGACGTAGCGGTTCTCGGCCGGGTTGGCGGCGTGCGGGTCATAGAAGGGCCCGCCCTTCTCGCCCAGGGTGCGGAAGTGCATCAGGCTCATCGAGTGGCAGGCCGAGCAGACCTCCCGATAGACCTTGTAGCCGCGCTGCAGCTGGCCCTGGTCGAAGGTGCCGAACGGCCCCTCGAAGGTGAAGCCGCCGTCGCGCAGGTGGTGGCCGCCGCCCTCGGCGAGAGCCGGGGCCGCCGCGACGGTCAGGCCGGCGAAGGCCGCGACCACTGCGAGGGTTTTACGGATGGAAATCGTCATCGCGATCAGCCCTTCTTCTCGGCCTGGGCCGGAGCCGCAGGGGTCATGGCGTCCGAACCGCCCAGCACGGGCTCGGAGATGGAGGCCGGGATCGGCAGCGGCGTCTCCTTCAGTCCCACCAGCGGCAGGATGATGAAGAAGAAGGCGAAGTAGTAGGCCGTCAGCAGGCGCGTGAACCAAAGGTAGGTGTTCAGGTCGCCGTCGATGAAGGTCACCGTCGTCAGGTTCGGGATGACGTGGGCGTCAGGCAGCTGACCCCCGCACCAGCCCAGCAGCAGGCCGACGACGCAGAACACCAGGAAGAAGACCTTCATGGTCGGGCGATAGCGCATCGAGCGCACCTTGGACGTATCCAGCCAGGGCAGGATGAACAGCACGCCGATGGCGCCGAACATCGCCACCACGCCGCCGAACTTGTCCGGGATGGCGCGCAGGATCGCGTAGAAGGGCAGGAAGTACCATTCGGGAACGATGTGAGCCGGTGTCACGAGCGCGTTGGCTTCGATGTAGTTGTCGGGGTGACCGAGGTAGTTTGGCATGAAGCCGACGATTGCCCAGAAAACCATCAGGATGATCGCGAGCGCGAAGAGATCCTTGATGACGAAGTATGGCCAGAACGGAAGCGTGTCTTTCTCGGCTTCTGCTTTGGAGTCTGTGCGCACTGGCACACCTGTCGGGTTGTTGTTGCCCGTGGTGTGGAAGGCCCAGATGTGAACCATAACAAGAGCGGCGATCACGAAGGGCAGCAAGTAGTGCAGTGAGAAGAAGCGGTTGAGCGTTGCGTTATCAACGGCTGGTCCGCCGAGAAGCCATGTTTGCAGGCCCTCGCCCACGAATGGGATCGCGCCGAAGAGGCCTGTGATAACGGTCGCGCCCCAGAAGGACATCTGACCCCAAGGCAGAACATAGCCCATGAAGCCTGTCGCCATCATCAGAACGAAGATGAGCATACCGACAATCCATGTGACCTCACGTGGGGCTTTATATGAGCCGTAGTAGAGGCCGCGGAAGATGTGGATATAGACCGCAAAGAAGAAGAGCGATGCGCCGTTCATGTGCAGATAGCGCAGGAAGTGGCCGCCGTTTACGTTGCGCATGATGTGCTCGACAGAGGCGAACGCCATGTCAACGTGCGGTGTATAATGCATCGCTAGGATGATGCCTGTGACGATTTGCAAGGCAAGGCAGAACGCCAGTACAATGCCCCAGATCCACCACCAGTTCAGGTTCTTTGGTGTTGGAATCATCAGTGTGTCATAAAGCAGGCCTACGATGGGCAGGCGCTTGTGAAGCCATTTTGCTCCAGCCGATTTCGGCTCGTAATGGTCGTGTGGAATACCAGACATTGCGCGCTTCCTTATCCGAGGACCAGTTCGTCGCCTTCAAAGGCGGCAACTGGAATGAGAAGGTTGAGGGGGGCCGGACCTTTGCGGATACGGCCTGATGTATCGTAGTGCGAGCCGTGGCACGGGCAAAACCAGCCGTTGTAATCGCCCGCGTTGGAGATTGGCACGCACCCCAAGTGCGTGCACACGCCGACGACGACGAGCCACTCCGGGTCCGCCGCGCGCTCGCCGTCCGTCTGCGGATCCCGCAGGCTCCCGACGTCCACCGCCACCTCCTTCTCGATCTCCCCCGGGGTTCGTCGGCGGATGAACACCGGCTTCCCGCGCCACTTCACGGTCACCGTCTGCCCCGACTCGATCTTAGACGTGTCCACCTCCAACGACGCGAGCGCGAGGACGTCCGCGGACGCGCTCATGGAGAGGAGGAACTTCAACACCGTCAGACGCAGCGCGGAGGCGTACACCATGCGGCCACCGGTGAGGACGAAGTACGTGAACGCGCGCTTGGACGGGTCTCCGGGTTTGTCGACGCTGTGGTTGCTCAGATCGTACTGAATGTCCGCGGTGGGGGTCTTCAGCGCGGCGGTGATCGCGCCGCTGTTCGCGGTGTTCGACGTCGTCGCGACGTCCGTGGCCATGCCTGAGGATCGCGAAGGTGGGGGGCGGGGGGTCAGCGCGCGTGCGATCGCGCGATCGCGGAGCGATCGATCCGCTCGAACGACCGATCGATCCCCCGTTTTCGTTACGCGCGGGACGGAAAAAAAGCCCTAGGTGCGCGCGCGGGCGCGCGCGACGACGCGCGACGCGACGTCGCGATGGACGCTCCGACGCCGCGAAGACGCGACGAAGAGCGTCCACGAGGCGCGCGCGTCGTCGAATCGCGCGTCGCCACGATGGAAGACGTCTCGGAGGGCGCACCTCTGAACGCCGCGGCAGCCGCGAGCTGGCGATGCGCGAGGCCGCGATCGGCGCCCGTCGGGGTCTCCCCGGAAGACGCGAAGCCCGTCGGCATCGTGCGCATATTAGCGACGCATCCGGCGCGCGCGGCGTTCGCGCGACCGGCGGCGACCGCCAAAGACGCGAGCGAGCGACGAAGCATGATCGCGCGCGCGTCAGTGGCGTCGTAGGACGGCGCGTCCCTTCGGAGTTTCCCGTTGCGGTCCGGTCGCGATTTTTCGCGCGCGAGCTCGCTGGCGAGCGCGCGAGCGCATCGCATCCGGCGACCGGAGCGCCGCTACACGTGTACAGCGCTTCCAGCAGACTTGTCCACTGTAGCGGGCGTCGCGGGGGGACTCGCGTTTACCCGTATTACACCGCTCGAACCTCCCGGGTTCGTTCCTATTCGTACACGCCCTCTCTCTCTCTCTCTCTCTCTCTCTCTCGCATCTCGTCCTCGCCCGCGTCGACTCGACTCGGACGCGGACTCATCCCAACGCGCCGCCGAGCTTGGCGACGATCGCGAACGCGGCGACGCCGACGCAGATGTTCAGGAACAAGTTCGCGGGCATCGGCTTGTTCGGCAGGCCGCCGAGGCCGACGGACTCGTTCAGCAGACGCGCTTTCATCTCGGGGGAGACGCCGCCGGGGGCGCGCGCGGGCGGCGGCGGAGAGGCCGGTTCCTGCGGGAGGCGCGACGGACGGAGGAAGAAAAACAGGACGGATGGTGAGGTGGCAACGCGAGAGATACAGCTGTGTCTACAGGCTGACGAGAGACGCGACGCGAGAGCGCGCGAGGCGCGCGCGACGCCGGACGCCGCGCGAGGGTTCGCTCTCGACCGCCGTCGCACCTCCGCGGCTTCCTTCTCGTCGATCGAGCCGAGCACGGCGTCGAGCGCGCTCATCGTGCGCTCCTCCTCCGCGGCGCGCGCGCGCGCGAGGTCGCCGCGGATCGCCGCGAGCGCGCGAGCGGGGGCGCGCGCGGGCCCGAGGACGCGCGCGGGGGACGCGAGGCGCGCGCGCGAGGACGCGGACGCGCGGGCGCGGGCGACGACCGCGGGGCGGGACGTGGCGACGGCGAGCATCGTTGCGGCGGTGGTGAAGCGGCCGCGGTGCGGTGGGCGCGCGCGGGGTGAAGTGACGCTGGCTGCTGACGTGTCTCGCGCGGCACTGGCGGCAGTCCGGGAGTGGGGACAGATGAATAATGACGAGTCTCCGTCGCCAGTGAGGAACGCGCGCTCGGGTCGCGCCCTGATCGACGCGGCCGCGCCGGGCGGCGTGGACGCCGCGCGGTCGCGGAGAAGCGCGGACGTCGCCCGCGGCGGTCGCATGCGCGCGGACGACGACGACGACGACGACGACGACGACGACGCGAGGAAGCG
>DBBK01000106.1 GCA_002292165.1 Brevundimonas sp. UBA986
GAAGTCGAAGCCGCGGCCGCGGTTCGAGCCGGTGGTGGCCTGGCCCTCGATGCCGTTGATGCGAACGCGGGTGAAGTCGGGGCCCATGCCGCGCACCGAGATCTGCGACCCTTCGCCGCCCGAGCGGGTGATGGTCACCCCGGGGACGCGCTGCATGGACTCGGCCAGGTTGTTGTCCGGGAACTTGGCGATGTCCTCGGCGACGATGGTGTCGACCATGTCGTTGGAGTTGCGCTTGATGGCGATCGCCCGCTCGACGCTGGCGCGGAAGCCGGTGACCACGACTTCCTCGACCTGGGTCGCCCCGTCGTCGGTTTGCGGCGCTTGCGCCGGAGCGGTTTGGGCCAAGGCCGGCGCGGCCATGCCTAGCGCGGTGATCAGCGCCGAAGTGGCGAGCAGGCGCGAGCGTACGGTAGTCATTCAGAGATCCTCCCCAGGTTCAAATGTCCGGCGCCGTCTGGTCCGTTCCCCTTATTCGGGATGAGTGGACTCTTTGCGATGACACCGGTGTCTATAGCTCGCAGTGTTCTCCCTTATTCCACCGGTGTCAAACCCCGGCGGGCCTGAAGTCGCCACGGATGTGCCCGTGTTGCGTCGAAATCGAAACGGCGGCGTCATTCCGATAGTCCCGTTTCGTGAACCTTTCCTTGTGGGGAGTGCTGCGGCGCGGTCAGAATATTCTTAACAAGTGCAACGAGTTAACGTCCATTTGCGGCGGCGTCTCAAGGATGACTTCACGGGGCTCAGTGGCGATGTCGTTCAACCCTGAGGTATAGTCACAAAATATCGACAGATCATCGATAATGGCGGCATTTGGACGTGTTCAGGCGATCCTGCGGCCGTCGACGGCGGCCAGACTCAGGGGGGCGCGGGCGATCGGGCCGACACCTATCGACAGTCTTGCGGCAAGGGCGCCGACGTCTTCGGCCTCGCGGTCGATGCGGTTCANNCCAGCCGGTCCGCCTCTCCGGCCGCGTTCCTCAGGGGCGCCACGACGATTTCCAGCACCCCCTCCATGCGTTCGGCGTCGGCGGCGAGGACGACCGGGCGGGCCTCGCGCACGGCCTGGACCATGGCGGCGAGGACCATCTGCCGGCTGTCCTCGCGCCAGACCGACAGCCAGTCGACGCCCCGCAGCGGCCGGCCGTGCACCCGCTCGACCCAACCGCCGGCCAGCCGCAGCCGCGCGCCTTCGCGCTCAACCATGAACAGCTGCGGCGTCAGGGGACCGAAGGCCATCGGCTGGAAGGCCGCCCGCGCGGGAATGCGCCGCGCCTCGGGCAGGGCGGTCCAGTGATCGATCAGGGTCTGGGTGCCGGAATGGAACATGACGCGCCTTTCGCCGCTGTCCGCCGCAAGTCCCGGGCCGTGCGACGAAATTGGCCAGACGTGGCTAACGGAAACGCAAGGGTTTGGCGGCCAAATGTGAGGCTGGACCGGCGCGCCCGTCGCGGACCGGTCGCGCGTGAACGAATTCTCGGGGAGCCCAGCCCATGCGGGTGCGGATCAAGACCTGGCTGGCGGCGATCGTCGGCCTGACGGCCTTCGGGGCCGTCGGCGGCTCTGCGGTCGCCCAGTGCGGCAGTTGCACGCCGACGCCGCCGTCCTGCTGCCAGGCCCCTCCTGCGCCGACCCCGCCGTCGCCGCCCAGCAGCTGTTGCCAGGCCCCGCCGCCGCCGAACTATCCGTCGGGCAACGGGAACTTCAACGTCAATGTGAACGTCAACGTGAACGGCAATGCGAACGCCAACGCCAACGCGAGTTCGTTGATCAACGCCCACGGACAAGGCGACACCTACGTCAACTCGAACGGCGGGGCCTATTTCAGCGTCGCCCAGCCCTATCCGACCGTGATCGAGGGGCTGAACGTCGAGGGCGCCGCCGTGGCCCAGGTGGTGCGCACTCCCTATACCGCCTCGCGCTGGGCCTTCAGCCGCGTGGTCATCCAGGCCGTCTGCATCGACGATCGCGACATTCCCCACCCCGCCTCGCAGGTCCAGCCGGGCCGCGACATCGCCGACGGCTATGAGGGCGAGATCTACCGCTGCATCGCCGGGACGCGGCTGCAGGTCACCTGGGCCGACTTCGTCGACCAGATCAGCTTCGACCATGGCCAGACCATGAGCTGCCGCAAGGGCGAGAGCCTGTGGTACGGCCGTAGCGCGGAAGCGGCCGCCTATGCCGCCGCCAGCTACGCCGGCGGCGCCGCGGGCCCCGGCGCCCCGATCGGCGGCGGCGTCATGGAATGCCGCCCGCAGAAGCCCGAGCGCGACTGCAACGAGCGGTCTCTGCTTCGCCGCTACGGCGCGGGCGTCAAGGTCCTGACCCTGTGGCGTGAGGAGACCTATACGGAATACCGCGAAGAGACGGTCCAGGCCTCGAGCATGGCCATCTCGACCGCGACCATGACCCTGGACGGCGGCGTCGGCGGCCGGGTCTTCTGATCCGACAACGCAGCCATAACGGCCCGTTCAGCCTGCGGACAGGTCGGCTTCGATAGATTGCGGATGTCGGTTCATCGCCGGCGATCCTGAGAGTAACGACTGGCCCCGGAGCGTAAGCCCCGGGGCCTTTTTCGTTATTGGGCCGCCGGGGTCGTTGTCGCGGAAGCGGCAGCGCCGGCGGGCGTCTCGGCGGTCACCTCGGCGCGCCAGGCGCGGCCGGGCTGGAGATAGATCTGGGCGGCCTTCTGCAGGTCGGCGGGTGTGATGGATTCCAGGTCGGAGATGATCGTCCGGACGGCCTCCACCTGGGTCGGATCGGTCTGGACGTTCTTCAGGGCGTTGAGCCAATAGCCGTTGCCGGCCTGGCCGCGGCGGATCGACTCGATCGTCGACAGCCGGGCGCGGTTCAGCTCGTCCTCGCTGACGGGGGCGTCGCGCAGGCCGGCGGCGATGGCGTCGGCGGTCTGGAAGAAGACGGGCAGGGCCTCGGGCGGGGTTTCCACCTGGATGAAGACATAGCCGTAGTCGGGGAAGACCAGTGAC
>DBBK01000062.1 GCA_002292165.1 Brevundimonas sp. UBA986
AGAGGACCGCCCAGGCCCGCGCCCTGGACCACATAGGCGGCGGGGTTCAGGCCGGCGAGGCGGAAGGCGAGGCGCAGGCGTTCGGCGCGGGTCTGGGCGAAGGCCTCGGCCTTGGCGATCAGCCGGTCCTGATCCAGCCGCACGGCCATGACGCGTTGGGCCGGCGAATGGTTGCCGGCGCCGAGCGGGGTGGCGGGCTTCAGCGCGGCCGTGGCGCCCGGCACGCCGTGGAACATGGACATGACGCCGGTCAGGGCCGCGTGACGGTGCTCGACCATCTGGGCCATCTCGTCCAGCGAGCCGTTGGTCGCCGACATCCGCACCACGGCGGTCTCCAGACGGGCCTGAAGGTCGGCGTTGGCGCGTTCGGAGGCGGCGCGGGCGCGCTGCACCTGGCTGTCGGCCTGGGTGCGGGCGATCATGTCGAAGAGGAAGCCGCCCGAGGCGACCAGGGTCCAGCCGACGGCGATGGCGGCAACGCTGGCCATGATCGACTGGCGCGCCGTGGTCAGCACATAGCCCCGGACCTCGCCGTTGCTCTCACGCAGATAGAGACAACGTTCGGGGAATAGGCGTTCGATCAAGGAGCGCCTGACCACCCCTGTATCTTCCTGCATTGTAATCACGCCCCCACGCTTACGGACGTACTTATTCCGGAACAGAGGCAAGACGGCAACAGCGTTCACGCATTGTTAACCATCATTGTGCGCCGCAACGCCCGAAACGAATCTGTACACGGCCTAGATTCGCGCCTTTGGGGTATTGTTGCAGGCTCGCGATCTGCTTGCGGGACCGAGGTCAGGCCGAACGGAGTTCCTTGGCGGCGTCCAGCACCGCGGCGGCGTGGCCCTTGACCGAGACCTTGCGCCATGTGCGCTGCACAATGCCATCCGCGTCGATCAGGAAGGTGGCGCGCTCGATGCCCATATAGACGCGGCCGTAGAGGGTCTTCTCGCCCCAGACGCCGTACGCCTCGGTCACCGCGCCGGTCTCGTCGGAGCCGAGGATGACGCCGAGACCGGCCTTGGTCTTGAAGCGGTCCAGCTTTTTCACCGGGTCGCGGGAGACGCCGATGACCACGGCGTTCGCGGCGGCGAACTCATCGCCGAGGGCGGTGAAGTCCTGGCCCTCGGTCGTGCAGCCGGGGGTGTCGGCCTTGGGGTAGAAGTAGAGGACCACGGTCTTCCCCTTCAGCCCCGCAAGCGAGACGGAGCCGCCGCCGTCCACCGGCAGGTCGAACGCAGGCGCTTGCTGGCCTTCGGTGATGTCGGTCATCGGCGGCGGCTCCGGGCTCAGACGGGTTTGACCAGGACGATCTTCTTCTTGCCGGCGGCCAGCTTGATCACTCCGTCGGCATTGACGTCGGAGGTCTCGATCAGGCGGGCGCCGTCGACGATGGCTTCGTCATTCAGGCGCAGACCGCCGCCCTGGGCCAGACGGCGGGCCTCGCCGTTGGAGGCGCTGAGGCCGGCCTTGGTCAGGACCGCCGCGATCATGGCTCCGATGACTTCGGCGGAGGGCAGTTCGACGGTTGGCAGGTCCGCCGACAGCTGGCCTTTCTCGAAGGCGCTCTCGGCGGCCGCGCGGGCGGTCGCGGCGGCCTCGGCCCCGTGCAGCAGGGTGGTGGCGGCGTCGGCGAGCGCCTTCTTGGCGTCGTTGATGGCGGCGCCTTCCAGCGCCTCCAGACGGGCGATCTCGTCCAGCGGCAGGTCGGTGAACAGGCGCATGAACTTGCCCACGTCGCCGTCCTCGGCGTTGCGCCAGAACTGCCAGTAGTCGTAGGGGCTCAGCTGTTCGGCGTTCAGCCAGACCGCCCCTTGAGCCGTCTTGCCCATCTTGCCGCCCGAGGCCGTGGTCAGCAGGGGGGTGGTCAGGCCGAAGGCCGACTTCTGGTCCACGCGGCGCACCAGATCGACGCCCGAGACGATGTTGCCCCACTGGTCCGACCCGCCCATCTGCAGGGTGACGTTGTGGCGGCGGTTCAGCTCCAGGAAGTCCACCGACTGCATCAGCATGTAGTTGAACTCGAGGAAGCTCATCGGCTGCTCGCGCTCGAGCCGCAGCTTGACCGAGTCGAAGGCCAGCATCCGGTTGACCGTGAAGTGGGTCCCGTACTCGCGCAGGAACTGGATGTAGCCGTACTCCGACAGCCAGTCGTCGTTGTTGATCAGGATGGCGTCGGTGGGGCCGTCGCCGAAGGTCAGGAAGACCTCGAACACCGACTTGATGGAGGCGATGTTGGCGGCGATGTCGGCGTCGGTCAGGTGGGGGCGCGAGGTGTCGCGGCCGGTCGGGTCGCCGACCTTGGTGGTGCCGCCGCCGATGATGACCACGGGCTTGCCGCCCGCCTGCTGCAGCCGGCGCAGCATCATGACCGAGATCAGGTTGCCGACGTGGAGGCTCTTCGCCGTCGCGTCGAAGCCGACATAGCCGACCACGATCCCGGCGGCGGCCGCCGCATCCAGCTCGGCCGGATGGGTCACCTGATGGATATAGCCGCGGTCTTGCAGCGTCTTGAGGAAGTCGGACTTGAAGGGCGTATCGGTCATTGCGGTTCCGTTAGCAGGGAGGCCGACGGGCGTCATCCGTTTCCGGAGGGGGCGCGCCGCCGGCGAGGGCGGCGCGTGGGTTCGCGGCCGCTCGCTAGCTCAGCGAGCGGTAATAGAGGCCGGTGCGGGCGAGGCGTGCGAACATCCAGACAGCTAAGGCGAAGGCGGCCGGCGGGTCAAGCGTTTGACGCCGCCGCGACGCGCGCTATCGAGGAGGGATGGTCCTTGAACGCACGCTCCTCCCGCATCCCGGCACGACCGCCGCCGGCCTCGGCAACGTCAGCGTTGAGGTCGATTGGGAAGGGCGGTCCTTCATCTCCGTGACCTTCCGCGTCTCTGGCTTCGCCGGCGGCGTCTTCCTGCCGGCCGTGAAAGCGCCGGAGCGTCGGGACGAGCTCTGGATGCGCACCTGCTGCGAGGTCTTCGCCCGACGTCGCCCCGATGACTACGTCGAGTTCAACCTGTCCCCATCGGGCGATTGGGCCGCCTACGCCTTCTCCGGCTACCGCGCCGGCATGCGCAACTTCCCTGTGTCCGCCCCTGACATCAGGGTGGTCCCCAAGGATGAGGGGTTTGAGTTGACCGCCATGATCCCGTGGAGCGATTGGCCGCATGTCGAGGCCATCGGCCTGTCGGTCGTGGTCGAGGCGACCGACGGCTCCAAAACCTATTGGGCCCTAACCCACCCGTCGGATATGCCCGACTTCCACCATGCGGACTCGTTCGCTCTGATCTCCCCCGCCCTGGAGCACCCATGAAGTTCGGCATCGACCGCCTGCTGTCCGACCCCGCCCTTCAGGCCGAGCTGAAGGGCAAGCGCGTGGCGCTGCTGGCCCATCCGGCCTCGGTGACGGCGGACCTGACCCACTCCATCGACGCCCTGGCCGCCCTGCCGGACATCAGGCTGACGGCCGCCTTCGGGCCGCAGCACGGGATGAAGGGCGACCTGCAGGACAATATGATGGAGACGCCGGACGAGACCGATCCGGTCCACGGCATCCCCGTCTTCAGCCTGTACGGCGAGGTCCGGCGACCCAGCGGCCAGTCGATGACCACCTTCGACGTCATCCTGATCGACCTGCAGGACGTCGGCTGCCGTATCTACACCTTCGTGACGACCCTGCTGTACGTGCTGGAGGCCGCGGCCGAGCACGGCAAGACGGTCTGGGTGCTGGACCGGCCCAACCCGGCGGGGCGTCCGGTCGAGGGGCTGACGCTGCGTCCGGGCTGGGAGAGCTTCGTCGGGGCCGGGCCCATGCCCATGCGGCACGGCATGACCCTGGGCGAGATGGGCCTGTGGTTCATCGACCACTTCGGGCTGAAGGTCGACTACCGCGTCATCGAGATGGAGGGCTGGGAGCCGGAGCAGGGCCCCGGCTACGGCTGGCCGCTGAGCGAGCGTAGCTGGATCAACCCCAGCCCCAACGCCCCCAATGTCTCCATGGTCCGGGCCTATGCCGGCACCGTCATGCTGGAGGGGGCGACCCTGTCGGAGGGGCGCGGCACGACCCGTCCGCTGGAGCTGTTCGGGGCCCCCGACATCGTGGCCCGCGACGTCATCGCCGAGATGCGGCGCCTCGCGCCCGAGTGGCTGGAGGGCTGCGTTCTCAGGGACTGCTGGTTCCAGCCGACCTTCCACAAGCACGTCGGCCAGCTCTGCAACGGGGTCCAGATCCATGTGGACGACCCGCACTATGACCATGCCGCCTTCAAGCCATGGCGGGTCCAGGCCCTGGCCTTCAAGGCGGTGCGCAACCTCTATCCGGACTACGACCTGTGGCGCGACTTCCCCTATGAGTACGCCTTCGGCAAGCTGCCGATCGACACCATCAACGGCGGTCCGGCGCTGCGGGAGTGGGTCGATGACCGCAACGCCACGGCGGCCGATCTGGACGCCCTGACCCTGCCGGACGAGGCGGCCTGGGAAGCGGCGCGGAAGCCCTTCCTGCTCTATTGAGCCAGCTCTCCAATCGGTGGCTGGGCGTCGCCTGCGGGGTCGGCGCCGGGGCGATGTGGGGCATGGTCTTCCTCGCGCCCAAGGCCACGCCGGACGCCTCTCCGGCCCTGATGGCGGCCGGGCGTTACCTCGCCTACGGCCTGATCGCGGCGGTGCTGGTGGCCCCGCGCTGGAAGCGTCTGACGGCCCTGCTGACCGGCGAGGCCTGGCGGGCGCTGGTGCTGCTGAGCGTGCTGGGGAACCTGCTCTACTACGCCCTGCTGGTCGTGGCGGTGCACTGGGCCGGGGTTTCTGCCAGCGCCCTGATCGTCGGGATGGTGCCCGTGGTGGTGGCCCTGTGGGGGCTGCGCGAGCCGGGCGCCGCGCCGCTGGGGCGGATCGCCCCGGCCCTCGCGCTGGCCGTCATCGCCGTGGTCCTGATCGGGCATGAGGCCTCGCATGGGGCGCCTGACGCTTCTGGGGCCGGGGAGGGGACGCGACCCCTGTGGAGCAGCCTGGTCGGCCTCGTTTGCGCCATCGCGGCCCTGCTGTCCTGGTCCGCCTATGCGGTGTTCAACAGCCGCTGGCTGGATCGGCTGCCGCAGGTCTCGGCCCATGACTGGTCGTTGCTGACCGGGGTGGTGACGGGCGGCCTGTCGCTGGGGCTGGCGGTGCTGGCCCTGTTCGATCCGCCGCGCTGGGCGGTCAGCGACTGGGGCCTGTTCGCGGGCGTTTCGGTGGCCGTGGCCTTTGGCGCCTCCATCGTCGGCAACGCCTTCTGGAACCGCGCCAGCCGCCTGCTGCCCATGACCCTGATGGGCCAGATGATCGTCTTCGAGACCCTGTTCGCCCTGGCCTACGGCTTCCTTCTGGCCCGGCGCGGCCCGACCCTGCTGGAGGGGCTGGCCGTCGTCCTGATGGTCGCCAGCGTCCTGCTCAGCGTCCGGGCGCATGGGCCTGAGGTGGAGGCCGAACGGTAGGTTTTGCACTCGAAAAAAGCGGGTGCAAAAAGTGCAATTCTGAAGGTCAAGGTTCAGGTTCGGTTTGTAAGTTGCTGAATCTGAAAGATCGATATCGCGAAAAGGATTTGCACTCGGCTTGCACTCAGGGTGCGGGGCGCGGCGGGACGTCAAAGACCGGGGACTGAAAATCTAACCCGGTTTTGGCGCGTGCTGAGCCGAATGGCTGATCGCGCGGGAAACGCGCGGCGGATCAATCGATTGAGCAGCGACCATAGGCGCGTTCGAGTCCCTCTCCCGGAGGGAGAGGGAGGGACCCGCGAACGGAGTGAGTGGGAGGGTGAGGGGTTCTGTCGCTCACCGGTGAGGGGCATGACCCCTCACCCTTTCGCACAAGGACGACGGCTGCGCCGCCGTGTGCTCAAGCCCTCTCCCTGTGGGAGAGGGTTGCTGAACTCAGGCCGGGTTCTCTTCCAGGCGCTTGTCCAGATAGAGGCCGACGCGGCGGTCGACGGCGTCCATGTGGTTCTGCCAGAAGTGGCTGGCGCCGTCCTCCAGCTCATAGTCGATGACGATGCCCTTCTGGGTGCGCAGCTTGTTGACGACGCGCTCGACCTCGACCGGCGGCACGATGCTGTCGGCCGTTCCGTGCAGGAACAGGCCCGAGGCCGGGCAGGGGGCGAGGAAGGAGAAGTCGTACATGTTCGACGGCGGCGAGACCGAGATGAAGCCGTCGGTCTCGGGCCGACGCATCAGCAGCTGCATGCCGATATAGGCGCCGAACTGATAGCCGGCGACCCAGGTCTGGGTGGCGGCGGGGTTGTTGGCCTGCAGCCAGTCCAGCGCCGTGGCCGCGTCGGCCAGTTCGCCGATGCCCGAATCGAACTCGCCCTGGGACTTGCCCACGCCGCGCGAATTGTAGCGCAGGGTCGCGAAGCCACGCTTCTGGAACAGCTGGTACAGCGTCACCGCGACCGGGTTGTTCATATGGCCGCCGGCCTTGGGGTGCGGATGCAGGATCAGGGCGATCGGGGCGTTGGCGCGCTTGCCCGGGGAATAGCGGCCTTCGATACGACCGGAGGCGCCGGGCAGGATGACTTCAGGCATGAGGCTCTGGAATCCGTTCACATATGTCGTTTCGGCGGCATGAATACTTGACCGCTGCAGTAGGACTTTCTAAGTCCCCCGTGCGCGCCGCCGCCTTGCAGAAGGCGCGGGTCTTAGCACAGGACCCCCGAAAAGCGCGAGAATTTTGAGGGTGCGCAATGCGTCTGTCGACCAAGGGACGATACGCCGTGATGGCGATGGCCGATCTGGCGAAGAACAGCCGCGCGGATGACGGCGCCGCGCGCGCGGTTTCGCTGGCCGAGATCGCGCAAAGGCAAGAGATTTCGCTGAGTTATCTGGAGCAGCTGTTCGCCCGACTGAGGAAGGGCGGCCTGGTTCAGAGCGTGCGCGGTCCCGGCGGCGGCTATCGGCTGGCCAGGGGGGCGCATGAGACGGTGNNCGACGAGCCGATCCGGGCGACCCGCTGCGTCGGCCATTCCTCGCCCAAGGGCTGCATGATGGCCGGTGAGCGCTGCATCACTCACAATCTGTGGGAAGACCTCGGCGACGAGATCCACCGCTATCTGGCCGGCGTCTCGCTGGAAGACGTGGTGATGAACCGCACGGGCGCGCGGCGTCGGGATGCTGAAGCCGTGATCGTGGTGGAGGAGGCCGCATGAGCGTCTACCTCGACTACAACGCCTCGGGCCTGATCCGGCCGGAAGTGCTGGAGGTCATGACCGGCATCCTGGCCGAGGGCGGCAACGCCTCGGCGGTGCATGCCCTGGGCCGCAAGGCGCGGGCGCGGATCGAGACGGCGCGGGCCCAGGTCGGCGCCCTTGTCGGCGCCGATCCGACGGCGGTGATCTTCTCCTCGGGCGGCACTGAATCCAATGGTCAGGGTCTGGCCAGTGCTCTGGCGGCCGGCTGCGAGCGGCTGATCGTCAGCGCGACCGAGCATCCGTGCATCCTCGAGGCCGCGGTGGCGTCCGGCAAGCCGGTGAAGATGCTGCCGGTGGACACCAACGGCGTCATCCAGCTGGGCAAGCTGTCCGAACTGCTGCGCCTGCCCGGCAAGGCCGTGGTGGCCATCCATCATGCGAACAATGAGAGCGGGGTCATCCAGCCCATCGCCGCGGCCGCCCGGATCGTGCGCGAGGCCGGCGGCTGGCTGCATGTCGACGCGGTCCAGTCGGCGGGCAAGATCCCGGTCGATATGCGGACGCTCGGCGCCGACAGCCTGACCCTTTCGGCGCACAAGCTGGGCGGGCCCCAGGGCGTCGGCGCCCTGATCATGGGCGCGGGCCGGTCGGCGGTGGCCATCGTCCACGGCGCCGGGCAGGAACGCGGCATGCGCGGCGGCACCGAGAATGTCGCGGGCGTGGCCGGTTTCGGCGTGGCGGCGGAAAGCGCCCTGCGCGACCTTCCCCTGGTCGAGGCGCACCGGCCCTGGCGCGACGCCGCCGAGATCGTGGTCCGCGACGCGGGGGCGACGATCATCGGCGCCGGTGTCGAGCGCCTGCCCAACACCCTGTTCATGGCCGTCGCCGACTGGGACAGCCCGCAGCAGGTGATCACCCTGGACCTGGCCGGGATCATGGCCTCGGGCGGGTCGGCCTGCTCCTCGGGCAAGACCAAACCCTCGCGCGCCATCCTGGCCACGGGCCGCGCCGACCTGTCGACCGGAGGCGTGCGCGCCTCGGGCGGCTGGACCACCACCGAAGATGACTGGATCCGTTTCGCGACGACCTGGGCCGAGGCCTGGCGCCGTCAGCGCGAGCGGATCGCCGAGCGTAGCAAGAGGGAGGTCGCGTAATGGCCGCCGTTCAGGAAACCATCGACGCGGTCGCCGCGCTGGAGAAGTACGAGCACGGCTTCACCTCCGACATCGAACAGGAGTTCGCGCCGCGTGGCCTCAATGCCGATATCGTCCGCTTTATCAGTGAGAAGAAGGGCGAACCTGAGTGGATGCTTGAATGGCGTCTGGCCGCCTATGAG
>DBBK01000182.1:0-186 GCA_002292165.1 Brevundimonas sp. UBA986
GTCGGCGACGTCGGCCGACGACAGGCCCGGGGCGTGCTGGGTCGAGAGCACGATCGAGGTCGCGCGAACCGGCTTGCCGTCCTCATACAGGATGGTGACCTGGCTCTTGGCGTCGGGCTCCAGCCGCGTGTCGCCGGCGTGGCGGACCTCGGCCAGCTTCTTCAGGATGTTGTGGCTGTACTGCAG
>DBBK01000182.1:236-22129 GCA_002292165.1 Brevundimonas sp. UBA986
CATGATGCCCTGGTCGCCCGCGCCTTCGTCCTTGTTGCCCGCTGCGTCGACACCGACGGCGATGTCAGCGGACTGGGGGTGGAGATGGTTCTGGAACTCGAAGGTCTTCCAGCTGAAGCCTTCCTGATCATAGCCGATGTCCTTGACCGCGGCGCGCACGGCGGCCTCGATCTCTTCCTTGATGCCCGGCGCCCAGTTTCCGGACACATCCATGATGCCCTCGCCACGGATTTCTCCGGCCAGGACCACCAGATTGGTCGTGGTCAGGGTCTCGCAGGCGACGCGGGCATAGGGGTCTTTAGACAGGAACAGATCGACGACGGTGTCCGAAATCCGGTCCGCGACCTTGTCGGGGTGGCCCTCGGAGACGCTTTCGGAGGTGAAGTAGAAGGAAGAACGGGACAAGGGACTGGCTCCGGCGGCGCACTCTGGGGCGCACAGTTGGCGCCAGACATATAAAGATATGCTTATATGTTCAAGGCCGCGGGCGGGCGGGGCGGTCCGAGAGGGGCGGAGCCGCCGCCCGTTCTCCCGCCAGCCAACGCTCGAAGACGCCGCCCAGCAAGGCATAGAGGGTGATCAGACCAAAGACCCACTGGGCCACAATATTTTCGCGCGCGGTGATCTCCGAGCTGGTCAGGACGGCGACATAGGCCAGAACCACCAACCCTTGCGCCGCCGTGGCCAGGAACAGCCACCAGCGGTCGAACCTGAGGGTCAGCCAGCCCAGCACCCCGAGCAGGATCACATCGGCCGCGGCCAGGCCGAACATGAACTCTCCCACCCGGCCGAACTGAAGGACCAGGCCCGCCAGATAGTTGAACAGCAGGATGGCGGCCGTCATCCGCTCCGGATGGCCGCCTCTCAGCCAGGCGATCGGCAGGATCACCACGGTGGAGACGAGGAAGAAGAGCTGGGTGGGCGGCACGGCCGGTCAGGACCGCTTCTTGGCCACGCCGGGATAGACCTTGGCGTCGATCTTGCCGACGGCCTCGTGCATCTGCCCCAGCATCACCACCGTCGTGGCCACGAAGGCGGCCAGGATGACGGTCAGGCCGACGATCAGCAGAATGCGCAGAAACGGCCCCTGCGGCGGTTGCCGATAGCCGAGACGCGCGCCGTCACCCGCCGCCGTTTCCGGAGGCCTCGTCGCCGGAGGTTCCGGCAGGACGGCGGCGGCCTCCATGGGCCGTTTCGGATCATCCATGGCGCCGTCCACACCCGCTTCCGCGACGGTCTCTGGTACGACAGGGTCCAGGAGGGCGAGCGCCGCCTTACGCCGATTGACCCCCAACCGCTGACACGCCTCATGGACGTGCTTCTTCACCGTCGCCTCGGAAATCCCGAGATGGGCCGCGATCTCCTTGTCAGTGCGGAAGGCGGTTAGGCGCAGACACTGCTCCTGACGCGCACTCAAACGAGGATGCATCAACGACTCCAGGGGATCGTCTCAACTAGAGCGTTTGCCCCTTGGTCGTCCACCATCTGAGCGCGGTTCATCGGGCAGAAAACGCGCCGTTTCAAGCCTATGCCTGACGCCTATCCGAAAACTGGGACGCTGTGGCGTCCGAACGGCGCCTGGCGCGGGCTTGGGTTACACCTGAGAGGTATCGGGGGGCGGTCTGTCGGGCGATGGCCCGGCGCTGGAACACCGGGCCATCCCATCCGTGACGGATCGCCGCTCGAGGGTGCGACGCGAGGTGTGAGCCTCATCAAAAAGACGTCGCCGGACCGATGCCGCCTCACAACAAGCGCGATGGGGACCTCGTCCGGACGACGCCTTCGGCGCCCTGGGTGGTCCGGGCCTTGCAACCTTCACGGTATTCGTCGGGCGTTTGTCCCACGCCGATCCAATATCCCGACCGCAAACGGACCCGCCCATGCTGATCGCCGCCTGCCTCCTCGTCGCCCTCGCCGTCCTGGCGGTGATCGGCCTGTTCATTCGCGAGGGGATCGAGAAGCGCGGCTATCTGAAGAACCGCCGCCGCCAGCCCGGCCGTATCCCGCTCAGCTAAGCGCGATGGAAATCGTGGTGCGTCTGGAGAGGGAGTGGTGCCGCTTAGGTGACTCGAACACCTGACCCCATCATTACGAATGATGTGCTCTACCGGCTGAGCTAAAGCGGCCCTCGGCGATCGGGGCCGGGGCCCCGCGACGCGAGGAGGGCTCTTTATACGGGACGCGGCGCCTTGCCAAGCGCTTCCATGAGGCTGTTTTCATCGGGGCGGGCGGCGATGCGCACCTCGGCGAAGCCGCAGGCCGCGATCGGAGCCGCCACGGCGGAGGACAAGGCCACGGCGATGCTTTTCGCGGCGGCCTCCTGGATGAGGCCACGCGCCAGAACCTCGGCCGCGCGGGCGGACTGGATCAGAACGATGTCGAAGGTTGCGGGGACGGGCGCCGCGGTCTCGACGGTGCGGTAGACGGTGAAAGCTCGCACCAGGACCCGTCCGACCAGCAGCCCCGCCAGATCCACCGCCGGTTGCTCGGCGCCCGGGACGAGAAGAACGCCCCTGCGATCGCCCCAGTCCGCCGCGATCCGTTCGGCGAGGGCCGCCGCGTCGCCCCCCGTCGATGTCGCGGCGGAGACGACATCCGTGAAGCCCGCGCGGCGCGCCGCCTCGGCCGTGCGGTCGCCGACGGCGAAGACGGGCCAATCCCGGCGTGGAGTCAGGCGGGCGAAGGCGAGGCCGTTGACGCTGGTGAAGGCGAGGGCGGCGACGTCGTCCAGCGGGACCTCCGGCGCGCGGAAATCGGGATCGCGCGTCAGCAGGGGCGAGACCACGGCCGCGAACCCCGCCGCGCGGACGCGATCGGCGAGACGGTCGGCGCCGGGGGCCGTGCGGGTGATCCAGACGGTGGGTCTGGAGACGCTCACGCGAGGTCCAGCGATCCCGGCGCGACTTCCTGATCACCGGCCGCGACATGAACCTCATGGCCCAGAGTCTGGCCCAGAGCGTGAGCGGCGGCCTCGGCATCGACAGCGTGGATGTCGCCGAGCGTCCCGGACCGACGCCAGCGGGCTGAGCCGTCGGGGCTGAGCATTTCGGTGGTCAGCAGCAGATGGCCGTCGCCAAAGGTCGCATGGGCCCCGACCGCCGTGCGGCAGGACCCCTCCAGCGCGACCATAGCCCCGCGCTCGGCGGCGACGGCCAGGGCGGTCATCGGATGGTTGAGGGCGGCGATCCAGCGGGCGTGTTTTTTGGCCTCCTCGTCCCCGTCGCGGGTCTGGATGGCCAGGGCCCCCTGCCCCGGCGCCGGCAGGAATTTGTCCAGCGACAGCCGCTCGCGGATGACGTCCGACAAGCCCAGCCGGTTCAGCCCGGCCGTGGCCAGAAGGATGGCGTCGAACTCGCCGTCGGCCAGCCGCTTCAGCCGGGTGTCGACATTGCCGCGCAGCATCTGGATGTCGAGATCGGGCCGTAGGGCCAGCGCCTGGGCCTGACGCCTGAGCGAGGCCGTGCCGAAGCGGGCGCCCGTGGGCAGGTCGTCGAACGAGGCGTACTGATGGCTGATGAAGGCGTCCGAGGCGTCCTCCCGCACGGGGATGGCGGCGATGCGCAGGCCCTTCGGCTGTTCGGCCGGGACGTCCTTCATCGAATGGATGGCCACATCAACGCGGCCGTCCAGCAGGGCCTCCTCGATCTCCTTGGTGAACAGGGCCTTGCCGCCGATCTCGAGCAGGCGTCGGTCCTGGACCCGGTCGCCCGTGGTGACGATCTCGACCAGAGGAACCTGCTCCAGCGTCAGGTCCATGGCGGCGGCGATGGCGCGCTGCATCATGCCCGATTGGGCCAGAGCCAGCTTCGAGCGCCGGGTGCCGATCCGAATGACAGGGGACATGAACGTTGCGCGGGCCTTGTGGGGTCGCTACCTCGACCCGATGAGTATCGGCGCGGACTATAGCAGCGGGAACCACCCGGCAACCGAGGGCCAATTGCCCAAGGGGGATCTCCTCGTTCTCGGGCTGGAAACCAGTTGCGACGAGACGGCGGCCTCGGTCGTGCGGCTGACGCCCGACGGGACGGCGACGGTCCTGTCCTCGGTGGTGCATTCCCAGATCGACGACCATGCGGCCTTCGGCGGGGTCGTACCCGAGATCGCGGCGCGCAGCCATGTCGAGATGATCGCGGGCGTGACCGAGCGGGCCATGACCGAGGCCGGTCTGGGCTATGGTGAGCTGGACGGCGTCGCGGCCACCGCCGGGCCCGGTCTGGTCGGCGGGGTCATGGTGGGCCTGAGCTTCGGCAAGGCGGCGGCCCTGGCGCGCGGCCTGCCCTTCGTGGGGGTCAACCATCTGGAAGGCCATGCGGTCTCGGCCCGGCTGGGCGCGCCCGTGGCCTATCCCTTCCTGCTGCTTCTGGTCTCCGGCGGCCATTGCCAGCTGCTGGAGGTGCGCGGCATCGGCGACATGAGCCGGCTGGGCACCACGATCGATGACGCCGCCGGCGAGGCCTTCGACAAGATCGCCAAGGCCATGGGTCTGGGCTATCCGGGCGGTCCGGCGCTGGAGAAGCTGGCGGCGAGCGGCGACGGCTCCCGCTTCGACCTGCCGCGCGCCCTTCTGGGCCGCAAGGACTGCGACTTCTCCTTCTCGGGTCTGAAGACCGCCGCCTCGCGTCTGGCCCAGACCGTGGAGACCGATCAGGACCGCGCCGATCTGGCCGATGCCGTCCAGTCCGCCATCGCCCGCCAGCTGGCCGAGCGGTCCGAGCGGGCCATGAAGGATTACGCCGAGAAGCACGCACACCGGCTCTTTGTCGTCGCGGGCGGGGTCGCGGCGAACAGGACGGTGCGTTCAACGCTTGAATCCGTGGCGGCGAAGCACGGCTTTTCCTTCTTCGCGCCGCCGATGGCCTATTGCACCGACAATGCCGCGATGATCGCGCTTGCGGGGGCCGAGCGGCTGCAACTGGGGCTGACCTCGGACATTGATACAGCCGCCCGGCCGCGTTGGCCGCTGGACGAAGCGCGCGCCTTGGCCGATCCTGTCCATCCCGCGGGCCGCAAGGGCGCGAAGGCGTAAGGGTAGCGAATGGAATTTCGATCTGCGGGCGTGATCGGCGCCGGCGCCTGGGGCACCGCCCTGGCGCAGGTGACAGGCTGGGCGGGGCTGGACACCCTGCTGCAGGCGCGCGAGCCCGAGGTGGTCGAGAGCATCCGCGAGCGCCGCATCAATGAGGCCTTCCTGCCCGAGGTCGTGCTGGACGACCACGTCAAGGTCACGCCTGACATCGCCGATCTGGCCGCCTGCGACATGATCCTGGCCGTGCCCCCGGCCCAGCACCTGCGCTCGGTGATGACGGCGTTCGCCGCCCACTATCGCCCGGGCGTACCCATCGTCCTCTGCTCCAAGGGCATCGAACGCGGCTCGTTGAAGCTGATGACCGAGGTTCTGGCCGAATCGATCCCGGGCGCGACGGTCGCCGTCCTGTCGGGGCCCAGTTTCGCGGCCGACGTTTCGCGCGGCCTGCCGACCGCCGTCACCCTCGCCTGCGCCGATGCAGCCTTGGGCGAAGAGCTGATGTGGACCCTGTCGGCGCCCGGCTTCCGGCCCTATCTGGCCACCGATCTGATCGGCGCCGAGGCCGGCGGGGCCCTGAAGAACGTCCTGGCCATCGCCTGTGGCATCGTCGAGGGCCGGGGTCTGGGCCGCTCGGCCCATGCGGCCCTGATCACGCGAGGCTTCGCCGAGATGACGCGGCTGGCCGTGGCCCTGGGCGGCGAGGCGGAGACGGTGGCGGGCCTGTGCGGTCTCGGCGACCTCGTCCTGACCTGCTCCAGCCCACAGTCGCGCAACATGAGCCTGGGCCTCGCCCTCGGTCAGGGCCAGACGGTCGAACAGGCGCTGGCCGGCAAACGCTCGGTCGCCGAGGGCTATGAGAGCGCGCCCGCCGTGCGCGATCTGGCCCGCAAGCTGGGCGTCGAGACCCCGATCTGCGAGGCTGTCGCCGCCGTTCTCGCCGGAGAGACCACCGTCGACGTGGTCATCGACGGGCTTCTGTCGCGCCCGCTCAAGGTCGAGCGCAATTGAGCGAAGAGACGGCCCGCGAAGCCGCCAGTGAGGCGCCGACCGAGCGCAAGCGCGTCTGGACGACCCCGCCGAACGTCACCCTCGGCCTGATCGACGACATCGCCGAGCCCGGCTCGCGGGGCTACGTCCTGCAGATCGGCGAGGCCTTCTTCCACGGCTTCGTGGTCCGCAAGGGCGGCGAGGTCGCGGGCTGGATCGACCGCTGTCCGCATGCCGGTTTTCCGATCGCCATCCAGATGGATCGCTATCTGACGCCGGACGGTGCCCTGATCCTGTGCGGCTGGCACGGGGCGGTGTTTGAGCCGATCAGCGGCAAATGCGTCGGCGGGCCGTGCGCGGGCGGCAAGTTGTCGCCTTGGCCGGTCAAGGTCGAGGGCGGGATCCTGAGGACGGCCTGAAGGCTAGTCTTCGTCGCCGAAGGCCTCGTCGACCTCGTCTTCAGTGATGCGCTTGGACGGATCGCCCGGCTGGCCGAGGTTCTGTTCCTCGGTGCCGTCGCCCATCATGCCGGGGTGCGGATCGGTATTTTTCGGATCAGCCATGGTCGTCATCCTGTCTGGAGGAGACTCGACAACGTTGGGTCGCCCGCCGCGTTCCCCCCTCGGGTGAAGTCCGGAGGGTTACTTCCTCAGACGTCGCGCATTGGCCAGGGCGGTGTCGTGGATCGGCTTCAGCGCCTCGGCCTGGGCCCGCAGAAGTTCGGTGTTCAGGGTCAGCATCTGGCCCGCGGCCCGGCCCCACCAGCCCATGGCGTAGTCATACTGGGCGGCGGCGAAGGCCTGGGGGGTGGCGGCGGCGGCCAGGGCGGTCGCGGCCTTGCCCGCATGACCCAGCTCTTCCATCGCCGACTGCGACAGCCGACCGCCGACGTCGCCGAGGTTCTTGCTGAGTGAGGCGGCGGCCTCCGACAGGGCCTCGGTCTTTTCCGTGCCCATCAGGGCGATTTCGTTGAGGTCGGCTCGCGTCGGATCAGCCATTCCGGCGGCGAGGATCTCCAGCCGGGCCACGATGACGTCGCCGGCGGCCTTCATCATCTCCCCGCCCGCCACGGCCGTGGTCGCCGCCGAGCGGGCGTTCTTCGCCGCCCGCTTGCTGTCGGTCAGGAATTTGTCGAGCAGGTTTTCGGTCATGGTCCAGTCGTGCGCCCCGTCAGGCTCTACGGCAAGGTTTCGTTCGAAAACTCTGCCACGTCCTTAAGAAGAGCCGGAATCGCCGCGTCGATGATGCGCTGTCCCTTCTCGGGGCTGGCTTGGGCCGGGTCCGAACCGATGCGGCCGTCGGGGAAACGGGCGCGGTAGTCGAGGGCGTCGCGGATCGGGCCGTTGGGGGCGATCTTCGGCGAATAGTCGGCCGTCTTGATCCGGTCGGGATAGGCGGCCTGGGTGACGGCGATCTCGGACGGGGTGGCATGCATGCCGTGGCCGGTTGGAAACAGGGAGTTGCACAGCCCCATCACGCCGGGCAGGTCCCACCAGTTCCTGAGCTTGAGCACCATCGGCGGATGCTCCTCGACGAAGGACCACTCGGCATAGATTTCCGAGAAGGTCGCCTCGATGGTCGCGACATTTCCGCCGTGACCGTTGAGGAAATAGATCCGCTCGAAGCCGTGGCGGCTCAGCGACGACACCCAGTCGGTGATCGCGGCCATGAAGGTCGAGGGGCGCAGGGAGATGGTGCCGGCGAAAGCCAGGTGATGCTGGGCCATGCCGATATTGAAGGTCGGGGCGACGACCAGGCTGTCGTCGGTCTTCTCGGCCGCATGGGCGATGATCTCGGGGCACAGCCAGTCGGTGCCCAGAAGCCCGGTCGGGCCGTGCTGTTCGTTGGAGCCGATGGGGATGACGATGGTCTTCGTCTGCTTCAGACGGGCGTCGATTTCGGGCCAGGAGGACAGGTGGATCAGCATGGTTCGAGCTCCGACGCGACTTGAGGTGCCGGCCTTGTATCAGACCCCGGACGGTTCGCGCGATTTCGGCGCAACGATTTCTCCGTCCCGGCGGTTGGCGAAGGCCTAGCCGTCCTCTACGCCTGCGAACAGCCATGCCTCACCCCTCCTCGCCCCTGCCCGCGGAAGTCGACGTCGCCGTGATCGGCGCCGGGTCGTCGGGGATCGCCGCGGCGCGGCGGCTGGCGAAGGCCGGCGTCTCCGTCATCGTCCTGGAGGCGCGCGACCGGATCGGCGGCCGGGCCCACACCGTACACCGGCGGTTGACGCAGCATCGTGGCGGCAGTCTCGACCTGCCGCTCGACATGGGTTGTGGCTGGCTGCATTCGGCCGATGAAAATCCCCTCGTCGCCCTGACCCGTGACAACGGCCTGACCGTCGACGAGACCCCGCCACCCTGGAGCCAGGCCGCCTTCGGCATGTCGGTGGATGAGCGCGCCTCATACCGCGCCGCCTTCGACGCCCTCGACGCCCGGATCGAAGAGGCGGTGGCGCGCGGCGAGGACAGGCCCGGCGCCGACTTCTTCGCCCCCGCCGACACCGCCGAGGGCCGCTGGAACGGTCGCATGGACGCCCTGTCCGGGGCCCTGAACGGCGCCAGGTTCGCCGAGGTCTCCACCGCCGACTACGTCGCCTATCGCGACACGGGGGTGAACTATCGGGTGCTGGAGGGCTACGGGACCCTGATCTCGACCCTCGGCCGGCCTGTGCCGATCGTGCTCGACTGCCCGGTCGGGAAGATCGACCGGACCGGACCGCTGATGAAGGTCGAGACCTTGCGCGGAGCGGTGCTGGCGAAGACCGTCATCCTGACGGTCCCGACCAACCTGATCGCCTCGGAAGCCCTCCGTTTCGATCCGCCCCTGCCCGAGACGGTCGAGGCGGCGGCGGGCCTGCCCCTGGGTCTGGCGTCCAAGGTCCATATGGCGGTCGAGACGCCGGAGGACTTCCCCAAGGACGGCCAGCTCTGGGGCCGCAGCGATACGGCCCAGACCGCCGCCTACCATCTGCGCCCGTTCGGCCGGCCGGTGATCGAGGCCTATTTCGGCGGCGACCTGGCCTGGGGGCTGGAGGCCGAGGGCGAAGGCGCCTTCTTCGACTTCGCCGTCAGCGAACTGGTCGACCATCTGGGTTCGGACTTCAAACGGCGGCTGACGCCCCTGACCACCTCGATGTGGGGCGCCGAGACCTGGTCGCGCGGCGCCTATTCCCACGCCCTGCCCGGCCATGCCGGCGACCGCGCCCGGCTGAGCCATCCCGCCGAAAGCCGGCTGTTCATCGCCGGCGAGGCCACGGCCCCGCATTTCTTCGGCACCTGCCACGGCGCCTGGATGGAGGGCGAACGCGCCGCGCTTCAGGCCATGGCCGCGCTGGGCGTCGACCGCTGGCTGTCGGAGCCGCGGGAAGAGCAATAATTTCCGTCATCCTCGGGCTTGTCCCGAGGACCCATGGCGGACACGGTCAGGACAGGGACGGACAAGGTCGGGTGTCGAACTCACACGGTCCGGATGCTGAAAGATGGGTCCTCGGGACGAGCCCGAGGATGACGGAGTTTTGGGTTTGGCGAAGGCGGTGAAATCAGCGGCGAAGGCGAAGCCGAGAGGCAAACCGGCCCCCGCCCCCAAACGCCCGTCCATCATGACCGGGGCGGCCATCCCGACCCTGGCCTGGCCGCCGGACGAGGACCGGGTCGATCAAATCTTTGAGCGTCTGGCCCGGGTCATGCCCGAGCCGAAGACCGAGCTGAACTTCTCCAGTCCCTATACGCTGGTGGTCGCCGTCGCCCTGTCGGCCCAGGCGACCGACGTCTCGGTCAACAAGGCCACTGATCGGCTGTTCGCGGTCGCCGACACCCCGGCGAAGATGCTGGCTTTGGGCGAAGAGGGACTGGTCCCCTACATCGCCTCGATCGGCCTCTATCGCGGCAAGGCGAAGAACGTCATCGCCCTGAGCCGGATCGTCATGGAGCAGCACGACGGCGCCGTCCCCCTGACCCGCGAGGCCCTTCAGGCCCTGCCGGGGGTCGGGCGAAAGACGGCCAGCGTGGTTCTGAACGAACTGGGCATCGAGGCCGCCATCGCGGTCGATACCCACGTGTTTCGCGTCTCCCACCGCCTCGGTCTGGCCAATGCGGCCACGCCCGACAAGGTCGAGGCCCAGCTGTTCCGCGTCGTGCCCGAGGCCTTCCTGCCGAAGGCCCACCACTGGCTGATCCTGCACGGCCGCTACACCTGCACGGCGCGAAAGCCCAACTGCCTCGGCTGCATCATCTCGGACCTCTGCCCCTCGCGGGCCGGTCTGGTCGCCTTGGGCGAGGCGCGTTAGGCCTCCAGCCGCGCCCTGACCGCCTCGGCGAAGCCCGCCCCCGCTCGCGGATCGTTCTTCAGATAGAAGTCGGGCTCGATCAGCTCGGCCTCCATCAAGACCCAGCGGCCCGCCTGATCGCGGGTCATGTCGATGCGGGCATACAGCAGCGGCTCGTCAATGGCGGCCAGCACCTGCTGCGCCAGCGCCATCGCCTCGGCCGGGGGCTCGACGGAGACATAGGTCCCGCCGAACTGCACCTGGATGCGGAATTCGCCGGGCACGGGGGTCTTGTTGACCGCATGGCTGAACCGGCCGCCGAAGAAGAGCAGGCTGGTTTCACCCTCGCTGGCTATGGCGGGCAGATAGGGCTGGATCATCGCGGCGCCGTCAGGCGCATCGATCAGGGCCTCGCCGCGCTTGAGCCGCAGGGTCTTCCACGCCCCGCCCGAGACGGTCGGCTTGATCACCAGTTCCTCGGCGCCGAAGGCTTCGAACGCCGCCTCGACATCGGCCTCGGTCACCTTGTCCGTGAAGCGCGTGGGCGGAATCGGCACGCCTTTCGCCTCGAGCCGGGCCAGATAGGATTTGTCGGAGTTCCAGCCCAGCACCGAGGCCGGATTAGCCAGGGGCACGCCTGCCGCCGTCCAGGTCTTCACCGCCTGCAGGAACCGGGCGTGGTCGCGGTGATAGCCCCAGAGGAGCACCGGCAGGACCAGGGGGAACCGCGTCAGGGCGCCGGCCTCTTCAATATGATCGACCCAGCTTTCGGGCACGGCGACGATTCCGGCCCCGGCCAGGGCGCCTTCCAGGCGCGCCAGCACCTGGGGCCATTGGCCGCGATAGGAGGAATCGGCGGGATCAGGGGTCAGGATGGCGATGGTGGTCATGTAAGCTCCTAGGGCGCCGCCTATAGCCGAGCCGCTCCTCCGAAGAAACGCATAAGCATGTCCTTATATGTTTCGCATGACACCCTTCGCCGGGTCGGCTAAGGGGCGATCATGACCCAAAACGCCACCTATGATGTTTGCGCCGTCGGAAACGCCATCGTCGACGTGCTGAGCCCCTGCGACGACGCCTTCCTGGTCGCACAGTCCCTGACGCCCGGCTCGATGCAGCTGGTCGACGAGGACCAGAGCGCGGCCCTGTACGACGCCATGGCGGCGGGCGTGGAGGCCTCGGGCGGTTCGGCGGGCAACACCGTCGCCGGCGTCGGCTCGTTCGGCGGCAAGGCGGCCTATATCGGCAAGGTCGCGCCCGACACCCTGGGCGGCGTCTTCACCCACGACATCCGCGCCTCGGGCGTGCATTTCGACACCGCCCCGCTGGAAGACGGCGCCGGCACCGGCCGCTGCCTGATCAACGTCACGGCCGACGGCCAGCGCACCATGTGCACCTTCCTGGGCGCCGCCAACCAGCTGTTCGCCGCCGACATCGACGAAGACCTGATCGCCGACAGCGCCATCGTTTATCTGGAAGGCTATCTGTTCGACCCGGCCCCGGCCCGCGCCGCCTTCGAGGCCGCCGCCGCCGCCGCCCACAAGGCGGGCCGCAAGGTCGCCATCACGCTTTCGGACACCTTCGTCGTCGCCCGCTGGCGCGCCGAACTGCTGAGCTTCATCGCAGCCTCCGCCGACATCGTTCTGGCCAATGAAGGCGAACTGGGCGCCCTGTTCGAGACCGAAGATTTCGACGCCGCCGCCACGAAACTGGCCGGTCTGGTCGAGGTCGCAGCCGTCACCCGCGGCGCCGACGGTTCGGTGATCATCAAGGGCGAGGAGCGCGTCGCCGTCGCCGCCTTCCCGGTCGACAAGGTTGTCGACACTACCGGCGCAGGCGACCAGTACGCCGCCGGCTTCCTGCTGGGTCTGGCGCGCGGCCTGTCGCTGGCCGACGCCGGCAAGCTGGGCTCGCTGGCCGCCTCGGAGGTCATCGCCCACTGGGGACCGCGTCCGATGGTCAAGCTGGACGCCCTGGCGGCCGAAAAGGGCCTGACCCTCAGCTGAGATTTCTCAGCGTCGCCGGGAAGTCGTCGCCCCGCAGAGCGCGCGACCGGTCGGGCTCCAGCGCCTCATGCACCGAGGCCACCGCATAGATCTGGAGATCGACCTCCTCGGCCAGTCTGGCGCAGGCCTTCATGGATTTGCGCGCCTCCGGGTTGGCCTGCATCGCCTCATAGTCTTCGAGACTGCGCCACTGGGCGTAGTTGACGACCCGGTCGCCGCGCGGGCCGCGATGGAGGCTGGCCGAGACGAAGCCCGCCTGATGACGCATCACCCTGTCCGTCGCCTGTTGCAACAGATCGAGCAGGGCGTCGGCCCGATCCGGTCTCACCCGGAAGGTGTTGATCAGGACGACCGGGGCTTCCCCCTCGACGATGCGGACCATGAGGCGTCTCCCTGCCGAATGGGATCAACGCCCGGGTTCGCCGCCGGGTTGCGGCGCCGCCCCTGAGGGGCGGGCCGTCGCCTTCAGTGGCTGGTCAGACGCGAGGCGCCGCCGGTGATCTTGCAGATGTTGTCGGTCTCGGGCCGGCCGGTCTGGGCGCCGGTCGGAACGAGGATGCCGCCCCGCGCCTGGCATTCATCGGACAGTTTCTGCTCGCGGACGGAATAGTTCCCTTCCGCCGGGCCGGTGCTGGCGCAGGCCGACAAGACGGCGGCGACGGTCAGGAGGGCGGGAAGGCGGAGAGTGGAAAGGCGCATGGAACCGACTCCGGTGGATCGACGAACGAACGGCCCAGCCTGTGCCTCGTTCCGGTCCGGATCAAGGCTCCGCGTGATCCCGTTCGGGTTGAACATCGCGTCCGCAACCGGACAGAATGGCGACAAACCTCGCATATGGCTCCGGTCGGGCCTATCTGTGGTCAATGACCTTCCGACCGACGACCATAGAACGTGCGTATGAACTGGCGAAAAGCGGGGCCTGCCGCACCGTCGGCGACATCAAGGCGAAACTGCAGGCCGAGGGCCACGAGCGGGTGCAGGACCGGCTTTACGGCGGCTCCCTGACGTCCGCCCTGCGCAAGCTTTGCACGGAACACTATGTCGCACCCGAAGGCGACGACGCCCCCGCGTCGGCCGTTTCCGAGGACGAGGACGCCGCCTGAGCACGGGCCCGGTTGCGGGGCCAGTCAGGGGGTCAGGGCGCAACGCCTTGTTTCGGCGCCCGTTTGGGCGCATAAGCCCCCTCGTCGATCTCTTTGCGTAACGCCCCTCTCTTTGCGAACGCACCGAGTTTCCAGGCCTTTCCCACTCAGACCCGACAGGCCGCGCACGCTGTTGTGCGTGGTCAATCGCTAGCGGAGGTCCTGAAAATGGCTACCGGCACTGTCAAATGGTACAACCCCACCAAGGGTTACGGCTTCATCGAACCCTCGGACGGCGGCAAGGACGTCTTCGTCCACGTCTCGGCCGTTGAAGCGTCCGAGCTGAACACCCTGAACGAAGGTCAGAAGATCTCCTACGAAGTCGAGCGCGACCGTCGCTCGGGCAAGGAATCGGCCGGCCAACTGAAGTCGGCTGAATAGTCTTTCGACTGTTCGATGAATTCGCGGGGCCGGTGGGAAACCACCGGCCCCGTTTTCATATCCTCCCCATGAAACGGGGAGGGGGGACCGCCCGCCGCCGGGCGGGTGGTGGAGGGGCTCTTGCCGCCTCCTGCAGCCCCGCGTAATGGCCGAGCCATGTTCGGCCTCGCCAATCCCGAGCGCTTCATGCGCTTCACCGGCCCCCTGACCCCCTGGCTGTGGGGCGCGGCGGCCGTGCTGCTGGCGGCGGGGACATGGCTGTCCTTCACCGCCCCCGGCGACTATCAGCAGGGCGACACCGTCCGCATCATGTTCGTCCATGTGCCGGCGGCCTCCCTGGGCACCCTCGTCTATGCGGCCCTGGGGATTTCCAGCTTCTTCGCCCTCGTCTTCCGCCACCCCCTGGCCGACGCCGCCGCCCGCGCCGCGGCCCTGCCCGGCGCCGCCTTCACGGCCCTGGCCCTGATCACTGGCTCCCTCTGGGGCCAGCCGATGTGGGGGACCTGGTGGGTCTGGGACGCGCGCCTGACCTCGGTGCTGGTCCTGTTCCTCTTCTACCTCGGATATATGGCCCTGCGCTCGGCCATCGATGACGAGACCAGGGCCGCCCGCGCCGCCGCCGTGCTCGGTCTGGTCGGGCTGATCAATCTTCCGATCGTGAAATTCTCCGTCGACTGGTGGAACACCCTGCATCAGCCGGCCTCCCTGCTGCGCGCCGGAGGATCCAGCCTGGCGCCGGTCTTCCTGTGGCCGCTGCTGACCATGATGGCGGCTTATGCGGCCCTGTTCCTGGCGGTCTGGCTGACGTCCATCCGCACCGAGATCGTTCGCCGCCGGGTGATGTCGCTGCGCGCCCGCGCCGCTCTGGAAGCCTAGACGATGCTCGACCTCGACATGACGCCCTACGCCGCCTTCGTCTGGCCCGCCTGGGGGATCAGCGCCCTCGTTCTCGCCTGCCTCGTCGCTCGCGCCGTCGTCGTTTCGCGCCGCTGGAAGCGTGAGCTGAAGCGGCTGGAGAGTGAACAGATGCGTACCGATGAGACTCCGACCATCCGCGCTCAAGCAGCGCGAAGCGCGATAGCGCAACCAGAATGATGCGCTGGTTGGCGGTGATCCCGCTCGTCGTTCTCGCCGCCCTGGCCGTGCTGTTCGTCGGCTGGTCGCTGAAGCACGATCCGACCTACAAGCCGGACGCCGCCGTGGGACGGGACGCGCCCGAGCGGGTGTTGCCGGTGCTGGTCGGGTCCGTCGCCGGGCCGTCCAGCGTCGACCTGGAGACCGTGGCCATGGGCCGGCCCGTGATCGTCAACATGTTCGCCAGCTGGTGTGCGCCCTGCCGGGTCGAACACCCCCGGTTGATGGCGCTCAAGGCCCGGGGCGTGCGCATCATCGGCGTCGCCTACAAGGATGAGCCCGAGGCCACGGCCCGGATGCTGGAAGACCTCGGCAATCCCTTTGACATGGTTCTGGTCGATCACGAGGGCCGGGCGGGGCTGGATCTCGGCATCTCCGGCGTGCCCGAAAGCTTCGCCGTCGACCGCACCGGCCGGATCGTCGCCAAGTCCTCGGGGCCCCTGACCAACGACGCCGACGTCGAACGGCTGGTCGCGGCCCTGGAGTAGCCGCCCCGGCTCCTCCGGCCCTGAGACAAGCGTCAGTGTTCGACCGGATCGACGGTCACGCTTGTCGGCTTCACAGTGAATGACGATCCCGGACCGCTTCGGGACAGGGGACGGAGTCCGATCCGTTAACCCTTTCTGTAGGGATTTCGTTAACCGTATTCCAATGAGCGCGATTCGCCCCAATCTGCCCGCTGTCACGCCTCAGGGCGGGGAACAGGCCGCGCCGTCATCGGCTCTGCGGCAGGCCCAGGCCGCCTTCTTCCGCGCGGCTCTCGGCGAGGTTCAGGCCGCTCCGGTCGCCCACACCGCGGCGCCGGCCCGGGTCGCGGCACAGTCCGCCGCGGCGGCCACGCCCGACAGCGCCCGGCCCCTGCGTCCCGGCAGCCTTCTGGATATCAAGGTCTAGGAACAGCAGAGGCCTGAGTAGGGCGCCTCGGGAGGGGCGCCTCAGGAGACCGGTTCGAGGACCGGCGCCTTGGCCTTTTTGAGCTTGGGAGCCTTGGCGGCCTTCTTGCCGCCGCCCTCGACCGCCTTGCGGGCCAGCTTGTCGGCGCGCTTCGCCTCCTTGGCCGCCTTCTTCAGCGCCTTGGCCTCGGCCTTGGCGATATCGGGCGCCTCGTCGGCCGCATTGGCCAGATCGGCCAGCAGCTCCAGGAAGCCGTCGCGCTTGCCCTTGGGCAGCAGGGCCATGATCCGTTTGTCGGCCGCCTCGACTTTCGGGCGTGACGCTTCCAGCAGGGTCTTGCCCTCGTCCGAGAGGCGCACGGCCTTGGCCCGGGCGTCGACGGTCGAGCGCTCGCGTTCCAGCAGGCCCTTGGTGGTCATGCGCGAGACCAGATCGGCCAGGGTCGAGCGGTCGATGCCCGTCGCCCGGACGAGATCCGTCTGGGTCAGGCCCGATTTCGCCGCCACGGCCTCCATGACCGCGAACTGGCGCTGGGTCGGACCGTCGGCGCCCGCCTCCTCGGAATAGATGTCGAGCGCCAGCTGCAGCACACGGTGCATCAAATGGCTCGGCGATTCCGCGAGCGTGCCCAGACGTTTGGACGACTTGCCGGACTTGACCATGGTCGAACTTCCCCAAGCTTGGCGTGCGGCGCTCACGGCCGTCTACCGTGGACGGAGGGTTATCAGCGTGGCTTTACGGTTTGACGACATTCCGGCGGAGGCGCTTCGCGCCGGCGCTATGCTCGGCTCGCGGAGCCTCGCGACTTGAGCGCCAATCGGGCCGCCTGCGGTCGTCAAAGCCCGGTATCCGGCGAGGTCGGACCCGGCTCTTCGTCCTTGACCATGTGCTTCATGATGTAGGGGATCTGGATCAGGCCGAAGACGCAGGCGAGGATCCACAAGGCCACGCGGAACTGGACCCAGACGCCGTCGGGTTGGGTGCGCCAGACGATCTCGTTGACGATGGCGATGGCCGCGAAATACAGGCCGTAGCGCAGGGTCAGGACCCGCCAGGCCTCATCGGTCACCTTGATCGCGTCGCCCAGCAGATATTTGAACGGCGATTTGTTCAGCGGAAGCGAGCCCAGCAGCACGATCGCCAGCATGGCGTTCTGCACCGTCAGCTTGATCTTGATGATGCTCTCGTCGTGGAAAAAGATCGTCAGCCCGCCGAAGACCAGGGCGAAGGCGCCGGTGATCAGGGGCAGGGGGGCGAACCGCTTCTCGACCCAGTAACCGACCGCCAGCGCCACGGCCGAGGCGATGCACAGCACCCAGGTCGCCTTGATCATGTCGCGGGTGATGAAATAGGCGGCGGCGAAACACAGCAGGGCGCCGAAGTCGACGGCCTGACGGATCCACTGCGGGCGTTTGGCTTCAGGCACGGTCTGGTCGGTCATTCTCAGTCCTCAAGCCCGACCAGCGAGCGGGAAAAGGCCCGGGCGTCGAAGGGTTGCAGATCCTCGATCCCCTCGCCGACGCCGATCAGCTTCAGCGGGGCATCGGAGGCCTGGGCCACCGGGACAAGGACGCCGCCGCGCGCCGTGCCGTCCAGCTTGGTCATCACGATGCCCGAGACATAAGCCGCCCGGCCGAAGATCTGTTCCTGGGCCAGGGCGTTCCTGCCGACGGTGGCGTCCAGCACCAGAAGCGTCTCATGCGGGGCGTCCGGATCGATCTTCTTCAGCACCCGAACGATCTTGAGCAGTTCGTCCATCAGGGCCGACTTGTTCTGCAGCCGGCCGGCGGTGTCGATCAGGACGACGTCATAGTTCTCGGCCCGGGCCTTGGTGTAGGCGTCGAAGGCCAGTCCGGCTGGATCGGCGCCGTCGCGGCGGCTCTCGAAATCGGCGCCCGACCGCTCGGCCCAGACCTTGAGCTGTTCACGGGCCGCGGCGCGGAAGGTGTCGCCGGCGACGATCATGACCTTCGCGCCCTTGGCCGTCAGGTCGGCGGCGATCTTGCCCAGGGTCGTGGTCTTGCCCGATCCGTTCACCCCCACGAACAGGACGACGAACGGCTTGATCCCTTCCGAGAGCGGATCGAACACGGCCTGACGCGGCAGAAGCTCGGCGGCGACGGCCTCGGCCAGGGCCTCCTTGACCTCGCGCTCGTCCGACACCTTGCCGAAGCGGAGCGCCCGGAAACGTTCGACGATCCGGTCGGTCGCGGCCGGACCCAGATCGCTCTCCAGCAGATGCTCCTCCAGCCGGTCCAGCGCCGCCTGATCCAGCGGCTCCTTGACCAGGCCGCCGACGACCGTCTCGGTGATCTGTTTGGAGGATCGGGCCAGACCGTCCGACAGACGCTGGAACCAGCCCTTTTTCGGGGTATCGTTCATGAGAACGGCTTTAGCGGTCCCGCGCCTTCAGGTCACGGATTAACATGAGCCTGATCGGCTGAGGAACGGGCGCTTCGCGACCGGTCCAAAGGCGTGAATCAGGCTCTGGCGAATGCCGTAGTTGGCGGAGCCGGGACTTTGGCTCTATATGAGCATAAGATCCCGAAGGACCGCGCCTTGGCCGAACTCCACGCCTTCCATTCCAGCCGCACCCACGGCTTCGTCCGCGTCGCCGCCGCGACGCCGGTCGTGCACATCGCCGACCCGAAGGCCAATGCGGAGGAGCACATCGCCCTGATCCGTCAGGCGGGGGAACAGGGCGTGGATCTGATCGTCTTCCCCGAGCTCAGCCTGAGCGCCTACGCCATCGACGATCTGCATCTTCAGGCGGCGTTGCTGGAAGCGGTGGAGGCGCAGTTGCGACCGCTGGCCGTCGCGGCCGGAAACGCCAATGTCGTCGCCGTGATCGGGGCCCCGATCCGCAACGGAGACCGGCTCTACAACTGCGCGATCGTGATGGCGAACGCGAAGATTCAGGGTGTCATCCCGAAGACCTATCTGCCGAATTATCGGGAGTATTACGAGAAACGCTGGTTCTCGGCGGCGGACGAGCCTGATCGTTTTCAGGGCATGGTCCAGGTCGGCCAGCAGTGGGTTCCATTCGGAACGGACCTGCTCTTCGAGGCCAACAACCGGCCGGGCTTCGTCTTCGGTGTGGAGATTTGCGAGGACTACTGGGCGCCGATGCCGCCATCGACCCGGCAAGCCCTGGCCGGCTCCCGCATTCTGCTGAACCTGTCCGCCTCGAACATCGTCATCGGCAAGTCTGACGACCGGGCGCTGCTGTGCGCCAGCCAGTCGGCGCGGGCGATGGCGGCCTATGTCTTCGCGGCGTCCGGCTGGGGCGAAAGCACAACCGATCTGGCCTGGGACGGTCAGGCGACGATCCACGAACTCGGGGCGAAGCTGGTCGACGGCGAGCGGTTCGCGCTGGAGTCTCATCTGACCGTGGCAGACGTTGACGTCGAACGCATAGGCCTTGAACGGCTCCGGACAGGGACTTTCGCGGATGCCGCCCGTCGCGAGATGAAGGATCGCCATTTCCGGCCGAGCCGATTCACAGCGCGCGACGACGCGGCGCCGAAAGGTCTTCGCCGCCCGCTCGACCGTTTCCCCTTCGTGCCGGACGATCCGGCGCGGCTGGATCAGGACTGTTTCGAGGCCTTCAACATCCAGGTGCAGGGGCTGATGCGGCGCCTGAAATCGACGGGTAGCAAGAAAATCGTCATCGGCGTCTCGGGCGGGCTGGACTCGACCCAGGCCCTGCTGGTCGCCTGCCGCGCCTTCGACCGGCTGGAGATGCCGCGTACGGATATCCTCGCGTATACGATGCCGGGCTTCGCGACCTCCGAGGGGACGAAGTCCAACGCCTGGACCCTGATGAAGTCGCTGGGCGTCACGGGCGCCGAACTCGACATCCGCCCGGCCGCCGAACAGATGCTCAAGGACATCGGCCATCCGTTCGCCGACGGCCAGCCGGTTCACGACATCACCTTCGAGAACGTCCAGGCGGGGCTGAGAACGGACTATCTGTTCCGGCTGGCCAACCAGAACCATGGCTTCGTCCTGGGCACCGGCGACCTGTCGGAACTGGCTCTGGGCTGGGCGACCTATGGCGTCGGCGACCATATGAGCCATTACAACGTCAACGGCGGGGTGGCGAAGACCCTGATCCGGCATCTGATCCGCTGGGTGGCGGACAAGGAACATGACGGCGATGCGGCCAACGTCCTGCACGCCATCCTGGCCACCGAGATCTCGCCCGAGCTGGTGCCCGCCGGCGCCGACGGCAGGATCCAGTCGACCGAGGCGACGGTCGGTCCGTATGCGCTGAACGACTTCTTCCTGTTCTACATCACCCGCTTCGGCCTGAAGCCGTCCAAGGTGGCGTATCTCGCTCATCAGGCCTGGGGCGATGCTTCGAAGGGCGACTGGCCGGCGCATCATCCGCAAGGCGATCGCATCGAATACGATCTGGCGACGATCAAGGCCTGGCTGAGGAAGTTCCTGATCCGCTTCTTCGCCACCAGTCAGTTCAAGCGCTCGGCCCTTCCGAACGGGCCCAAGGTCGTCACCGGCGGCAGCTTGAGCCCCCGCGGCGACTGGCGGGCGCCGTCGGACGGGAATGCACGGGTCTGGCTGGACGAGCTGGACGCGAACGTTCCGGACTAGACGACCAGCGAGACCATCGATCCCGAGAGGCCTGCGTCGCCCAGAGCGGTGTCGACGGCGACCAGAGCCTTGTCGGCGTCCGCGACCTCGGGCGTGTTCGGATCGCCCGCAGCCTTCGCATCGGCTTGCGCCTTCGCCTTCATCGCCTTGAGCTCGGCCAGTAGCTGTTTGACCGTGGTCGCGAACTCGGAGTCCTGACGCGCGCTTTCCGACTTGCGGGCCTGTTCGGCGTTGGCGGCGGACTGGGCCGCCATGGCCGCGCGGTAGGGGTCCTTGGGCGCCGCGCCGGAAGCGGCATCGGAATTGGGGTCCGCTTCGGTCGTGGCATCGGCGCCTTCCGAAGCTGTGACGGTCGGGGCGGCCTCGCTTCCGGACGCGGTCGCCTCCCCGCCTGTCGCCGGAGTCGCGGTCGAGGCCATGCCGGCGTCCGAACCGGAACCGCCGTAGGACTTCACGATCGCGCCCAGTTCGCGGGCCAGCTGGGCGATGATCTTGCCGGCCGCCTCGGGGTTGGCGGGCATCGACATCTTCATCATCTGGATGCGCGCCTTGAGTTCCTCGGCCTTCTTCTTCGCGATGGCCTTGCGCTCGTCCGAGGCCTTGTCCTGACGCACGGTCATGGAGTCGACGGCGGCCTTGGCGGCGCGGATCTTCTGTTCGTCGCGGCTCGAGATCGACGGCAGGGACGCGGGGCTCGCGGCGGTCGAGGAGACGATCGGGTTCATGGCGGCGGAGGGTTGGGCGATTTGCCTGACCCGGCAAGTGTGCGCTAACCCCGCGCCATGACCGACGCCCCGACGAAAGACTCCAACGGCAATCTGCTCGCCGACGGCGACAGCGTGACCCTGATCAAGGATCTGAAGGTCAAGGGATCGGGCGGCGTGACGCTGAAGCGCGGGACCCTGGTCAAGAACATCCGTCTGACCGGCGACACCGACGAGATCGAGGCCAATGTCGACAAGGTGCGCGGCCTGGTCCTGCGCGTCGAGTTCGTGAAGAAGGCCTAAGCCCCCTTTTCATCGGCCCCTGCAGCCGCCATCTAGCGGCCTATGACCGACACCCTCGACGCCCCCGTTTCGACCGCCGCACCCCAGAACACGAATGGCAAGATCCCCGTCACCGTCCTGACCGGCTATCTCGGCGCGGGCAAGACCACCCTGCTGAACCGGATCCTGACCGAGGACCACGGCAAGCGCTACGCCGTCATCGTCAACGAGTTCGGCGAGATCGGCATCGACAACGACCTGGTGGTCGGCGCCGACGAGGACGTGTTCGAGATGAACAACGGCTGCGTCTGCTGCACGGTGCGCGGCGACCTGATCCGCGTGGTCGCCGGACTGATGAAACGCCAACGCCCCGGAAAGCCCGCCTTCGACGCCATCATCGTCGAGACCACGGGCCTGGCCGATCCCGGCCCGGTGGCCCAGACCTTCTTCGTC
>DBBK01000272.1 GCA_002292165.1 Brevundimonas sp. UBA986
CGGGGGCGGCGGGGGCGGAGGCGGCGGAGCCACGACCGGCGGGGGCGGCGGGGGCGGCCCCAGGGTCACGGTGTGCGACTGGTCGTAGTCGCCGTCCCATTCGCCGAACTGCGTGGCGCCCACGCCCGTGCCGGCCGTCGTCGAGGCGAACGAAGCGTCGCCCGTCAGATAACGGTAGGTCAGGTCGATGTTGGCGCGGTCCGAGATGGCCCAGGCCAGACCGGCGATGGCTTGCGCGGCGAACTTGGTCGAGGAGTCGTCAGCGGCGAAGCCGACGGCACGGTTGTTGCGCAGGCGACCGATGACGTCGGTGTTGACGTGGTTCACGCCGGCGCCGATGCCGACGAAGGGACGAACGCCCCAGGCCGAATAGCCGAAGTCATAGATGACATTGGCCATCAGGGTGGTGGATTCGATGTCGCCGTCCGGCGAGGTGCAGGGGCCGGTGGCGGGCACCAGGTTGCAAACGCCGTTGGCGCCGGAAACGGCGCGGACCTTGCCGACGTCGCCCGAGCGGTAGCCGCCCTCGACTTCAACGCGCCAGTTGGGGTTGAAGCGGTAGCCCAGACGGGCGAACGCGGCCCAGCCGTCGTTGACTTCGAAGTTCCAGTTGTTGCCGGTCGTCTGGGATTCGGCGTTGATGCCGTCTTCCATGTGGTGGTAGCCGGCGTCGATCGCGCCGTACCAGCCGTCGGGCTCAGCCGAAGCGGCGCCGGCCGACAGCGCGATCGCCGCAGCGGCGCTGGACGCCAGAAAAACAGTTTTAATACGCATGGGTGTGAGCCCTCCGCAGCCAATATTGTTTCATGCGGCGGTCTCACCGCCTGAGGCCTTCTAACAGCGTTGCCATTGCAGGTCGAGCCGATATCGGCGGTATTTCCCAGTGGCGGCTGGACCGTGACGCTGAAGCTACACGGCAAAATCCTGCTCTGGTTCCGAGGGTTCCGGGCATGGAAAGGCCGGTGGCTTCCGGCGGGCGGCGAAGCATCCTATGCACGGGGCATGACGCCCCACCCGCGCTGTGAAATCATCGCCGAAGCCGGCGTAAACCATGACGGGCGCGAGGATCTCGCGCTCCGGTTGGTCGAGGCCGCTGCGGAGACCGGGGCGGACACCGTCAAGTTCCAGACCTTCGACCCCGCCGAACTGTCCACCGCCGCAGCGCCCACCGCCGCCTATCAGGCCGAGGCGGGTCAGGGGGCGGTTCAGTCGGAGATGCTGTCCCGGCTCGTCCTGCCCCGCGACGCCTTGTCGCGGGTCGTCGATCACGCCGGGGCCTGCGGCGTCCGGTTCCTCTCGACTCCCTTCGATATCGGTTCAGCGCAACTGCTGGTCGAGGGACTGGGCATGGAGCGGATCAAGGTCGGTTCGGGCGAACTGACCAACCTGTCCTTCCTGCTGGCCCTGGCGCGAATGGGGCGCCCCTTGCTGCTTTCGACCGGGATGGCGACGCTGGCCGAGGTCGAACAGGCCCTGGGCTGTGTGGTGTTCGGGCGGGTCGCGGGCGCCGCCGCGGCGCCGTCCCTGGCCGCCTTCGCCGAGGCCTTCGCCTCTCCCGAGGCCGCGCCGGTGCTGGCGGAGACGGTCGTGATGCAGTGCACGACCCAGTATCCGGCGCCCCACGATCAGGCCAATCTGAGCGTGATGGACGCCTATGCGGCGCTCGGCGTCCGGCCAGGCTATTCGGACCATACCCTCGGCATCGACATCGCCCTGGCCGCCGTGGCGCGGGGGGCGACGGTCATCGAGAAGCATCTGACGCTGGACCGCACCGCCGAGGGGCCGGATCACAAGGCCTCGCTGGAGCCGGACGAGATGGCGGCTCTGGTCGCCGGGGCGCGTCGCGTCTCGGAGGCTCTGGGCGATCCGGTCAAGCGACCGGTCGCGGCCGAGATCCCCAATATCGCCGTGGCGCGGCGCGGTCTGGTCGCGGCCCGGCCCATCGCGGCGGGCGAAGTCTTCAGCGCCGACAATCTGGCGGCCAGGCGCGCGGGGGGCGGTCTGGCGCCGGGGCGGCTGTGGGACCTGATCGGCCGACCCGCGACCCGGGCCTATGCGGCCGACGAGATCATCGAGGCGTGAGCGTGGGGGCTCCGGCGAGGATCGGCGTCTTCACCGCGACCCGGGCGGAATACGGTCTGTTGCGCCCCGTGCTGGCCAAGCTGGAGGCCTCGGCGCGGCTGGAGCCCGTTCTGATCGTCAGCGGAACCCATCTGTCGGAACGGCACGGGGCGACGGTCTCGGAGATCGAGGCCGACGGCCGGGCGATCGCGGCGCGGATCCCGGTCCCTCTGGCGGGCGACGACGGAATCTCGGCCGCAGGCGATATGGCGGCGGTCCTGGCCGGGGCAGCGAAGGCCTATGTCGAGCTGAAACTGGACGCCGTCATGATCCTCGGCGACCGGACCGAGGCGCTGGCGGCGGCTGCGGCGGCGGTTCCGCTGGGCCTGCCGATCCTGCATCTGGAGGGCGGGCACCGGACGGCGGGGGCCGTGGACGACGCCATCCGCCACGCCATCACCAAGCTGGCGGCGCTGCATTTCACCGCCGCCG
>DBBK01000214.1:0-1671 GCA_002292165.1 Brevundimonas sp. UBA986
GCGTTGAAGTCGGTCTTCAGTTGCTCGGCGCGCGGGGCGACCTGGGCGGTCATGCGGTGCGTCAGGTCCCCGGCGGCGATCGCGGCCATACCCTGGGCCAGGGCGCCGAGCGCGACGGCGTCTTCCTCGGCCGTGCGGGCCTTGTCGGCCTCGGCGTTGGCGCGGTCGATCTCGGACTGCGAGCGGTTGGCCAGGGCCTCCTGCTCCAGACGGATCTTGTCGAGGGCGGCGTCACGGAAGGCCAGGACGGCGACGCCCATCTGGCCGATCTCGTCCTTGCGGGCGGCTTCCGGGATTTCGATGTTGCTGTCGCCCGCCTGCAGCTTGCGCATATAGCCGGCGATCTTGAGGACCGGGGTGGCGATGGCGCGCGACAGCACCATGCTGGCGGCGACGGCGATCAGCATCGTCATGGCCAGGCCGATGTACAGGCTCCATTCGGCGACGGTGCTCGCCTTCTTCTGCAGTTCCTTGGCCGTGTCCAGATTGGCCATGTTGATGGTCTTCAGACCATCGATAGCCGTCTCGACCGGACCCATGGCCGCGTCGGCCTCGCCGTCATGGGCGACCAGCGCATCGGCCTGGGCCTTGGTCGCGGGGTTGGCCGCCAGGGCCAGACCCTTCTTGACGACCTGTTCGTACCAGGCGTCCGCCGCCTTGCCGGCTTCATCGATCTTGACGTCCGCCTCGGGAGACCCCGCGCCCCTCAGCTCTTCCAGCTTGGCCTTGAAGCTGGCGCGGTGGGTGTTGATCCGGTCGATGTAGTAGGGGTCTTCCGACACCAGATAGCCGCGGAAGCTGTTTTCCTGACGCGCCAGCGAGAACTCGGCCGCCGAGGTGTCGCGCACCATCTCATTGCCCACGGTCCGCAGTTGGTCCGCCTTTTTCAGCTCCGTCAGGTTGAAGCCGATGGTCCCGCCCATGGCCACGATGGCCGTCAGGACGACGGCGAAGGCCAGGATCAGCTTCCTGCTGATGGGAACATTGCTCAGGTTCATGACGGAGGTCCTCGAAGCTCAGACGGGCTTTGGGTCTAGATGCGGTTCAAATCAGAGAGAAAAGGTTAACGCGGCCACCAATCGGCCTTCATACTGGTCGCCGTACTCATGGCCGTCGGTGTCGTACCAGCGCACATCCACGGCGAAGTGATCGTCCAGCTTGCGCTTCACGCCCAGGTTCCAGGCGATGTACTCCGCCCCGCCCTCGGCCAGACGATCCTCCAGCGCGGCGCTCACCTTGGTCTGCCGGTCGACGGCGTATCCGCCCTGGACTTCCAGCCACCAGGCCTCCTGCGTCGCCGCGAAGCCGTCGTGGGTGTAGTTGACGCGGAAGCGGGTCGCGATCGGTCCGAACTTGTGCGAGGCGTCAGCCTGGTACTCGGTGTAGTTGGCGTCCACGCCCTTGCGCGTGCCCGGCAGGTCGCGGTTGATGACCGACAAATCAAGCGCATAGCCCGAGACGGTGCGGCGATAGCCGACGGTGGTCAGTATCTCGGCGTCCGCGCCCTGGGACAGTTCGGCCGTCGCGCCGAACAGGCTGCCGTAGAAGCCGTCGTGGCTGACCTCGACCAGTCCCGAATAGCTGGGTTCGTCGTTGCTCTTGCCGACGCCCTTGCCGAGGTACTGGGTGGCCGCGCCGATCTGAACCGACACGGGGTCTCCGGCCTGGGCC
>DBBK01000214.1:1713-5919 GCA_002292165.1 Brevundimonas sp. UBA986
CCCGCCAGCAGCATCGCGGCGGCGCCCGCGGCCAGGCCGGCTGCCTTGAGCATCATGTTCGTCTTCAGCATAACTTTGGTCATAGTCGCCGTTCTGGCTTCCCGGATTTGCCGTTAAGGTTGATGGAAAGGGCTAAATTTCTTTGTAAATCAGCCTCTACGTAAAAATACCTAAAGCGCGGCGGCCGCGACCTCGCCGGCATGCCCGGAGGCGGTCCCGGACGACCGCCGGGGCGTCGTCGGCGCCTCGACGACCGCCCGGATGGCGCCGATCAGGCCCTGGACATCGACCGGCTTGTCGAACCAGGCCTCGGCCCCGGCTTCCAGAACCCGCTCCTGGACACCGGTGTCGTCTTCGCTCGAAACAACGAAGACCGGCAGGTCAGCCAGCCGTTGATCGCGCCGCACCAGAACCTCTCCGTTCAGGCGCGGCATGTTGAAGTCGGTCAGAATCACATCCGGCAGGAAGGTCCGCAGCCGGCGCAGGGCGGGACGCACCCCCTCCTCCGCCTGAACCTCGCATCCCGCAGCGCGAAGAATGCCGCCCAGCACCTGTCTGATAGCCGGGGAGTCGTCCACCACCAGTATGCGCACAGCCTCAGTCATCGTAGCCCCTCAGGTGAGGAGACCATCGTTAATGTGCAGGTGCGAAGCGGACGTAACCTTCGGACTACGGCCTTTTGCTTACGTATTTACCCTTAACGAACGCAATGCTACGAACGGATAGGGTCAGGGGCAAGAAAACGAGCCGTGCTGAGCGTCGCCCAAGTGAATTCCGCCACAGATTCGCCACCATTCATGGCGCGCGTCGCCATGATCCCGGCCTGGGCGGCGAAGGGAGCGAACGGCTACCTCCTCGCCGTCGTCTCGGTGGGACTGGCGCTTCTGGCGCGGCTCGGCCTGGAGGCCTTCGGAAAGTTCTACTACCTGCCCCTCATCCCGGCGGTGATGCTTCCGGCCCTGCTGGCCTCGCGTCGGGCCACGGCCCTGGCCATCGGCCTGTCGATCACCGCCAATGTGGTCCTGGTGCCTCGCGAGAGCGCCGTAGACGCCGTGGTCAACGCCCTGCTCTTCGCCATGGTCGGCGCCGCGATCGGCGAGATCGGCCGGGCCCGGCGGTCCTCGCAGGCCCGCTCGGCGGAGTTGAAGACCCAGCTGAGCCTGCGCAACGCCACCATTCACGCCATGCTGGCCTCGGCGCCGGTCGTTACCCTTGACTCCCGATCGCGGATCGTGGCGATCAGCCAGCCGGCCAGCGCCCTGTTCCGCACCACCGAGCGCGAGGCGCGGGGGCGCGCCTTCCAGGATTTCGTCGAGTTCTTCGACGCCGGCATCATCCGCAGCGCTCCGCCGGGCGAGTATTCGTCCGATCAATACTGGCTGGGGCGACGGTCGGACGGCGACGTCTTTCCTTTAGGCATCCAACTGGCCTTCACCGGCGACCCTGAAAGCTCTGAAGCCATTCTCACCCTGACCGACCTCAGCCTCTGGCATTCGGCCGAGCTCCGCAGCCAGGAGCTCAGCGACCAGCTGAATCAGGTCTGGCGCATGAACTCCCTGGGCGAGATGGCGGCCATCCTGTCGCATGAACTGAACCAGCCCCTGACCGCCGCCGCCAGCTATCTCCAGGCCAGCCAGGCGGACCTGGGTCGCGCCGGCATCCTCGCCGACAGCGCCAGCCGCACGGTCGAACTGGCCAAGAGCCAGGTGCTGCGCGCGGGCGCCATCATCCGTCACGCCCGCGAACTGCTGACGGTCGAGACCCATCCTCTCGAACCCGAGCGGATGTCCTCGATGATCGACGACCTGGGCCCCATCATCCAGCTTCTGGGCCCGGCCTCGGACGCCAGCATCCAGATCGATATCGACAACCTCGACGATCGGGTCATGGCCGACCGGATCCAGTTCCAGCAGGCCATCGTCAACCTGGTGCGAAATGCCGTCGAGGCGGTCGCCGAGCGGGAGCGGCGCGAGGTCCGGCTGATCGGACGCCCCTCGTGCTCCGACTTCTATGAGATTCGCGTCGAGGACAGTGGTCCCGGCGTCCCGCCCGATCAGGTCGAACGCATGTTCGAACCCCTGATGACCACCAAGTCCGACGGCATGGGCCTGGGCCTGTCCGTCACCCGCACCATCGTCGAGAACCACGGCGGAACCCTCAGCGTGGGCGTCAGCTCCATGGGCGGCGCCGCCTTCATGTTCAGCCTTCATCGCGCGAAGGGGGAGCCTGTCCAGTGAACACGCCGTCCATATTTGTCGTCGAGGACGACTTCGCGGTACGGGACTCCCTGATCCTGCTGCTTCGCTCCGAAGGGTTGCGCGCCCGGGGCTTCGCCAACGGCGAGGAGTTCCTGAAGAACCTGCCCAACGATCCCGTCGCCTGCGTCGTCACCGATCTGAGAATGCCGGGCGCCGACGGGTTCGAGGTGGTCCGCAGCCTGGTCGAACGACGCGGCGACGCCTGGCCGATCGTCGTCATCACCGGCCATGCGGACGTCTCCTCGGCGGTCGAGCTGATGAAGGCCGGGGTGACCGACTTCATCGAAAAGCCCTTCGAGCCCCATCGTCTGGTCGAGACCCTGAAGGGCTGCATTCGCCGGACCGAACAGGTCGGCGCCGACATGGAGCGGCGCGCCGATATCGACCGGCGGCTGAACCAGCTGACCGCGCGCGAGCGTCAGGTCTTCGACGCCCTCGCCGACGGCCTGTCGAACAAGGAGATCGCGGCCCGGCTCGACATCAGCCCCCGCACGGTCGAGATCTTCCGCGCCAAGGTCATGAGCAAGATGGAGGCGTCCAATCTTTCGGCCCTGGTGCGGATGAGCCTGGGCCTCGCCTGAATCCACAGGTTGACCTGCAGGGTTCGAATCCCCTCATGAGAGGGATGGCCAAACGCCCGACTTCTCCACGCGCCGCTTCAACGCCCTCCCCCGCGCGCCGCAAGACCCTGTCGGCCGCCAACCTCGCGGCCCTGGGCGCCGATGTCCTCGCCGAACTGCTGATCGACGCCACCGCGGGCGACGCCAATCTGAAGCGGGTGCTCAAGATGGAGCTGGCCGCCGCGGTCGGCGCGCCCGACCTGGCGCTGGAAATCGACAAGCGGCTGACGGCGCTGGAGGCCAGCAACACACGGGTCTCGTGGCGCAAGCGTCCCGAACTGGTCTCCGACCTTCAGGCCCACCGGCGCATGATCGTCGACCGCCTGTCCGCGCTGGACGCCCGTCTGGCGCTGGACCGGCTGATCGCCTGGTTCGACCTCTATCCGGGCCTGGCCGTGCGGGTGAAGGACCCCAAGGGCGAACTGTCGGCCCTGTTCTTCGAGGCCGCGCCCGACGTCGCCGCCGTCGCCTCCGCCATCGGCCCCGAGGCCGCGCCGATCCTCGCCGAGGCGATCGAGACCCGACTGTCCGAATGGGGCGGCTGGCTCGGCCGCGCGGCCCCTGCGATGAGCGAGACCCTCGCCGCCGATGTCCTGAAACGCCTGACGGAGGGCCGACCCCGCCCCACCGGCCGCCGCGCCCTCGTCGTACGCAAGCTCGCCGACCGGGCCGGGAACGTCGAGGCCTGGGCCGCCGCCTTCTCCGACGAGGACCGGCTGAAGCCCGACGTCGGCGCCGAGATCGCCCGCCGCCTCGCCGAGGCCGGCCGCCCGGTCGAGGCCCGCGCCGCACTCGACGCCTCGAAGCCGCGCATCGCCGTCCCCTCGCGGCTATCGCTCCGCGCCACGACGCCGGTCGCGCCCGATCCCTCTCCCCTGTGGGAGGCGGCCGAGATCGCCGTGCTGGACGCCGAGGGCCGCCCCGACGACGCCCAGGCCGCCCGCTGGGCCGCCTTCGAACGCACCTTGTCGGAGGCGCCCTTGCGCGCCCACATCGCCCGGCTGGCCGACTTCGACGACGTCGAGGCCATCGACCGCGCCCTGGCCTTCGCCGCCGGCTGGTTCGAGGCCACGACCGGTCTGCGCTTCCTGATCAACTGGCCCGCCCCACGCGAGGCCGCCGCCATGGTCCTGGCCCGCGCCGACGAACTGCACGCCTCGGCCGAGGACACGGCGCTCTGGGCCGGACGGCTTGAGGGGCGTTGGCCCAATGCGGCCCTCGCCCTGATCCGCTCGCGCGCCCGGGCCCTGGCGCGTCAGGGGCTGGGCCGTTCCGAGGAGGTCCGCGCCCTCTCGGCCGAAGCCGCCCACCTCGCCGAACTGCCGGGC
>DBBK01000108.1 GCA_002292165.1 Brevundimonas sp. UBA986
CTAGGCGGTCCGCTTCGCCAGCAGCTGCGCCAGATCGGCGGTCGGGCAGGAGACCTCGCCCGTCATCCACTGGCGCAGCATGGCCAGCTGCCCCGCCGCCGCTCCCGCCGCGATCAGGTCGGTTGGGCCCTCGCCCGTCTCACCCAGCCGCGCCGCGATCATCGCCGCCAGCTTGCGTTGCAGCTTGTCGAGCAGGCCTGGCGCGAACAGCATCCGCCCCAACGACCTCTGCTCCCACAGATGGGCCAGCATGCCCTGAAGCCGGTAGACGTCGCCGCGGCCCACGGCGGCGTCGGCCAGCGGGATGAACAGGGGGTCGATCACCGCGACGAGGACCTCGTCCTTGTTGCGGAAATGCTCATAGAAGGTCGAGCGCCCGACCCCGGCCTCGGCGATCACATCCGCCGTCCGAATCGCGTCATAGCGGCGTGAGAACATCAGCCGGATGAAGGCCTCGGAGATCGCCGCCCGCGTGCGGCGTATCCGTCGGTCGGTCTCCTGTGCGTCATAGGTCATCGACCCACGATAGGGCATTCGCGCACGCCTGTTCAGCCGCCCCGTTCCGGACAAATGGAGGCGAAAGTCCGGAAGCGGACTCCGCGCCGGATCGTCCCTCGCAGCCTCCCTTCCGGCTCGTCACCCTCGCGCGACCATTTCAGGAGGGGCCAATGACCAACGAGACCAACACCACAGACACGGGAACGGACGACCGCCTGGGCGGCGGATTGATGCTGGGCGGGACCCTGGCGGCCCTGTTCCTGATGATGCACCACCCGACCTCCCTGCACGGGCCGGACGACGGCCATCTGATGCGCGACTGGAGCAACGGGCTGGTCCATGGCGGGATGATCGCCTGCATCCTGATCCTGATGGCCGGCGCAACGGTGCTGCCGCGTCGGCTGGGCGAGCGCTATCTGTCGGTGCGCGCCGGCGCCCTCGCCTTCAACGGCGGGATGGCCGCCCTGATCGGCGCGGCCCTGGTCAACGGCTTCGCCGTGCCCCGGATCATGGCCCACGCGGCCAATCATGAGCTGGCCCGGCTTCAGGCCGCGCCCTTTGGCGCCCTCAATCAGGTGCTGGCCTTCTTCGGCATGATCCTGATCGGCCTCGCCTGCGCGCTGTGGGCCGTGCGGATGCTGCGGCTGGGCTTGATGACAAAGATCGCAGGCGGCCTCGGCATCGTCGTCGCCCTCCTCTCGGGCTGGTGGCTGATGCACGGCCACGGCGACTTCAGCCTGCTTCCGGCGGTGATCGCCCTGGCCGTCTTCGCCGTCTGGTCGCTGGCCGTGGCGATCCAGCTGATCAGGCGCGAGATCTGATGTTCGCGTGCGGCCCTGTTCTGGCCCGCCCCCGGTGCTATGACGGCCGGGTGAGCGAGCTTGAACCCTTTGACGCCCGGCAGGATCTGAAGGACGCCCCGCGCGTCGGCGGGCGGATGCGGCCCAGGGACGCGGCGACCCTGATCCTGTTCCGCGACGGAGGTGCCGGGCCGGAGGTGCTGATGGGCCGCCGCGCGCCGGGCCACGTCTTCATGGCCTCCAAATGGGTCTTTCCCGGCGGTCGGGTCGAGCGCGGCGACTTCACCGCCGCCTCCACCGGCGATCTGGTCGAGGCCGCCCGGCTGGAGGCCGAGGTCCCGGCCCGTCGCGCCCGGGCCCTGGCGCTCGCCGCCATTCGCGAGACCTTCGAGGAGACGGGGATGATGCTGGCCCGGCCGGCCCCGGTCGCCTCCGTCGCCGGCGGCTGGCGCGAGTTCCGGGCCGTCGGCGCCCTGCCCGACCTCTCGGTCCTGACCTATGTCGCCCGCGCCATCACCCCGCCGGGCCGCACCCGCCGCTTCGACGCCCGCTTCTTCATGGCCGAGGCTTCGGGCCTGCTGACGCCCGAACCCACCGCCGGATCGGGCGAGCTGGACGAGATCGCCTGGATGCCCTTGGCTGAGGCCCGGACGCTGGAGCTGCCCGCCATCACCCGCATGGTGCTGGGCGAGGCCGCCGAACGCCGCGCCGACCCGGACCGCATCCCGCCCTTCGTCCGCTTCGTGCGCGGATCGCATATCATCACACGGGACTGACCATGACCGGCATCACCCTGCGCCTGACCATCGCCGATCCGGTCCCGGGCATGACCTACAGCCTGCAGGACCAGAAGTCGGTTCCCGTGGGGCCTGTGGTCGCGACCGATGCGCCCCTGTCCTTCAACGTGCCGGTCAAACTGTCGGACGACAACCGCCTGACCGGTCCCTTCGTCCGCCGTGAAGGTAAGGAGCGCCGCTTCGTCTATATCGCCATCGGCGGACAGGCTGGAGGGCACACGACGGTCAGCCGCCGCGCCAAGATCGACGTCCACCAGCTGGGCCCCCTGCTGGATCAGGCGCGGGCCGGAAAGGTGCTGACGGTGACCCTTCCGGGCCGCGACAAGGACGGTCTGCCGGCCTGTGCGACGGTCAAACCGATCGAGCCGTGGCGCGCTGTCTGAATCCACGTTGACTTCCGGGCGCGCCTGAGTATGTTCCGCGCCTCTTATTTTAGCGGCTTTCGCCGTCGCAGAGGTAATTCCGATGGCCAAGCCGGCTTCTATCAAAATCCGCCTGAACTCGACCGCCGACACCGGCTTCTTCTATGTCACCAAGAAGAACGCCCGCACCATGACCGAGAAGATGGTCGTCAACAAATACGACCCGGTCGCGCGCAAGCACGTCCAGTTCAAGGAAGGCAAGATCAAGTAAGATCTGGCCAACCGCCTGAGTTCGAAACGCCCGGCTGGTCCTCCAGCCGGGCGTTTTGCTTTGGGCCTCGCCGTCGCCGGACAATCGCAAAGCTGGTATCCTGCCCGCACATACAACGGGGAGGCAGGTCAGTGAATCCGAACAAGGCGTTGTGGGAAAAGGGTGATTTCACCAAACTGGCGGCGGCGATGCGCGACAGCGGCGCGGCCTTCGTCGAGGGACTGGGCGTCGGTCCCGGGATGGCGGTGCTGGACCTCGGCTGCGGCGACGGCACGACAGCCCTGCCCTCGGCCCGTCTGGGCGCGGACGTTCTGGGCGTCGACATCGCCAGCAATCTGGTTGCGGCCGGCAACGCCCGCGCCGCCGAGGCCGGGCTGACCAACCTGCGCTTTCAGGAAGGCGACGCCTCTGCCCTGACCGATCTCGAGGACGAGCGCTTCGATCTGGTGGTCAGCGTCTTCGGCGCCATGTTCGCGCCCCGACCCTTCGACGTGGCCTTGGAGATGGTGCGGGTCACCAAACCCGGCGGCCGGATCGTCATGGGCAACTGGATCCCCGGCGACCCGACCCTGGTCGCCCAGGTGCTGAAGATCGCCTCGGCCTACAGCCCGCCCCCGCCCGAGGGCTTCGTCAGCCCCATGACCTGGGGCGTACCGGCCAATGTCGTCGAACGGTTCGGCGCGGCGGGCATCCCCGCCGACCACATCAGCTGCGAGCCCCAGACCTATCTGTTCAGCCGCCCGGGGACGGTGACGGAGTTCCTCGACACCTTCCGCAACTTCTACGGCCCGACGATGAACGCCTATGAGGCGGCGGCGAAGGACGGGCGCGCCGAGGAGCTGCACGCGGAGCTCCTGGCCCTGTTCGAGGCCCAGAATCAGGGCGAGCGGGGCCAGATCGTGGTTCCCGCCACCTTCCTGAAGGTCGTGGTGCGGAAGTAGGCTGCTTCTACGCAGCCCCGTCCTACGCAGCCCGGGCGATGACCTGGTTGCGGCCCGAGGCCTTGGCCTCATAGACGCCCTCGTCGGCCCGCTTGAGCAGGGCCTCGGGGGTGTCGTCCGACCCGATGGTCGCCGAAACGCCGATCGAGACCGTCACGGTCAGGTGTTCCTTGCCGCCCATGACCCGGAACGGGGCCAGGCCGATGTCGCGGCGGATGCGGTCGGCGATACGGTGGGCGTCGGCCAGGGTGGTGTCAGGCATGACCACCACGAACTCCTCCCCGCCCAGACGGCAGGGCAGGTCCACGGCGCGGACATTGGTCGCCAGCCGCACGGCGAACTCGGTCAGGACCTCGTCCCCCGCGTCGTGGCCGAAGCCGTCGTTGACCGACTTGAAGTGGTCGATGTCCAGCACCAGCACCGCGACGGGATCGCCGCCGTGGTTGGCGCGCTGGACGAAGGCCTGCAGCTGGCCGGCCATATAGCGGCGATTGTGCAGCCCGGTCAGGGCGTCGGTGACCGCCATCTCGAGGCTGTAGTCCAGCTTCTCGCGCAGGAAGTCGGTGTAACGCTTGCGGCGGATCTGGGTCCGCGCCCGGGCCGCCAGCTCTTCCGAATCGATGGGCTTGGACAGGATGTCGTTGACGCCCAGCTCCAGCGCCTTGACCAGCCGCGGCCGCTCGGCGGCGTCGACGATGGCCAGGATGGGCAGGTGGCGGGTCGGCTCGGCCGAGCGCACCTGGGCGATCAGGCGCAGGCCGTCGAAGCTCTCGGCCGCCGTATTGACGATCATCAGGTCGATCAGACCCTTGGAGGCGATCAGGGCGGCGCCTGCGTCGGTCTCGACCACCGGCCGGTGCTCGCGCGACAGCTCCTCGACGATCTTGGCCGACTGGCGCTCGTTGTCGTCGACGATCAGGACCCGACCGCCCGAACCCCGCAGTCGCCCGGCGCCGTCGGTGGAGACGCCCAGGCGGCGGCCGCTCTCCTCGCGCTCGCGCAGCTCGTCCATAATCAGCTTCAGCCGCACCAGCGAGCGAACGCGGGCGAACAGCACCAGGTCGTCCAGCGGCTTGGTCAGGAAGTCGTCGGCGCCGGCGTCCAGCCCGCGGATACGGTCCTCGCGACCGTCCAGGGCGGTGACCAGGACCACCGGGATGTGGCGGGTCTCCGGATCGGCCTTCAGCCGCTTGCAGGTCTCGAACCCGTCCATGCCGGGCATCATGACGTCCAGCAGGATGATGTCGGGCTTCTCGGCCGAGGCCAGCTTCAGGGCCGTCAGACCGTCGTGGCAGCTCAGCACGTCGTAATACTCGAGCGTCAGCTTGGCCTCGAGCAGGCGGACGTTCGGCTCGACGTCGTCGACGACCAGGATGCGCGCGGTCATCGGGTCGTCACCGGGGCCGGCGTCCCGAGGTGCTTCCGCACGGTCTCGAGGAAGTGCATCACCGAGATGGGCTTGGAGATATAGGCCTCGCAGCCGCCCTGGCGGATCCGTTCCTCGTCGCCCTTCATGGCGAAGGCGGTGACGGCGATGACCGGGATGTGGGCCAGCTCCTCGTCGTCCTTCAGCCATTTGGTGACTTCGAGACCCGAGATCTCGGGCAGCTGGATGTCCATCAGAATCAGATCGGGCATGTGCTGGCGCGCGAGGGCCATGGCCTGCAGACCTTCGCGGGTCTGCAGGGTCTGGTAGCCCTGCGAGTCGAGCAGATCATGAAACAGCTTCATGTTCAGCTCGTTATCCTCGACGATGAGGACTTTCTTGGACATCATCACCTGGTCTGGTTCGCCTCCGGTCGCGCTGCGGCGGGGAGGCTGGGTCGCCTTCTTCCCGTGCAATATGGGCGCCCGGGTCTTAAGTTGACGTGAAGCCGGAGCCGGCCGGGGAGAATGGGTCTTGGCCATCACGGCCATCTGTCGCGACTGTCTGTGGACCGGGGCCGAGGCCCCGGGCGAAAGACGCTGTCCGGACTGCGGTTCGCGGCGTCTGGTCTGCGATCCCGAGCTCGACCAGCTGACCATCGCCCACCTGGATTGCGACGCCTTCTACGCCTCGGTGGAGAAGCGCGACCGGCCCGAACTGAGGGACAAGCCGGTCATCGTCGGCGGCGGCGTCCGGGGCGTGGTCTCGACCTGCTGCTATGTCGCGCGGATGTACGGCGTCCATTCGGCCATGCCGATGTTCAAGGCGCTCAAGGCCTGTCCCGACGCCACGGTGATCAAGCCCGACTTCACCAAGTACGTCTTTGAATCGCAGCGGATCTTCGGGTTCGTCGGCGAGCTGACGCCACTGGTCCAGACCTTGTCGCTGGACGAGGCCTGGATCGATCTGGCGGGCACCGAACGGCTGAACGGCGGACCGCCGGCGCTACAGCTGATCCGGCTGATGAAGCGGATCGAGGAGGAGACGGGCCTCACCGTCTCCATCGGCCTGGCGCCCAACCGCTTCCTCGCGAAGATGGCCTCCGAGATGGACAAGCCGCGCGGCTTCTCGGTCGTCTCGAAGCGCGACGCCCAGGCCATTCTCGCCCCCCGCCCGGTCACCGCCCTGCCCCACGTCGGCCCGGTGTTCGGCAAGACCCTGCGCAGCGACGGCTTCAACACCATCGGCGACCTGGCCGCGGCCGATGTGAAGGATCTGGTCAAACGCTATGGCGAGGCGGGTCTGCGGCTGCACGACCTGTCCCACGCCCGCGATAACCGCCCGGTGCGCCCCGAGCACGACCGCAAGGGCATGAGCGCCGAGACCACCTTCAACACCGATCTGACGGCGCTGGAGGATCTGGAGGCCGAGCTCTGGCCCCTGTGCGAGAAGCTGGCCTCCAAGGCGCGCCGCGACGGCGTGGCCAGCCGGGTGGTGGTGCTCAAGCTGCGCCGCACCGACTTCAAGATCATCACCCGACGGATCACCGCCCCCGAGCCGATCCAGACTGCCCGCGCCCTGTTCGCCATCGGCCGCGACCTTCTCAAGCCCGAACTCGGCCAGCCCTATCGGCTGATCGGCATCGGCATGGCCGATGTGGTCGATGCGGTCGAAGGCCCCACCGGCCTGTTCGCTTCCACCGAAAGCCGTGCCCTGAAGACCGAGACCACCATCGACAGGCTGCGCGCCAAGTTCGGCAAGGACGCGGTGGTGGCGGGGCGGGCGCTGCGGAAATGACCTAGGGCGCCTTCTCCGCCCGCGCGGTCAGATAGGCGTGGATCGCGGCGATGTCCGCGTCGGTG
>DBBK01000200.1 GCA_002292165.1 Brevundimonas sp. UBA986
TCGGGCACCTTGCGCAGCCCGTCCATGTCGTCTGAGAAGCAGATCAGCCGCGTCGGCCAGTGGTCGCCGGTCAGGGCGCGGAAGGCGTTGCGGACCATGGTGGTGCGCGCCACCTCGCCGAAGGTGCCCATGTGCGGCAGGCCCGAGGGGCCGTAGCCCGTCTGCAGGACCACGGGCCGTTGCAGGGCCTCGAAGGTCGCCAGGGCTTCATCCGCCTTGCCGGCGTCGATCAGCAGCTTCGCCGCGTCGCGCTCGGCGTCCGACAGCCGCTTCTTCAGCACATGGGCGAGAAGATTGCGGGCTTGTTCGAAGGGCCAGGACTTGGCCTCACGGGCGAGGGTTTCGAGGTTCTGAAGCATGGGTGGGGCTTTGACGCCTTGAGCGCCGTGGGTCAACGCCCGCGTGCGCCCCGGCGCCCTTCACCGCCCCGTCGTCAGGCGGCTGCCCGCCCGGTCTCGCGCCACTGCTCGCGCCAGGGCGTGGTGGCCCATTCGAACAGCTTGGTCAGCAGCTCGGGCGCCTTCACGGGTTTGCCGACGCAGTCGTTCATCCCGACGTCCGCATAGGCGGCGAGTTGCTCGTCCAGCGTATTGGCGGTGACGGCGATGATCGGCACCGCCGAGGCCTCGTCGTCCAGCAGCCGGATGCGTCGGGCGGCCTCGACCCCGTCCATGACCGGCATCTGGATGTCCATGAGGATCACATCCCAGTCGCCGCGCGAGGCCGCCGCCAATCCTTGCGCGCCGTCGTCGGCCGTCTCGCAGACGATCCCCTGCATCGCCAGAAGGGCGGAGATCAGGGCGCGGTTGCTGTCGTTGTCGTCGACATAGAGGACGCGCATCGCCCGCCCTTCGTCTTCGTCGGCGGCGATGGGGCTTTCCTCGACATCGCCCGGGGCGGAGTCGGCGGTCGGTTCGACGCCGCCGTTCCAGTCCTCAAGCTGGGACAGGCCGATCATCTGTTCAACGACGGTGGCCAGACGCTCGCCCGCCGCATGGATACGGCCGACGTGATCCTGTTGCGCGGAGGCCAGACCGGCTTCGGAGAGCAGGGCCGAGAAGCCGAGCACGGCGTTCAGGGGGGTGCGCAACTCATGCGACATCTCGGTCAGGAAGCGCTGGCGCGCCTCGGCCATGGCGGCCTTCTGCTCGGCGGCGGCGCGGGCGGCTTCGGCCTCGACCCGATCGGTCACGTCGCGCTCATTGAGCAGGACGCTGATCGCGCCGGTGACCGGATCCTGGAGCGGGCGGCAATCGATATGGTGCCAGCGCGGGCCGGGGCCCGTCTGCATCTGGAACAGGGCGCCGGTGGCCTGGCCCTCCATGGCGCGGGCCAGAACCTCTTCGCCGTCTTCCGGGCTGGCGAACCGCGCGACGAAGCCCGCGTCCAGACCATAGGCGGCGAAGGCGGCCGGGTTGGCGAACAGCGACTTGCCCTCGCCGTCGAACAGGCCGACGGGCCCCGACGAGTGGCGCAGGGCCTCGACGGCGCGGCGTTCCTCGGCCTCGACCTCGACGGCGGCGGCCTCGAACAGGAGCACCTCGCGGCTGTCGGCGAGGGCGACGGTCGAGATCACCGCCTGCACCGTCACCGGGCTGCCGTTGGGATAGAAGGTCCAGTGCTCCTCGACCTCCCGCCCCTCGGTGGTCGCCGCCCGCAGGCGATCCGTTCGCGCGCGGACCGCCGGGGAGAGTTTGGAGAAGTCCCGGGCCAGAAGCTCGTCCAGATCGGCAGCGCCCCACAGAGCCAGGGCGGCGATATTGGCATAGACGCCCCGGCAGCTGACCGGGTCGAACAGCCACACCGGGCGCCGCAAGCGGTCCCAGGCGTCGAGCCGCCCGCCGTCGGCGAGATGTGGAAGGTCGAAACTCATAGGGGCAGCTTGCCCTAAACGGCTGAAGCAACACTTAAACCCGGGTCCGCTTCGTGGTTAGCGCCGCCGTGCGGTCAGCCCCACCACCGCGGCCCCCGCAGCGACGATCAGGGCGTCCTCGATCAGGCCGCTCTTGGTCTGGCCGATGCGGGCCATCGCCTTTTTGCGGCCAGCGAGACCGAGGTAGGCGAGCGGGATGGCGGTCCCGACGGCGAGGGCCGCGCCGGTCTTCTCGCGCCCCCTGGGGGCCAGGGCGGCTCCCGCGATGCCGGCGCTCATGACCCGGGCAAGGAGGCCGAGGAAGACGGTGCGGTCGGGTGCGGTCTTCATCTTGTCGCCGAACAGCTCGCCGACGCCCATGGCCAGGGCCCCGAATTTGAACAGGGGATGGTCGAGCAGGACCAGTTTGCCGGGCGTCCGTTCACCCGCAAGGCGGGCGGTGGCGAGGGCGGCCATCGGGGTCATGGAGCGGGCGCTGGCGACGGCGCCGATGAGGACGGAAGGCAGGAGGGGGGAGGTTTTCATCTGGCTCGAACGCCTCGGCTCCCACGAGGTTCAGCGCCTTGCACACTTGACCCGCCCCCTCCCCCGTGGCCTTTGCGCCACCTCATGAAGACCGCCGATTTCGATTTCGACCTGCCCGAGGACCGCATCGCCCTGAGGCCTGTGGAGCCGCGGGATTCCGCGCGGCTGCTGGTGGTGCAGGACGGTGAGCTGCAGGATCGGGTGATCCGCGATCTGCCCGGCTTCCTGCGGCCCGGCGACGCCCTGGTGTTCAACGACACAAGGGTGATCCCGGCGCGGCTGTCGGGGGTGCGGGAACGGCCCGATCCGGCGCTGGCGGGCGAGGTTCTGACCGTCGAGGTCGAGGCGACCCTGCATCACCGGGATGCGCCCGACGTCTGGTCCGCCTTCATGAAGCCGGGCAAGCGGATCAAGGCGGGGGACCGGATCCGGTTCGAGACGCTGGAGGCGACCGTCGCCGACAAGGGCGAGGACGGGCTGATCACCCTGAGGTTCGACATCGCGGGACCCGCACTGGACGACGCGATCCGGGCCGTGGGGGTCATGCCCCTGCCGCCCTATATCGCGGCCAAGCGGCCCGAGGACGATCGCGATCTGACCGACTATCAGACCGTCTATGCGCAACACGACGGCTCGGTGGCGGCGCCGACGGCGGGGCTGCATTTCACGCCGGAGCTGCTGGAGGCGATCCGGGCGAAGGGGGTCACCACCCATGCGGTGACCCTGCATGTGGGCGCCGGCACCTTCCTGCCGGTCAAGGCGGACGACACCGCCGATCACAAGATGCATTCCGAGTGGGGCGAGGTGTCACCTGCGACCGCCGCCGCCCTGAACGCCGTCCATGCGAACGGCGGGCGGATCGTCTGCGTGGGCACGACCTCGCTGCGGCTGCTGGAATCGGCGACGACGGTCGAGGGTGAGGTTCAGGCCTTCCACGGCGATACGGCCATCTTCATCACGCCCGGCTACCGGTTCCGGGCGGTCGATGTGCTGATGACCAACTTCCACCTGCCCAAGTCGACCCTGTTCATGCTGGTCTCGGCCTTCGCGGGGCTGGAGACGATGCGCGCGGCGTATGCGCACGCGATCCGGGACCGGTACCGGTTCTATTCCTACGGCGACGGGTCTTTGCTGTTTCGGGCGGGGTAGAGCGGGGTGGCCGGACGCCGCGAAGGGCGGCCAAACCGTGCCAAACCGTGCCAGCCGCCAACCACAGGCGAATGATTTCAGAGTGTTAGAGGATTTCTGAATTTGGCCGCCCTGCCAGATTATACGAAATTCGGACGCTGGACCTGAGGCGGCGGCGCGCGATGGGCTGTCAAAGACCGACGCGGGATGTGGGTGGCGCGCTGGCGGCGCGCAAGGAGAGGTAAGGAATATATTCCTTGCAATCTTTGCGGGAACCGGCCTTGATGTCCCCTCCCCGTTGCGCAGCAATGGGGAGGTGGCGCGGCGCGCTTGCGCCGGGACGGAGGGGCTCTTGACCGCACAGGGAACCGTATCGCGGGCGCGCGTCTTGCGACGAACGCTAACGCCACCGGAAGCGCGGCTCTGGACCCGGCTGCGCGGCAAGGCCTTGGCGGGATTGAAATTCCGACGGCAGCACCCGATCGGATCCTACGTGGTCGACTTCTACTGCGCCGAAGCGAAGCTGGCGGTCGAGGTCGATGGGGCAAGCCATGATCATCCGGACCGGATGCTGCACGACCAGCGCCGGACGGCGTGGCTGGAACGACAAGGCGTCACCGTGGTCAGAGTCGGAGCGGAAGCTGTCCGGACGAATCTGAACGAGGTTCTGGAGAGGATCCGGCGAGAGGCTGAAAGCCGGGTGGGCGGCTAAGAACCCCTCCACCCCTTCGGGGTCCCCCTCCCCATCGCCAAGGGGCGACGGGGAGGAGACGGGATTACCCCGCGATCAGGCCGAAGTCGGCGACGCGGCCCATGACGTCGCGGACCTGACCGAGCAATTTCAGGCGGTTGTCGCGTTCGGCGGGGACGTCGGAGTTGACCAGGACGTCGGTGAAGAAGGCGTCGACGGGCGCGCGTAAGCGCGCCAGGGCCGTCATGGCGGCGGCGAAGTCCTCGGCGTCCAGGGCCGTGTCGACGGCGGTGGCGGCGGCGGCGGTGGCGAAGGCCAGGGCGGTCTCGGCCTCGGGCTGGTTGGCGAGGCCGGTGGCGACGGCGCCGGTCGGCAGCGGACCCTTCTTCTCCTCGGCCTTGAGGATGTTGGCAGCGCGCTTGGAGCCGGCCAGCAGGTTCGCGCCGTCGTCGGTGGCGAGGAAGGCGGCGAGGGCCTCGACGCGGCGGACGATACGGACGAGGTCGTCGTCGCCGAGCGCGAAGACGGCGTCGACGAGGTCATGGCGCTGGCCCTGATCGCGAAGGAGGACCTTCAGGCGGTCGGCGAAGAAGGCGACCAAATCGCCGGAAATCGTGGTGGGCCCTGCCAACTCGCCGCCGTTGATCAGAGACAGGCCAACGACCTTTTCATCCCTCAGGTCAGCAGAACTTCTCACGCCGGAGGTGGACACCCCGCCGTCTTCGAAGCGGTGCAACACATCCAGCGTACGGCTGACGTTAGTCAGGCCAAACACGCCGTCGATCATCACGGCGCCCAGCGGCGCCCGCACCCCATTCTCCAGCACCAGCCGGATCACGCCCAGCGCCGCTCTCCGCAGCGCATAGGGGTCCTTCGAGCCAGTAGGCTTTTCGTCGATGGCGAAGAAGCCGACGAGGGTGTCGAGCTTGTCGGCGAGGGCGACGGCGACGGTGACCGGGGCGGTCGGGACGGTGTCGGCGGGACCCTGCGGCTTGTAGTGATCGCGGACGGCGTCGGCGACGGCGTCGGGCTCGCCGGCGGCGCGGGCGTAATAGCCGCCCATGATCCCCTGCAGTTCCGGGAACTCACCCACCATGCCCGAGGCCAGATCAGCCTTGGCGAGGCGGGCGGCGCGCTCGGCCTGATCGGCGTCGGCGCCGACCAGAGGTGCGATCTCGCGCGCCAGAGCGGCGATGCGGTCGACGCGCTCAGCGAGGGTGCCGAGCTTGGCGTGGAAGGTGACGCCGGACAGTTTCTGGGACCAGGCGTCGAAGCCGGTCTTCAGGTCTTCGTCCCAGAAGAAGCGGGCGTCGTTCAGGCGGGCCGAAAGCACGCGGCTGTTGCCGGCGGCGAGGGCCGCGCCGCCGTCGGAGGCCTCGACATTGGCGACGACGACGAAGTTGGGGGCGAGGCCGTGCTTCGACGGATCACGGACGGCGAAATACTTCTGGTGGACCTTCATCGACAGCCGGACCACCTCGGGCGGCAGGCTGAGGAACTGCGGATCCATGTCGCCGAGGATGGGGGTCGGCCATTCGGCCAGACCCGCGACCTCGTCCAGCAGGCCGTCGTCGTCGACGAGGGCGAGGCCTTTCGCGGACGTCACGGCTTTCGCCGCGTCGAGGATCTTCAGCTTGCGGTCGGCGACGTCGAGCAGGACGTAGTCGGCCTCCAGCTTGCGGCGGTAATCGGCGAAGTCGTTGACGGCGATGGGGGCGCCCTTGCCGAGGAAGCGGTGGCCCTCGGTGATGGCGTCGGACTGGATGCCGTCGATGTCGAAGGGCACGACCTCGCCGTCGAACAGGCAGAGGATGCGCTTCAGCGGGCGGATCCAGCGCAGGGTTCCGGAGCCCCAGCGCATCGACTTGGGCCAGGGGAAGGCGCGGACGATGGCGTCAACGGTCTCGGGGATGATGTCGGCGGTGGCGCGGCCCTTCTGCTCGATGACGGCGAAGAAGACGCCGTCGCGCTCGGTCAGCTGGTCCTTGGTCAGGCCGGTCTTGCGCAGGAAGCCTTCCAGCGCCTGTTCCGGCGCATTGGCGCGCGGGCCCTTCAGCTCTTCCGAGCGGTCAGGCGTCGCCGAGGGCAGGCCATCGATGACCAGGGTCAGGCGGCGTGGGCCGGCGAAGACGTTGAGCGCGTCCCAGCTGAGGCCCGCGGCCTTGAGCTTTTCGGAGACCATGCGTTCGAGGTCGCGCGCGGCGCCCTGCTGCATGCGGGCGGGGATTTCTTCGGAGAAGAGTTCGAGGAGGAGTTGGGGCATCAGGCGGTTTTCCGCTCTTGTTCGACGTAGGCGAGGGCGCAGGCTTTGCAGAGGTCGCGGATGCGGCCGATGTAGCTCTGGCGTTCGGCGACGGCGATGGCGCCGCGGGCGTCCATCAGGTTGAAGAGGTGCGAGGCCTTCAGGACCTGATCATAGGCGGGCAGGACCAGGGGCTGGCCTTGCGGGCCGGTCATGGCCAGGAGGCGGGTCGACTCGCGCTCCATGTCCTCGAAGCGGCGCTTCAGGCCCTCGACGTCATAGCCGTGGAAGTTGGCTTCCGACTGCTGGCGCTCGTTCTCGAGGAAGACCTCGCCATAGGTCAGGCC
>DBBK01000013.1 GCA_002292165.1 Brevundimonas sp. UBA986
GTTGTGGCCCCAGTAGGATCCTTCCGAACCGGTCCACCAGGCCAGGCCGGCGGCGGCGACGCGGCCGTACAGCTTGACGCTGAACTGCGAGACGCGGGCGAACAGGGTGCTCGCCTTGACGATGGTCGGGGCGGTCTGGATCAGGCCGATGCCCGGGTTGCGCTCCATGGCGTCGACCAGACGCAGGACGGTCTCGCCGGCCATGGTCGAGTCGGCGTCCAGCACGATCATGAAGTCGTAGGCGGCGCCCCAGCGACGGGTCCAGTCGGTGATATTGCCCGACTTGGCCTCGGTGTTCTTCTCGCGGTGACGATAGAAGGCCTGCGAGTGGGCGCGGATGCGGAAGCCGGCAAACGCCGCCTGTTCCAGCATCAGGGCCTCTTCCTTGTTCGTGTCGGACAGGACGAACAGATCGAAGGCGTCGGTCACGCCGAGACGGGCCAGACCGGCGTCGATCTGGGCCAGACGGCCCAGGGCGGTGTGGGCGTCCTCGTTGTACAGCGGCATCAGCAGGGCGGTGCGCGTCTTCGGCGCGGCCGGGTGCGGACGGAAGTCGAGGTCGTCCTGCTCGCGATCCGTCATCAGGACCCACAGGCCGATGGCCGAGTTGGAGAACCAGCAGGCGATCGAGGCGATCAGAATCAGGAACAGGCCGAACGCCAGCGCTTCGAGTCCATCGAAGCCGTGGCGGGCGTAGAGAATGAACGGGGCGACGGCGGCCAGGGCGGTGACCAGAACGGTCGCGGCCAGCAGAACCAGGCGGCGGGCCTTCACCTTGGCGGGAGTGGTCGGCAGGGCTGCGGAAACCGTCGCGGTTTCAACGTCGAAGGCCTGACGCGGCATGTCGAGCGGCGCTTCGTCGGGGAGCCATCCATCGGCGCCGTATTCCACGGCTCCGGACAGGAAGTCTTCGCTACGCAGGGCCAGGCTGTTCATGACGGCTTTGATTTCCCCGAAAGTCCGCGCTCGGGAGGCGGAGGAGGCGCGGACTACTGCATTGCAGCATGAACGCATTTTCGTGAAAATCAATCACAGAGTTGTGATGGTCCCGTGTTTTTTCGCGATCACCCCGGATTTACTGGCTCTCGGCGTGATGCCGCAGCCGACGGCCCAGAGCCCAGGCCGCGATCCCGACCCATCCGACCAGAACGAGGGCGTAGACCCGTTCCCACCAGCCGACGTTGGACGGGTTCACCGTGCCCGGCAGGACGAGATGATAGGTCATGACCGTCAGGCCTGTCATCACCACGAAAACCCCGATCAGGAAGGCCTTGAGGCGCGACAGTTCGCGGCTGCCGGCCAGACCCCAGAGCAGCAGCAGGGGGGCGACCTGAATGCCCAGACCCATGTTGATGTACATGTGCCGGGGGTCCGGATACGGGAACAGGGTCGACAGGGCGAGGCCCGTGCCGGCCAGAACGAAGACCACCGCCGTCAGCCAGCCGGCGATATGGGCCCGGGTGATGGCGATCACGGCCAGGCCGAAGCCCAGCCCTGCGAACCCGGCCATCACCCCCGCGACGAAGACGCCCCAGTTGAAGATGCGCGGCATGGGCGACGAGGCGCCGCCAAGCTCGCTGAGATACTGCCGCGCATTGTCGAAGCCGGGATAGGCGAGGATGGCCATGCCGACGACGGCCAGGGCCAGCAGGGGGGCGAAGACCCCGATCCCCAGCAGGATCCGGCGACGGCGATAGCGGGTCACGGCCAGGCCCGAGAACAGGCCGCGGCCGGGCAGGGGCTTGAGACCCCAGATGGGACGCAGCAGGGGGACGCGGCGCACGATCTCATAGATCAGCAGGCTGCCGCCGATGGTGATGGCGATCAAGGTCGGGGCCTCGACCCAGACCGGCAGGCCGGCGGGCCGGATCAGCCAGATGGCGCAGACCAGCACCGTCTGATGCGCCAGATAGAGGGTGAAGACCGCCTCGTTCAGATAGGTCTGGACCGGACCGGTGGTGTTCCGAAGGTAGAGGCTGGCGAAGCCGAGGGCCGCGACGATCACCGACCACTGGTCCAGGGCCACGACCAGATTGCGCGGGATGCCCCAGAAGGCGCCGCCGCCGGGGTGGGCGACCTGAAGCATCATCAGGGGCAGGGCCACGGCCGCCACGCCCAGGCCGACCCAGCGGAACCGCTGGAAGTCGCGCCAGATCGATTCCTGCCGCACGGCCAGGAAGCCGAACAGGAAGGCGGCCAGGGACTGGGCGTGGTTGTACCAGTCCCAGACGATGTTGTTGGTCAGGCCGAAGTGCGGGAACAGCCAGCACCGCACGACCATCAGATAGAGGGCGGGCAGCGCCAGCAGCCGCCAGCCACTGAGCGCCGGGCCGATCTTCGCCTCGGCCCAGGCGATCCAGCCGGGCCGGTTGAGCATGGCCACGACGATGAAGCTGTAGACGGTGATGTAGAGGACGAACCACAGATGGTTCAGCGGCACCCCGTCGGCGATCCCCGCGGGGCTGAACTCGTGCCACAGCCAGGCCGGATAGCTGATGGCCTCGTGCGACTTGTCCATCGCCTCGATCCACGACTGGATCGTGACCAGCACCAGCACCCCGAACACCAGCGGCGGGCCGAGACGGGTGAGGCGCAGCTTCGCGACCTCGGCGGGCGTCTTCCTCAGGGTCATGAAGCGCAGGGCCGCGCCGGAGACCAGGAACAGCAGGGTCAGCCGCCAGGGATTGGTGATCAACACCCCCTCGCGAATCCACTCCAGCGTATGGGCGCTGTGGACGTGCCAGTCGTAGGGGCCGTAGGCGAGGCCCACGTGATAGACGATCAGCAGGGCGAAGGCGGCGATGCGCAGCCAGTCCAGATCGTGCCGACGCGTGGACGCCGGGGCGGCCGAGGCGGGGCGGGAATCCGGACTTGGAGCGAGGGTGGTCACGGCCCCCCTATGAGCGAGCCGACCGGGCCTGTCCACGCGCCAGAATGTTTCGAGGGTTTGGCGGCTGCCGCGCGCCTTCTATTCGTAGTCGATGTTGACCGGGACGGCGGTCTGGACGTCGGTGATGATCATGCCGTGGGCGGTGGTCAGGACGCCGGAGATGCGCAGACGATCGTGGCCCTCGGCGTTCAGGCGGCCGGTCATGGTCTTCGAGACGTCGCCGACGGTCTCGCTCCAGACCTGAAAGCCGGAGATGACGCCTTCTGATAGCTGGGTGTCGATCGTCGCGGGCAGCTGGATCCGGTAGACGCGGCCAGGATCGCCGGTGATGTCGATCACCGCCGGGGCGTCGGAGGTGTCGCCGTCCGCGCCGGTGTTCGTCCCGTTGGGCGCGGCTGCCTCATCGACGTTGCGGCGGGTGGCCACGAAACTCATCGACTGGACGTTGCTGAGGGTCAGGGCGCGCTCCACCTGGATGGCGCCGGTCGCGGTTGCGCCGCGGCTCTGGGCCAGTACGGGGCCGGCCGGGATCACGAGGATCAGGCCCAGGGAAGCGATCAGGGCGCGGTTCGGGGTCTTGCAGGGCATGCGCATCAGGTTGTTCCTCCCTGGATGATACTGACCACGACGGCTCCGGCGCGGACGAAGCCGCCGTCGGCAGGCAAAACGACGACGGGCGCGTCGACCAGGGTCATCCCCAGATCGGCGGCCTGCTGCGGATCAAGCTGGATTCTGTAGCGGCCGGGCGGCACGTCTTCGATGAAGACGATCCCGGCGTGGTCGCTGCGGGCCACGATGGGCGCGCTGTTGGTGTCTGGGGCCGTTTCCGGAACGAGCTGAAGATTGACCGCCGCCAGAGGCCTGTCCTGCACGCCGTCGCGGCGTAACAGGACGGTCAGCTCGACCTCGCCCGACTGCTGCAGCGGCAGTTCGACCCGGGTGGTGCGGCCCGGACGCGGCACGGTGCGGATCACGTCCGCCTGGCCCAGCAGGAAGGGATCGTCGATCCCCTCCAGATTGACCCGCATGGAGGCGGCGGCCCCGTCGCCGAGACCCGAGACGAAGATCCGGCCGTCCGCGTCGGTCACGGCGGCGCCCGCCGGGGTTTGGACGATGATTTTAGGGACGCCTTTTTCTTCGGGCTGGCGGCGACCATCGCCGTTGGCGTCGACGAAGGCGTCGATGGCCATGGAGCCGCCTGCCGACACGCCCGGCCGGACCATGTGATATCCGCCGCGCGCCGGATCGAAGGCGAAGCCGAAGCCGAGCTGGAGGCCGACCTGCCATTCGCCGGACCGCGTCTCCCAGGCGCTGCTCAGGGCCACGTCGAAGTGGCGGGCGCGCCAGAAGGCGGCGGCCTGAAGGGTCGTGGCCTCCTGCTCGCCCAGACTCTGGACGGCGCTGAGGCGCAGGGTGCGGCGCTCCGACAGCTGGACGTCGGCGGTCATATAGGCGCTGTCCAGATCGGTCCGGGGGGAGATCGTCCAGGTCAGGCCGCCGCGAAACTGGGCGCGGGCGGCGACCAGGGTGGCGACGTCGGCGGCCCCGATGAGGGCCCTTTGCCGGGTCGCCGGGGTGGTGGCGTCCTGCCAGGCCAGGCTGGTCGAGAGGTAGTAGCGGTCGACGGGCGCCGAGGTGCGGAATTCGGCATTGGTCTCGCCCGTGCCGTCGATCCGCTCCAGTCGACGCAGGTCCAGCGACAGCGGCAGACTGAACGTGTCGCGCACCCGCCACTGCATATCGGCGCGAAAGTCCGTGGCGCGGCGCAGCAGGCTGTCCTGGGTGGCGCCGACCTGACGCGTCTCGTCGACGAAGCCGTCGCGGTATTCGGCGTGGCGGCTGACGATGGACACGCCGAACGGCCGCGCCGCCAGACCCAGCATGGCTGCCGAACCGCCCTGGCTGTCATGGGCCGCGTCCAGCTGGGCCGCGACGCCCCAAAGGGACCCGCGAACCCCGGCCAGACCAATGGAGCGCTCGTCAAAGCCGGCGGGGGCGTATCGGGCCAGACCGCCGCTGACGGTCAGGGCGGTGGTGATTCCGTAGTCGAACAGGGCCTCGAGCCGTGCCTCGCCCTGGCTGTCGTCGGGCATCGGGTCGGGCTTGATCTCGAACACGGACCGGTCCTGCTGGATGGCGGCCAGACGGACGACCAGCTTGCCCGGCTCCAACTGACCCGAGCCGAAGTTGATGCGGCGGACCTCTTCACGGGTCTGACCCTGCGGTCCGTAGAAGACCAGACGGATGGTGTTCAGCCCGAAGGTCAGGGGCACGTCGAGGAATTCGTAGCGGCCCTGATCCGGCGTGGACCGGGCGGCCTGAAGCACCTCGTTGACGTAGAGCTCGACTTCCTCGCCCAACGGCAGCTCACCGCGCAGGTTCAACGGGGTGGCCAGGTCGACCGTTTCCAGCGGCGCGGTGGAGTAGACGAAGCCCCGGCCGCCGTAGCTGCCGGCGCCGAGCGACATCGAGGGACTAAAGACGTCACCGAGCCCCGCCCGGGTGGCGCCGAGGCGGCCGAGGGCGTGCCCGTCCGGATCCTTGCGTTCGAACAGGATGCGGGCATTGGCCGGCTCGCCGTTCTGGTCCGAGCCCAGGAAGCCCTGGAAGCCCGCGTATGCCAGATCTCCGGCCATCCGGATGTCGAAGCTGTGGGTCTGGTCGACGCCGTCGCGGGCGACCTGGCCGCCCAGATTCACGTCGAAGGCGGGTGGGGTGAAGCGTTCATAGGGCGCCGGCGCCTCCTGCACGCGCAGGATCGGCTGGGGCTGGTTCAGGCCGGCGGCGCGGGCCTCACGTGCCAGACGCTGCTGGAAGGGCAGGGCCTCGGTGGGGCTGACGGTCAGGGTCTGGGCGTTGACGTCGGCGCGCAGCTTCACCGGAAACAGCTGCTCGGCCAGATCGGCGCGGACATAGAGGTCGTTGTCGAAGATCGCGGCTTGGCCGGGGGCGAAGGTGATCGGCTTGCCGTTGACGATGGCGACCCCCGTATTGAGGTCGAGGGTCAGCTTGCGGTCGCGCGATCCGATCCAGCCCTCGGCGCGGCGCTGGGCCGGGAAGACACCGACGGCGAAGTCCAGCACCCGCGCGAACTCGCCGACCGGTACATAAACGCCCGCGCGGGAGCCGTAGACGTTCATGGTCTCGGCCAATTGATAGCCGTCGGCCTGAACCTCCATGAACAGAAGGTCGTCGGCGTTGAAGGGGGCGGGCTCGGCGGCCACGACCAGATTGGTCACCACGTCCCTAGTCGCGGTTTGCGCCAGGGCAGGCGCGGCCCCGCCGGCCGCCAGAACGGCCAGGGCGACCGCCGTGGCCTGGCGGGCGGGGGTCATCGCGATGCGGGAGCGGAGCCCAGGACCGTGCCGACGTGTGCGTCGTCATCGACATAGACGACCCGCACCGGTTCTCCGGCGCCGACCGGGATCGCCAGGGGGGCGACGACGGTTCTGCGTTCGATCTCGGGATAGACGGCGATGCCTCGCACCTGACCGACGACATGCTCGTCCGCGCCCGTTCCTGCCCGGATCTGCACGTCGCCATAGACGGAGTTGGCGCCGAGGCGGACGAGATCGAGGGTCACGGCGCCGTTCGGCGCGCCCTCGCTCGCCGGCAGGAGATGGGCGTTCTCGACCGCGGCGCGGGCGTCGACGGCGCCCTCGCGGACGATCAGGGGAATGCTGACGCTGAACAGGGCGGTGATCTGCAGCGCCACCCCGTTCGGATTGTTCTCGGCGGCCTGTTCGGCGGTGAAGCCGGTGGTCTCGGGCGGCAGGGCGGTGACGGTCAGGTGGGTGCGGTATTCGCCCGCCGCTTCCGGCGGGCGGACGCGAACCCGGATGACCTGGCTTTCCTTGGGCTGAAGGGTCACCCGTCGCGGGGTGTACTGGATCAGGTCCTGGGCCGAGGGCGAGCGGGCGGCGTCGGGCGCATCGGCGACGGCGCGGATCTGACCGTCCGGCGACATGACCCGGTCGACCAGTTCGACAGTGTAGGTGGCCGGGGCGTCGCCCTGGTTGAACACATAGACCGAGGCGGCGCGCTGGGTCGCGTCGAAGGTCACGCGGCGGGGCGAGATGTTCAGATCGGCCCCGGTCGGCGTCGCCGTGACCACCGGGGCGGCGGCCGGCGCCGTTTGCGCCTGGGCCGACGCAGCGCACCCGAAGGCGAATGCTACGGCAATGAGGGGGGCGGCTGATCTGAGCATTGGTCTGGACCCGGGGGCGGCGTTCGACCCGCAGACTAGCGCCGAAGGGTTAACCCAACCTCGCGTTGTCGGCGTCCTGAATACGCCTTTAGTTATAGGCCGCCGAGACCGTGAAGGAGCCGCTGTAGGTGCCGGTCGGGGTGGTCGAGGCGATCGGCACGCTGCCACCGACGTTGAAGACCAGGGTGCCGGCGGCGCCCATGGCGTTGCTGAGTGTCTGGGCCGAGGCCGAGCCGGTCAGGTTGTTCGAGGTCGTGACCGTCAGGGTGTCCGGGCCGTTGGCCATCGAGAAGGTCGCCGGGATGGTGACCGAGATCGACTGCCCGCCTTCACCCGAGACGGTGAACTGGGCGGCGGCGGGCGTGGCGCCCGAGGACAGGCCGACGACGCCGCCGGTGACCGAACGGGCGCCCGCGGCGCTGACCACTGCCGTGCCCGAACCCGTCGCCGGGCGGACCACGGTGCCGAAGGCCAGGTCGGCGTTCTTGGTGATGGTCAGGGGGCGGACGATGGTGACCGAACCCGTGCCGGTGGTGGAGGCCGACGACTGGGCGAAGGCGGGGCTCGCGACGGCGGCGACAAGGGCGGCGGCGGCGGCGAAGAAAAGCTTGTTGGACATGACGTTCTCCCGAAGGGCGTTTGCAACCTGATGACGCGGTGATGATCCGTCTCAACTGTCGATGTCTACAACCGGGGCCCGCATAACGGGCCAAAACACACCAAGGTTATACGCTTTTGGCGAGATCAATACAGAAACGAATGGGATGGTTACTTGGAATTTACCAAGTCTATTGGCTTGCCGCAAAGTATTGGATAATCTTTCGGTAACCATGCCGTTCTTGTTTGCCTCACACCCCGGTTGTGGGAAAAGAGGGGAAGGAGGCCTGATTCATCGCCATGCAGTGGATTGTCCTGATCGTCGACGACCATCCCCTGGTCGGAGAAGCGTTCGAACTGTCGGTCGGCGCGGCCTATCCGCATCTGGAGGTCGGCCGGGTCACGACGGCGGCCGAGGCCGAGGCCTATGCCCGGACCAACGGCGCCCGCATCAAGCTGGTGCTGCTGGACCTGATGCTGCCCGACGCCACGGGGTTCAGCGCCCTGATCCGGCTGCAGCAGCTTCTGCCGGGCGTGCCCATCGCCATCGTCTCCTCGCGCGCGGACGCCCATACGGTGGCCCTGGCCCGGACCTTCGGGGTGTCGGCCTATCTGTCCAAGTCGGCGCCCGTGTCGTCACTGGTCAACGCGGTTGGGACCATCCTGCGCGGTGAGCAGCCGCCCTTCCCGGAGACCGCGGCGCCCACGCCGGCGGCGGTGGACTTCCAGCAGCGCATCTCGACCCTGTCGGCGGCCCAACTGCGCGTCCTGGTTGCCCTGGCCGACGGCCGGCTGAACAAGCAGATCGCCGGCGATATGAATCTGACCGAGGGGACGGTGAAACAGCACCTGTCGGCCATCTTCAGGAAGCTGGGCGTCGGTAACCGCAGCCAGGCCATCCTGGCCGCCCGGCCCTATCTGAAGGGCCTGGACGCGGGCGAGGCCGAGTGATCCGCCCGGTCTCGCGCCCCCTCTAGGCCGTGACTTTCGCACCTGCTAACACCGCCGTCTGAAGCGGGAAGGGCGACCCCTTATGCCAAGCGGAAAAATGCGCATCGGCCTGTATCCAGGCACCTTTGACCCGGTGACCAACGGCCATATGGACATCATCGGCCGGGCCACCAAACTGGTCGACCGGCTGGTCATCGGCGTGGCCCAGAACGACGACAAGGGCCCGCTGTTCTCGACCGCCGAGCGCGTCGAGATGGTCGCGGCCGAGGTGGCGCGCTTCGACGGCGACATCGTGGTCAAACCCTTCTCCAGCCTGTTGATGCATTTCGCCGAAGAGCTTGAGGCCAGCGTTATCGTGCGCGGCCTGCGCGCCGTCGCCGACTTTGAATATGAGTTCCAGATGACGGCGATGAATCAGCGCCTCAATCAGGACATCGAGACCGTGTTCCTGATGGCCGATCCGCGCCATCAGGCGATCGCCTCCCGCCTGGTCAAGGAGATCGCCCGTCTGGACGGGAATATCGACAGCTTCGTCAGCCCCGCCGTCGCCGCGCGCGTGCGGGAAAGGGTCAAGAAACACGCATGAACTCGCGTCCGCTCACCGTTCTCGCCGCCGCCGTCGCCGGCCTCATGGCGCTCGCCGCCGGTCCGTCCCAGGCGCAGCTCATGGCCCGCACCCCGCCCCAGGGGCCGGCTCCGGCCTCCACGCCCCTGCCGCCGGCGGACGCGGCGGACTGGCGCACGGTCTCGCCCGACAATCTGTTGGTCATCGACACCACCAAGGGCCGGGTCCTGGTGGAGCTTGAGCCGCGCGTGGCGCCGCAGAGCGTCGAGCGGATCCGCACCCTGACGGAGCGGGGCTTCTACAACGGGCTGAAGTTCCACCGTGTCATCGCCGGCTTCATGGCGCAGACGGGCGATCCCCTGGGCACCGGCGCGGGCAGCAGCGACCTGCCGAACGTGCCGGGTGAGTTCACCTTCCGCCGGGGACGCAATCCTGACTTCGCCGTGGTGCCCGGCGCCTCGCCCTCCGGCGTGCGCGGCATCCTGGGCTCCATGCCGATCCAGACCCAGCCCGACGCCCAGATGTTCGTCACCGCCGATATGAAGGTCGACGCCAACGGCATGTTCTGTCCGGGCGTGGCGGGCATGGCGCGGTCGGGCGACCCCAACAGCGCCAACAGCCAATTCTATCTGATGACCGGCGCCAACGCCAATCTGAACGGCAGCTACACCACCTTCGGCCGTATCGTCGGCGGGATCGAGGTGGTGCGCGCCCTGAACGCGGGGGCCAGCGACGGCGACGGCGCCGTGGCCAATCCGGACATCATGACCAAGGTCCAGATCGCCTCGACCATGCCCGAGGCCCAGCGCCCGACGGTCAAGGTGCTGTTGCCGACCAGCCCGGCCTTCGCCCTGCGCTATGAGGCGACCAAGGCCCGGCTGGGACTGAATTTCGGGATCTGCGACGTCGAGACCCCGACGCTCGTGACCGGCGGCTGAGACGGATCAGGGGAGGGGACGGCGTGATCAAATCCGTGACGGCGGGGGCGCTGGCCTCCCTCATCCTGGCGTCGGGCGCATTCGCGCAAACGGCGCCGGCCCATCCGACGCCGCATGCGCCGGCCGCTCCGGCGGCCGCGACCCAGACCCCCCCACCGCCGCCCGCCCCGCCGACCACGCCGCCGCCGTCCGAGTGGCGCACCGTGCCGCCCGAGAACCTGATGGTCATCGAGACCACCAAGGGCCGAATCCTGATCGAGCTGGCCCCCGAGGTCGCGCCCCTGCACGTCGAGCGGATGCGGCTGCTGGCCCGCAACGGCTTCTTCGACAACCTGACCTGGCACCGGGTCATCGACCTGTTCATGGCCCAGACCGGCGATCCGCTGGGCACCGGCGATGGTCAGAGCGCCTATCCGGACCTGAAGGCCGAGTTCACCTTCCGGCGCGGGCCGGACCTGCCGTTTTCGCCCGTCGCGGCGCCCGCCGGCGCCGTCCTGGGCTTCGTCCACTCCCTGCCTATCCAGACCCAGCCCGACAGCTATATGGCCACCACGGCGGATCACATGGTGCACGGCTGGGGGGTCTATTGCCCGGGCGTCGCCGGCATGGCGCGCGACGACAATCCTGACAGCGCCAACAGCCAGTTCTTCCTGATGCGCCAGCCCTATCCCTCGCTGGACAAACGCTACACCGTCTGGGGCGCCGTCGTGTCGGGTCTCGACGTGGTGCGCAGCCTGAAGACCGGAGCCGAGGGCAGCGGCATCGTCACCGATCCCGACCGGATGACCTCGGTCCGCATCGCTTCAGACCTGCCCGAGGCCGACCGGCCGACGGTCCAGGTGCTGGATACCGGCTCGCCCCGCTTCCGCGCCCTGGCCGACCTGACGCGGGCGTCGAAGGGGGCCGACTTCTCGGTCTGCGACATCGTCCTGCCGGTGCAGGTTTCGGGCGGATCGGCAGCTGCGGCGGCGGCTCCGGCCGGAACGGCTGCGCCGGGCGCATCAGGCCCCCGCTAGGCCTCTATTCGGCGGCGGCGACGGCGCCCTTGCCACGTCCCCGGCGACGCCGACGGCGCGGCTTGCGGTCCTCGCGCATTCTCTGCAGCAACAGGCCTTCGCGCAGACCCCGATCGGCGACGCGCACGCGCTCGCACGGCCAGGCGCGTTGCACCGCCTCCAGGATGGCGGCGCCGGCCAGCACCAGATCGGCGCGGTCCGGCCCGATGCAGGCCTCGGCCGCGCGGCCGTCGGGGCCCAGGGCCTTGAGCCGATCCGCCGCCGCCTCGCATTGCTTGCGGGTCATCCACAGGCCGTCGATGCGGTCGCGCTGATAGCGGCGCAGGTTCAGGTGGATGCCGGCCAGGCTGGTGATCGCCCCGGACGTCCCGACCATATGGCCCCGACCGCGTCCGAACAGGTCGCGCATCTCGGCGTCGACGATCCCGCCGGCGGCGATGGCGGCGCCCATGTCGGCGACCATGGCCTCGTACCAGATCGCACCCGCGGACCCGAGGGCGTCCTCGGGCTCCGGATGGCGTTCGGCCAGGGTGACCACGCCCAGCGGCGCCGACATCCAGGCCACGGTCTTCATCTCGCGGCCCTGCTTCCTCAGCCAGGACAGTTCGGTCGAACCGCCGCCGACATCGATGACCAGCACCGCCTCGGCGCGGGGATCGAACAGGTTCAGGCAGCCCTCGACCGACAGCCGGGCCTCTTCGGCCGGATCGATGATGCGCAGTTTCAGCCCCGTGCCCGCCCGGACGCGTTCGATGAAGGCGGCGCCGTTCTCGGCCTGACGGCAGGCCTGGGTGGCGACGGCGGTCAGACGCTCCGATTCGAGGCCCTTGCGCATCACCCGCTCGGCGCAGGAGGCCAGGGCGTCATAGGCGCGGTCCATGGCGGCCTCATCCAGCCTGCCGGTGTGGCTGAGACCTTCGCCCAGGCGCACGATGCGGCTGAAGCTGTCGACCACGCGAAAGCCTTCCCGCGCCGGGCGGGCGATCAGCAGGCGGCAGTTGTTGGTCCCCAGATCGAGCGCGCCATACAGCGGCGCATCCCGACTGGACGCTCCATGGCCCTGTGCGCCGCCGCGGGACTTGCCCGGGGCCGAAGCGCGGTCGGACCTCTGTCGCTGGGACCGGTCGTCGCGCCCCGAAGGCGCGCCGTCTGGTTCCGGCATGGGCCGAACTTTCATATGGGCGCAACCGATGCCGGCGCCCGTCACGGGCAACCTAGCCTCAGGATTCGTCGCGCGCCAAGCGAATATGACGGCCGCATGAACGGCTCGGACGGATCTGGCTCAGGCTGGGTGACGTAGCTTGATGGTATGACCCAGGAGCACACAGCCAAATTCGGCCTCGGCCAGATCGTCCGCCACCGGGAGCAGGCCTTCCGCGGCCTGATCGTCGATGTGGACGCCGTCTATGCCGGGCCGATCGATCAGCCCGGCCCGGAGCACCGCGACCAGCCCTTCTATCGGGTTCTGGCCATGGGTGAGGATTCGGGCTTCCTCGTCTACGCCGCCGAGGGGGTGCTCGAGATCGACACCGATGTCGAACCGCTGACGCCGGATGACGAGGCCCATTGGTTCACCGTCGATGCGGCGGGTCACCACGCGCCAGCGAAGCAGCCGATCCACTAGTCGGACGTTTCGGCTCGGCCTAGATAGGGCATCAAGAAGACGGCTTCCCGAGGAGCGCGCCCATGTCCGACTTTGAACACGTCTTCGACGCCCCTCCGCCGGGCGCCGCCGCCGACTGGACCATCAGCCAGAACTGGCGCGCCTATACCGAGGTCGAGCACGACACCTGGGACACCCTGTACGAGCGGCAGATGAAGATCCTGCCGGGCCGGGCCTCGGACGCTTTCATGAACGGGCTCAAGGCGCTGGACCTGAACACCGGCGGCATCCCCGACTTCGCCGTACTCAATCCCAAGCTCAAGGCCCTGACCGGCTGGACGGTGGAGTGCGTGCCGGGCCTGGTGCCCGACGACGTCTTCTTCGACCACCTGGCCAACCGCCGCTTCGTCTCGGGCCAGTTCATCCGCAAGCCGGACCAGCTGGATTACCTGCAGGAGCCGGACATCTTCCACGACGTCTTCGGCCATGTGCCGATGCTGACCGACCCCGACTTCGCCGACTATATGCAGGCCTATGGCAAGGGCGGGCAGCGCGCCGCCTCGCTGGGCATGCTGCCCCAGCTGGCCCGGCTCTACTGGTACACGGTCGAGTTCGGCCTGATGGAATCCGCCAAGGGCCTGAAGATTTACGGCGCAGGCATCGTCTCCTCGGCGACCGAGAGCGTCTTCGCGCTGGAAGACCCGTCGCCGAACCGCATCGGCTTCGAGCTGGAGCGGGTCATGCGCACCCTCTACCGCATCGACGACTTCCAGCAGGTCTATTTCGTCATCCCCTCGATCGAGGCGTTGAAGGAAGTGACACTGAAGGACTTCGGCCCGGTCTATGACGCCGTGAAGGGCCAGTTCGACATCGCCGTCGACGCCGTCCTGCCGGGCGACCGGGTGATCACGCGCGGGACGCAGACCTATGCGGCGCGGGGCGGCCGGTTCGCGGCGTGACCCCTATTCGTGGGTGATCAGGGTCTTGTGCTTCGTGTCTCGCATGAAGACGAAGACCAGAAGCGACACGCCGACCATGACGGTGACGTACCAGAAATAGCGGCTCTCGTTTCCGTCCAGCTTGAACCACAGGGCGACGTATTCGGCCGTGCCGCCGAACAGGGCGTTGGCGATGGCGTAGGGCAGGGCGACGCCCAGGGCCCGGATATGGGCCGGGAAGAGCTCGGCCTTCACCACCGCATTGATGGCGGTGTAGCCCGAGACGATCACCAGCGCGGTCAGGGCCAGGGCGAAGGCGGCGAAGGCGTTGGTGGTCACGGCCAGCGTCGACATGATCGGCACGGTGCACAGCACGCCCAGCACCCCGAACGCGATCATCACCGGCCGGCGCCCGATCCGGTCCGACAGGGCCCCGACGGCGGGCTGGAGCAGCATATAGATCAGGAGCGCACCCGCGCTGATCTCGGTCGCCGTGGTCTTGGAGAAGCCCGAGGTGTTGACCAGGAATTTCTGCAGGTAGGTCGTATAGGTATAGAAGGCGAGGGTGCCACCGGCTGTCAGGCCCAGCACCATCAGGGCCTCCTTTGGATGCTTGGCGAACAGCTGCAGGGCGCTGGATTTCGGCGCGGTGCGAACGTCCTCGGCCTTGAAGGCAGCGGTCTCGTCCAGTCGACGGCGCAGCCAGAAGACAACCACGGCCAGAAG
>DBBK01000270.1 GCA_002292165.1 Brevundimonas sp. UBA986
AGGCGCGCTGGAACAGGTCTATCGCGGCGCCTCGAAGATGATCGGCGTCCTGCCCTGCGGGGTGCGGCCTGATGCGCCGGACCAGCGCCTCGCCACCTTCTTCTGGAGCCTGAAGGGCGACGACCATCCGCAATGGCGCGCGTCCGGCCTCGCGCCGTGGAAGGCCGAGATCCTGTCCCTCTGGCCCGAGGTCGCACCGGTGCTCGAGGCCATCGTCGACCCGGACGCCATGACCCTGGCCCGCTACGGCCACCACACCCTGATCCGGCCGGTCGCCAACCGGCTGGCGGTGCTCGGCGATGCGGCCCATTCGACCAGTCCGCAGCTGGGGCAGGGGGTCAATATGGGCCTGCTCGACGCCCTCGCCCTCGCCGACGCTCTGGAAACCCACGCCGAGCTGCCGGACGCGCTGCACGCCTACGCCGCCGCCCGGCGCTGGCACGTGCGCCTCTATCAGGCCCTGTCGATGGTCTTCACTCCCTTCTATCAGGCCGACGGCGCTGTCCTGCCGTGGATCCGCGACCACATCCTCGGCAAGGTCGCCCGCCTGCCCTTCGCCCCGCGCCTGCTGGCCGCGACCGTCTCGGGTCTGCTGCTCGATCCCAGAAGCGTTCCCGGGGGCCGGTGAACCCCAACCGGCCCGGACCGTTCGTCTCCCTCTGATCCAAGGAGCGCCCATGGCCGTCCGAGCCCTCACCGCCGCCGCCGCCGTCCTTACCCTCGCCGCCTGCGGTCAGGGCGCGGCGCCCTCGCCAGAAGAGGCCGCGGCTCCCGCGCCGACCGAGCCGGTCGCCGGTCAGCCCACGACCAGCCCCACGCCGCTCCCGAGCGAACAGACCCGGGTCCCGTCGACAGGCGAACAGGGCGGCGTCTCCGACTGGCGTCAGGTGGCCAAGGCCGCCGACGCCTCGGCCTTGGGCCGCTTGGATCAGGCCTGGCGGCTGGGCCGCGCCGAGGCCGAGGACAAGGGGTTCGCCGATCAGGTCGAGGCCCTGGGTCCCCTCGTCGATCCCAACGCCGCCCTGCCGGGCCGCCTCCAGCCCCCGCCCGGGAGTTATCACTGCCGCACGATCAAGCTGGGTTCGCGCGATGAAAAGGGACCCGCCTTCCTGTCCTATCCGAACTTCCGCTGCACGGTGGAGCTGACCCCCGGCGGCGACCTGGTCCTGACCAAGACCACAGGCTCGCAGCGCTCGCGCGGCCTGCTCTATCCGCATTCGGACAATCAGCTGGTCTTCCTCGGCGCCCAGGCCTGGGGCGACGAGACGACGTATCCGACCTATGGCCAGACCCGCGAACGCGACCAGATCGGCGTCCTCGAACGCATCGGCCCGCAGCGCTGGCGTCTGGTCATCCCCTGGCCGAAGCAGGAGGCCAAGCTGGAGATCCTCGAACTGACGCGATGACCATTCAGGTCACCCTGCAGGCACGACCCAGTAGAGACCCCGATCTGGATCGAAGATGAAGACCACCCGGGTCTCGCCTCGCGAAACATGGACGGTCGGCATCCCGCTCGTCCGCCCCGGTACGACATCCAGCCGGTCCAGCGCAGGATCATAGAGGAAAGGGCCGGGAGTCAGATCCGTCCATCCGCCGTCCGGCCTGAGACCATAGAGCTCGAGTCGGGTCTGGCCGGGGAGGGACAGGGACACCACGGCCAGACGTGCATAAGCGCGCGGTTCGCCGGCATCGAAGAAGGCCACACACGTTCGTGCCGCCACCTCGGAGCCATGACCGACGGCCAGTCGCTCCCGAATTCCGGCAATGGCCGAAGCCTCGCCGGTGCAATCCAGAACCACGCCGTCATCCCCGGATTCCGCTGGAGAGGCTGCGGCGAGCGAAGGGGACCCGCCCAGAACCGAGGCGACCACCACAACCCGAAGAAGGGGTATCCGGCGCATCCGGCTTCAAACCTTCGTCAGTCTAAGGTCTTGATAGTCGTACGAGAAATCGGCGTCCGGGCTCAGGGCCTTCATCGTCGCCGTCTTCGGGCGGCCGTTCTCGAGGGCGAAGCTGACCAGCAGATCCTCTTCGCGCTTGTCGAGGAAGCGGGTGCGCATCGTTTCCCCGTCATAGGGTTCGACCGGCCCCTTCAGCGTCGGGGTGTGGGTGAAGCGCATCCACAGGCCCTCGCCGCGCTTCTCGATGACGATGTCGCCATACCAGGGGTCGCGCCAGGTCCCGGCATAGGCCTCCAGCGGCAGCGACGGCTTCGTGCCCGCCGCCTGACGGGCGTCGATGTCGGCGGCGGCCTTGACCGCCTTGGGCTCGGCCTCGGCGGCCAGCCGCACCGAGTCGGCGATCCAGTCGAACGACCCGCCCTTTTCCATGCAGATGTCGGCGATGCCCGAGCGCAGGGCGCGCAGCAGCTGGCCCTCCTCGGCATTGGAGAAGATGGAGAAGCCGACGTTGCGGCCCGGGATCATCACCGTCGCCGAGATGCCGCCCGGCGAGCCGCCGCCGTGGCTGATGTAGCGTTCACCGCGATAGTCCTGCACCTGATGGCCCATGGCGTAGGTCGAGGCGATGGCCCGGCCCGGCATGGCCGCCGTCGGCCCTTCCGAGCCCGAGACGATGATGTTGGGCCTCCACATCTCCTTGGCCGAGGCTTCGGAGAACAGCCGCGATCCGTCCGGCAGCTTACCCATGGCCAGACGGATGGCGATCCATTTGGCCCAGTCGGTCGCGGTGGTGCAGATGCCGCCCGCCGCCGCCGCCGAATCCCAGTTCCAGACCTCGGCGATCGAGTCCGCGATCTGCGTCATCGGACCATGGGTCCGCAAGGGAGGCCCGACCCGGGCGTGGGGCAGGGCCGACTTCGCCGGATCCGCCAGGGTCGCCAGGGGCACGGTCTCGGTCATGCCCGCGCGGCTGAAGATTCGCGTCTGGATGAACTGCTCCCAACGCATGCCGGAGACCTTTTCCAGCACCGCCCCCGCGACCACGAACATGAGGTTGCAGTAGTGATAATTCGCGCGGAACCCGTCCTCGATGGGCACAAAGGCGGCCTGACGCACGACCTCGTCGCGGGTCCGGTCGCTGTTGGGCCAGAACAGCAGATCCCCGGCGCCCAGGCCGAAGCCGGCGCGGTGACTGAGGGTGTCGCGAACGGTGATGTGCTCGCCGATGTACGGGTCCGACAGGGCGAAGTCGGGCAGGTAGGTCTTCACCGGCTCGTCCCACTTCACCTTGCTCTCGTCGACCATCATGGCCAGGGCGGCGGCGGTGACGTTCTTGGTGTTGGAGGCGATGGCGAACAGGGTGTGCTCGTCGGCCCTGGTCGCCTCGCCCATCTTGCGCACGCCGTAGCCGCGCGCCAGGACCGTCCGGCCGTCCTTGACCACGGCGATGGAGAGGGCGGGCTGGTCGGGGAAGGCCGCCATGGCCCGTTTCACATAGGCGTCGACGGTCTCGGCCAGGGCGGCCCCGGCGTCGGGCGCCGAGGTCGCCGTCTGGCTCCAGGCCAGGGTCGGGCTCGCCAGACCGGCCATGCCGAGGCCCGCGGACGACAGGGCCTGACGGCGCGACAGACGAAGGGACATGACGAGAACTCCAGCGAAACCTGAACGGTGAGGCTACGCGCCGATTCAGGCGGGCGCCAGTACGGCGGCGCTCGGCCCCGTCCTGACACCGGTGTCTTTTCAGTGTCGCGACGCTGGTGTAGCGTCCGGGCAGACCTCGCCGTCCGGGACGGAACGGGGCGGGCCTGAAGGTCCATTCGGGAGGAGCCCCTATGTCGTATTCCTCGACCGTTCGCGGTCGCGCCTTGATTGCCGCCGCCGCGCCCCTGCTGGCCGTGATGGCCGCCTGCGCCCCGGCTGTCGCCAACACGTCCGCCGCGAGCGCGCCGCAACCGGTCGCCGCCCAGAACAGCGCGCCCGTCCGCTGGGGCAGCGCCGTCCTGCGTCAGGACGCGGCCTGGTACGCCTCGGCCGAGGCCCGGCGTCTGGCCGACAGCGTCCTGCTCTACCAGTTCGCCAATGGCTCCTGGCCCAAGAACACCGACATGAGCGCGCCCCCGGCCGCGCCGGTCGACCCCGAACTCGGCGACACCATCGACAACCAGGCGACCACGCTGGAGATGGAGTTCCTGGCCAGGGTGATTCAGGCGGGCGCGCCCAATTCCGCCGCCTATGTCGCCGCCTTCGACAAGGGCTTCGATTGGGTTCTGGCGGCCCAGTACCCGAACGGCGGCTGGCCCCAGTTCTTCCCGCTGCGGACGGGCTACTACACCCACATCACCTACAATGATGACGCCATGGTGCGGGTGCTCAACGTCCTGCGCGACGTCTCCAACGGCGCCGGCCCCTACGGCTTCGTCGACACGGGCCGCAAGGCGAGGGCCGCGGAGGCCGTCACGCGCGGGATCGACATCATCCTCAAGACCCAGATTGTGCAGAACGGCAAGCTGACCGTCTGGTGCGCCCAGCATGACGAGGTCACCCTGGCCCCGGCGTGGGCGCGCAAATTCGAGCCGCCGTCGCTGTCGGGTTATGAGAGCGTGGGTATCACCCGCTTCCTGATGGGCATTCCCAACCCCTCGCCCGAGGTCATCGCCGCCGTCGAGGGCTCGGTCGCCTGGTTCAGATCCACCGTCATCCCCGACATCGCCGTCGAGCGCTTCACCAATGCCGAGGGTCAGAACGACCGTCGCGTGATCCCGGCCCCGGGCGCCCGCCTCTGGGCCCGCTTCTATGAGCTGGGGACCAACCGGCCGATCTTCATCGACCGCACCTCGGTGTTTCAGCCGGCGCTGGCCGACCTCGATCGCGAACGCCGCGCCGGCTATAATTATTACGACGGCGCCGGGGCCAATCTGATCGATCGCGACTACCCGGCCTGGCGTCGCCGCGTCGGCCTGCCCGCGACCTAGGACGCGATGAAGGCCGCGAAGGCTTCGGCGTAATCCGGATGCCAGCGTGACAGGGCCGGGCGGTTCTCGATGAGGTCGCCCATGGCCCACTGCATCCGCTTCTGGTCCAGCGGCCGGTCGACGTCCTCGTCCGGGCACAGGATGTAGAAGTCGCCGGCGGCGAGGCCCTGCATCATGAAGTCGACCGTCTGGGCCGAGGTCCAGGCGCCCGACGGCTTGTCGCTCCGGCCCCGCGCCGTCATCCCGGTGAAGACGAAGCCGGGGATCAGCAGATGGGCCGAGACCTGACCCTCGCCGGTGTTCCTGAGCTCATGCGCCAGCGCCTCCGTATAGGCCTTCACCGCCGCCTTTGAGACATTGTAGGCCGGGTTGCCGGGCGGGTTGGTGATCCCCTGTTTCGAGCCCGTGTTGATGATCAGCCCGGGCCGGCCGCGCGCGATCATCCCGGGAACGAAGGCCTGACAGCCGTGGATCACGCCCCACAGATTGACGTCGAGCAGTGTCTTCCAGTTCGCTTCCGGCCCGAGGGCGTCGGTGGGCATGGACACCGCCGCATTGTTCATCAGCACATCGACCCCGCCGAAGCGCGCGACGACCGCGGCTTCCAGCGCCGTGACCGCGGCCCGGTCGGACACGTCCACGGCGAAGATCGCGGTCTCGGCTCCGGGAGCCCGCGCCCTCACCGCTTCGACCGCTGCTTCAAGCCGGGCCGGATCCAGATCGACCAGGGCGACCTTCAGTCCCAGCGCCGCGAACTGACAGGCGGCCTCCAGCCCGATGCCGGACGCCGCCCCCGTGACGACGGCGACCGCGCCGGGGATCAGGACGGGATGGGACATGGCGGCCTCCTTCGGTTCGGGAGGCGGCAAGGGACGCTTCGGCCCGGGCGGGGTCAAGGCGGCGGACGCGAAAAGGCCCGCCGCGTTTCCACGGCGGGCCTCATCAGATCTGAAGGCTCAGCCTAGAGTCGGCAGCGGGCGAAGACGCCGCGACGGACCACGAACATGTCGGTGCGCGGGTTATAGCTGCGGTAGCGCATCGAACAGGCGTGGACGTGGCGGTACCAGTCGTTGTGGCGGGTCCAGCCGCGCGGCGGCGCCGGCGGACGGGAGCCCCAGTGGTCGTCCCAGGTGCCGTACATATGGTCCGGGCCGGCGCCGTGGTTGGGTCCGTTCATAGGCCCGTTCATGGGACCATGGTTCATCGGTCCGTTCATCGGACCCGAGTTATAGGGGCGTTCCTGGCCGACGGTTCCGGCGGCGGCAGGCAGGGCGCTGAGAGTCATCAGACCCGCGGCGGCGGCGATCAGCAGTTTTCTCATAAGCGTTTCTCCGATGGCCGGGACCCGCCCGGCGTTCACCAAGAACACCCCGCCCCCTGCGACGTTGCACCGCAGGTGAGATTTCACCGCTCGACCCGCCGGGGCTGCAACCCCGGCGGGATTCTCCAGCGATTACAGGCGACAGACCGCCGTCTGGCCGCGCCGCACCGTGTAGCGGTCAGTGGCCGGATTGTAGCTGCGATAGCGCTGCGAACAGGCGCGAACGTGGCGATACCAGTCGTTGTGGCGGGTGAAGCTGCGCGGCGGGGCCGGCGNNTTCCAGGCGCCGTATTCGTTGCCGCCGCGTCCGTTGTCGTGGTCGGCGCCGCGTTGCGGCTGTTGCGGCCCGTTGTTGTGCGACTGCGGCGCGGCGGCCGCGGGAATGGCGCTCAGGGTCATCAGGCCGGCGGCCATGGCGGCCAGGATCGTGCGGGTCTTGCGCATGAGAGGTCTCCTTCTTGATCGGCAATGTCCGATGACGCTGAAACGTCACGCCGTCGGGAATCGCCCTCTGTCCGAGATATTTCTCTTTGCGTTCAACAGGTAACAAGACTGAAACATTGAAGCGGCATCACTGGCCACGCCCTCTTGTGTGATCACCCCGACACACCCAAATCTCGACCACCGGACGGCGCGTTGCTTGCTTCAGAGGACGCGAGGTTCGGAATCCGCCTCTCAAGGGGACACCCACAAGAATGAACCTCGACCTCTATTCCGACCGCGCCAAACAGGCCGTCCAGTCGGCCCAGTCTCTCGCCCTCGCGCGCCGTCACCAGCAGTTCGCCCCCGAGCATCTGCTGAAGGTGCTGCTGGAGGAGCGGGACGGCCTGGCCCGCAACCTGATCACCGCGGCGGGCGGTGACCCGGCCAAGGCCGAGACCGCCACCGAAACCGCCCTGCAGAAGCGCGCCCAGGTCTCCGGCGGCTCGGGCCAGCTCTATCTCGACGGCGACACCGCCCGCGTCTTCGCGACCGCCGAAGAGTCCTCGAAAAAGGCCGGCGACGCCTTCGTCACCACCGAGCGCCTGCTCTCGGCCATCGCCCGCGAAGGCGGTGTGGCCAAGGAAATCCTCAAGTCCGTCGGCGCCACCCCCGACAAGCTGGACGCCGCCATCGCCGA
>DBBK01000244.1 GCA_002292165.1 Brevundimonas sp. UBA986
GAGGTCGAAGGCGTTGGTGTCGCGCTCGGGATTCATATGACCGTCGCGGCGCATATAGGGCTTGCCGTCCGGCTTTGAGGGATCCGGCCACCAGTAGGGGCCCATGCTCATATAGTCGTGCTTGTCGCCGCTGGCCGGGACCTGGGTCTTGTCGACGACGGTATAGGGCCCGCGCGTCAGGGCGGCGTCGGCGCGGGCCAGCATGGCCGCACGGGGCGGCTGCAGGGTCGGGTCAGTGGCGTAGCGTGCTTTGACCGACATCAGCCAGTCAGGCCGCCACAGGAAGGTGCGACGGCCCTCGAAGGCCTCGGCATAGCCGCTGGAGCCTTCGCACACCGGCGCGGCGGCCGTTTGGGCCGCGACCGGCTGGGCAGCCAGAAGGACGCTTGCGGCCAGGGTCGGAACGAGGAAACGCATCGGGACAGGTCCGGAAAATCGAACCCGCGACGGCCGCGAAGCCGTCGCGGGTCGTGGGGATCAATAACGGAAGCGGACGCCGAAGTAGTACTGCGGGTTGCTCTCGCTGACCTCGGTGATGGCGTCCTCGCCGGGCTTGTACATGATGTCCCGCTCGTTCGTGACGTTCAGCGCCTGGGCCTTCAGCTGGATGTTGTCGGTCAGGTCGTACTGGGCCGAGAGGTTCAGATAGCCCGAGCCGCGAACACTGCGGTTGGTCGAGGAGTTCGGCTTGGAATAGTCGGAGCGATACCGATACGAGGCCCGCAGCGACAGGCCAGCGCCTTCCCAGAAGACCGAGCCGGTGAAGTTGTTCTTCGACAGGCCCCGCAGATTGGCCGGATCGACATAGGGAGCGACGGTCGAGGGATCCGGGAATTCGAAGTCCGCCTCGGCGTAGTTGTAGCCCGCGGTCACGCCCAGGCCCGACCACAGTCCCGGCAGGGAGCTGAACACGTAGTTGCCGGTCACCTCGAAGCCGTAGAGGTGACGGGTTTCCGGGTCGTTGGCGGGCGCCACGGCGTTGAAGGTGACCTCCGAGCCGTTGGCGATGATCGAGGTGGTGTAGGGCTGGACCGCGTCGAAGGCCGCGTTCTTGATCCACTTGTAGTAGGTGGCGAAGGAGAAGACGGCGTCGCGGCTGGGATACCACTCCAGCGAGGTGTCGAGGTTCCAGCTTTCCAGCGGCTTCAGGTTCGGGTTGCCGGTCGTGGAGTTGGCCAGCACGCCCTGGACCGTGGTCGCATTGGCGTCGACCACCGGGGTGATGCCGACGTTGAACTCCTCGATGCCGACGCGGGCGATGGCTTTCGAGGCGCCGAAACGCAGCTTGGTCCGCTCGTTCAGGTCGAAGTTCAAGTTCAGGCTGGGCAGCAGATAATCGTACTCGCCCGAACCGGAGACTTCCGACAGGGTGCCCGGAACCGTCACGAGAGTCGCCGCCGAACCGCCGGTCGAAGGCGTCACCGTCACCGCCGACCGATAGCCACGCGAGTCGATCGTGGTGTGGACATAGCGAAGGCCGGCGTTGCCGCTGAACGGAATGCCGTTCAGCTCCGAGCCGAAGGTGGTCATCAGATAGACCGCGGTGATCGCCTCGGTGACGTCGGTGTCCTCCGGACCGCGCGAGTCGGTCAGTAGAGGATTGGAGTCCCGGCCGGTGTAGGTGTTGAACAGGCAGGAGTTATCGAACTGCGCCCACGAATGGATGTTCGTGCTGGACTGGCTCATGAAGTCGCTGGAGCCGAAGGGCACGCGGCAGTTGGCGTTGGCCTGGGCCACCAGCTGGGCCGCCGTCAGGCCGTCGCGGGCGATCGGAATAGTGACGTCGACGTTGTTGTTGGCGTCGGTCTTGCGCTGGTGTTCCGAATAGCGGGCGCCGGCGGCGACGGTGCGGAAGAAGCCCTCGCCCAGCTGGTAGGTCCCGTCGATCCGCGCCGCCGCGATCTCGTCATGGCGGTCGGTGACCAGGCGATAGCGGGCGTAGTTGGTGTTGGACGCGGGGACGGCGGTGACGAAGTTGGCGGGGTCGTTGATGTCGAAGCCGATGAAGTCGATCGTCGGCACGACGTCGTTGGCGCCGTTCAACTCATAGACCACCCGACGCGATGACCGCATGTTGGTGGCCTTCTGCAGCTCGGTGCGCACCGATTGCGACCAGGACAGGTCGGTCGTGACCGTCAGCCGGTCGCCGCTGTACTTCGCCGCGAAGCCGCCGCCGATGTACTCCTCCTCGCGCAGCCGGTCCTCCAGCTGGATCTCCACGTTGGAGTTGCCGCGATAGGAGATCAGGGCGCCGTCGCTGAAGCCCTCGCCGCCCGGCTGGCCGCCGATGATCAGGGGCTGGATGCCCCGCGCGGCCTCGGTTACGGCCAGGATGTTGCGGTTCTCGAGGCTGCTGCGGTTCGAGTATTGGCCGTCCAGGGCAAAGTCGAGCCGGTCGTTCGGACGCCACTGCAGGGCGCCGATCAGGCCATCGCGGATCTCGCTCGTGGTCTTCTGTTGGAAGGCGCGCGAGGTGGTGGCGAAATAGAGCGGCGTCTCTGTCGTGCCCGCACGGTTGGCGGTGCTCAGGGTCGAACGCATGGCGCAGTTGAAGCTGGTGCCCGCCGCCGTCTGGGCCGCCGCCGTCCCGGTGATCAGGTTCGGATTGATCGCCGCCGTGTTGCAGGGAATGAAGGCGGAGTTGGTGGTGTAATAGTCCTCGGGCGAGGCCTGGTCCTGATGCTGGTAGCCCAGACTCACACCGATGTCGCCGATGCTGGTGTCGCGCCAGCGGTTGGTCACCGAGATGTTGGCGCGGTAGCCCAGACCGTCACGGCCGGTCGCGGCGTCTTCCTTCTCCTGATAGACGCCCCGGTACTCGGCCTGGATACGCGGACGGGCGTCCAGCGGACGGATCGATCGCAGATCGATGACGCCGGCGATGCCGCCCTCGGGGAAGTCGGCCTGCTGGGTCTTGTAGACCAGGACGCCGTTCACGAGCTCGGACGGGAACTGCTGGAAGGCCACCGAACGGTCGGGACCGGCGGTCGAGACCTCGCGGCCGTTGAAGGTCGAGAAGCTGAGGGTCGGGCCCAGGCCGCGCACCGACAGTTCGTTGGCGTTGCCCTTGAACCGGTCGGCGGTGACGCCCGTGATCCGCTCCAGCGTATCGCCGACCGAGTTGTCCGGCTGGGAGCCGATCTCGTCATTGACGATGGCGTCCACGATCGTCGCCGAATCGCGCTTGACCGCGATGGAGCTGCGCTGGGTGGCCCGGATGCCGGTCACCACGACGTCGCTGACCTGGGAGCCCTCCTCGGGCGCGGTCTGCTGCGGCGTTTGGTCCGCTGCCGGAACGGGCGCGGTTTGCGCCAGAACCGGAACCGCGAACAGGGTCGCGGCCGAGGCGAGCAGCATCGCCCGCGTAAGGGTCTTGGACTTGGCGGTCATGGTGTATTTCCCCTGCCTGATGTTTCCCTCGCGCCCGTAAACCGGGCGACGTTATGCGAACAGGCTAGACCGGAAGTGACACCGGTGACAAGATTGGTCAGACCAAAATTATAAACCGGGCTAGCCAAATGGCCCGGAAAGGGAGTGGACGATGCGGAATAAGGCTTGGAGCGCGGCGGCGCTGGCGATGTCGGGCGTGCTGCTGGCGACCGGCGCCTGTGCGGGCGACGCGACAGACTCCGCGCTGGTTGCGCAACCGGCCGAGACGGCCCGCGACGCGGCGGTGCTGGCGCAGGCCCGACGGGTCGCGGACTGGCAGCTGGCCCATATGGAGGCCTTCGACTATGTCGGCACCTTCCACGACCAGACGGCCGATCCGATCGACTGGATCCAGGCGACCTTCTGGGCGGGCCTCGCCGATTTCACCGACGCCACCGGCGACGCGGCCTATGCGAAGGCCATCGTGGATCACGGCGAGGCGGCCCACTGGGGCTTCGGCACGCGCCCGCGCCACGCCGACGCCGACGCCATCGGACATAGCTGGATCTGGGCCGCCGGACGGGTTCAGGGTTCGGCCAGAGAGGCGCGCCTCACCCCGATCCGCGCCCGCTTCGACGCCGTCCTCGCGGCCCCCAGCGACGCGGCCATGACCTTCGACGAAGGCCGGGGCGAACGGCCCTGTCAGGTCCGCTGGTGCTGGAGCGACGCCATCTTCATGGCCCCGCCGGTCTGGACTGAGCTGTCCGAAATTACCGGCGACCCGAAATACCGCCGCCACTCCGAGCGCGAGCTGAACGCCACGATCGAGGCCCTCTACGACCACGACGACCACCTCTTCTATCGGGACAGCCGCTTCATCGGTAAGCCCAATGCGGCGGGCCACAAGGTGTTCTGGAGCCGGGGCAACGGCTGGTCCTATGCCGGCCTCGCCAAGGTGCTGCAGTCCCTGCCCGCCGACGATCCGGCCCGCACCGGCTATGAGACCCTGTTCCGCCAGATGTCCGAACGCCTGATCGGGCTGCAGGGCGCGGAGGGCTATTGGCCGGTCTCCCTGCTCGACGTGGGGGGGCCGCCCGAGACCAGCGGCACCGCCTTCTTCGTCTATGGCCTGGCCTGGGGCGTGAACGCCGGGGTGCTGGATCGGGCGCCCTACAGTCCCGCCGTGGCCAAGGGCTGGGCCGCCCTGTCGCGCGCCGTCCAGCCCGACGGCCGCCTCGGCTGGGTGCAGCAGGTCGGCTATGCGCCGGACCATGTCGCGGCCTCGGACACCCAGCTTTACGGCTCCGGCGCCTTCCTGATGGCCGCGTCGGAAGTGTCGCAGCGGAGTGACTGGTAAGCTCGATTGACAAATTGGCCTGACCAATCCAGCCTGATCACGTTCCTTCCCAGGGACAGTTCTCTGGCGGGGGCGGCCGTGGTCGTTCCCGCCCTTTTCCCTTCAGATTCAGGGATCGGCCGATGCCCCTCAGCCTCCTTCTCGCCACGGCCGCCGCCTGCCTGCTGACCGGGACGGCCTGCGCCATCACGCCTAGAACGCCGGCCACGCCCTTCCCCGCCCCCTCTCTGGCCGAAGCCTCGCGCGGCCCGCTCTACCGCGACGTCGCCCCGATGAATCGCACGGTCGAGACGCGCATCACCCCCCAGGTCGAGGCCCTGCTGGAGCAACTTCGCGCCGACGGCCGCGACTATCGGCTGGACGGGGTCGCGGTCTTCGAGGCCCACGACAAATTCCTGCCCGGCAAGATCGCCATCGCCATGGCCCATGTGCTGAGCCAGACGCCGCGCACCGATCCGAACTTCCCCGAATACCTGTCCAGCTTCCGCCGTCTGGCCGATCTGACGGTCGACGATCCCAACGACAGCTGGGGGATCTATTACTATGTCTCGGCCCTGCATGAGCTTCAGGTCGCCGGCCTGCTGGATCAGGCGGTCAGTCCCGAGACCCTGGCCAGGCTGCGGGTCCAACTCGACTGGCGCCGGTTCGTGCGCACCTCCGACCTGACCCTGATCGACCTGCCCAACAACTATTTCGGCGTCGCGTTCAGCATCGCCCGGCTGCGCTATCTGCTGGGCTGGGAGGATGCGAGCGCCAGCGAGGCCCTGCTGGCGAAAACGCTCGATCATTTCCGCGAATACTCCGGCCAGTACGGCTTCGCCGACGAGACCAACGGCGACGGCCGCTTCGACCGCTACAGCGTGCTTCTGATCGGCGAGATCGCCCAGCGCTTCATCGAGACGGGTGTCGCCCCGCCGCCGGAGGTCAAGACCTGGCTGCGGTCCTCGGTCGATCTCATGCTGCCGCGCCTCAACCTGCGCGGCGAGGGCTTCGAGTACGGCCGCAGCATCGGGACCTATGGCGAGACGGCCTTCCTCGAGGTCCTGACCGCCGCCGCCTCACTGGACGTGCTGACGGATCAGGAAAAGGCCATGGCCTACGCCTTCTCCTCGCGCGTCGCCGCCCGCTATGCCGACTTCTGGCTGGATCCTGCGACCGGCTCGGTCAATCTGTGGGACCACGGGCGCAAGACCGACGCCTATCGCGGCAAGCATCGCATCCTCGGCGAGAATCTCAGCCTGGCGCACCAACTGCTCTACACCAACGCCATCTGGAACCGCCTCGGCTATCACGACGTCGCGCCCGATCCGGCCTTCGAGGCCTGGTTGACCACCCTGCCCCGCAGCCAGACCAACTGGTTCGCGAGGGGAGAATACGACCGGCTGCTGGTCACCTACCGCGACGGATCGCGCGTCATCGGCCTCCCGCTGATCAACGGTGGCGACGGCCAGCATATGAACACCCCCTACTTCCCTATCCCCTTCTCGCCGGGCGTCCTGGCCGGGGCGGCGGACGAGACGTATCCCCAGCTTCTGCCGCGGCTGACCCTGTCGGACGGAGCGGTGCTGCAACCGCTGGCGTATTTCACCCACGCCGAGGTCACCACCGAGGGCGACCGCACCATCGTCACCTACAGCCAAGCGAAGCTGGACCGCATGGGCCAGCCGGCCCCGGTCGCCGACGACCGCGTCAGCATCTCAACCCGCTATGTGCTGGAGCCCGGCCGCATCATCCGCACGGACCATATCGAGCCCCGCGCGGGGGTGACCATCGCCCGCGTCGACACGACCTTCGCCGGCTTTGGCGAGGCGGCCGTCACGGCCGACGGCGCGCGTTACGGTGACGGCGAGATCGAGAGCTTCAAGGTCGAGGGCCTGAACTGTCAGGCCGACGCCCTGTCGGACCGCTACCGAACCCCCGTCGGCGCCTTGCAGTCGGTCGTGGAGTGCGGAACGACCCCGCCCGCGGGGCCCATCGACCTGTCCTGGCGGCTGGAGTTCCGCGAAACGGCCCACTAGCTCTCGGCGCCTGGACTGCGGGGTGGAACAGCCTCCCCGCTCTCGCAGCCGCACGCCGCCTTCGCCAGGCCGGCGGCATCGAGGATGTCGATCCGTCCCCGACCAACACGCAGAATCCGCCTGTCCTGCAAGGCCTGGAGGCCCTCATTGACGGTCGCACGGCGCAGCCCGACCAGTTCCGCTAGTTCCTGTTGGGTCAGCACGATCCGGCTCTCTCCATTGCACTCATGAATCGTCGCAAGAAGATCGGCCAGCCGGGTCAGGCTCGAATGGGTCATCAGGCAGTCCAGCCGCGCCTTCAGCACGCGAACGCGCCGATCGGCGGCGGCTTGGGCCCGGTCGCCCTGAACGCCTTCCGGCAGAGCGACAGCGTCCCCCTCCCGATAGAGGCCCTCTGTCACCCAGACCCCCTCGCCCTGGATCAGGTCACCGGGTCCCACCACCCGGGCCAGCCGCCGCGCGCGGGTCGTTTCGACAAAGACGCCCGCCTCGATCCAGACCGCCGTCGCTCCGGGGCCTCGCCGATCTCCCCTGGCCGCCGGCACATTCGGCGGGGGAGCGGGTTGGGGGATGGTCGAATCGTGGAAATCGGAAGCCATGACCGCCGATGCGACCCGCGCCGCGTCCGCGCATTAACATAGGTGAATCGGGCCGCTCTTTCTCAGGTCGGCTCACGATGCAGGCGCAGATAGGTGGGGTCGAACTCCGCGATCTCGGCCAACCGGTCCCACCTCAGGACCGTGATCCGCGCTCCGACCCAGGTGATGACGCCCTCGCCGCGGAGTTCGCCGATCAGCCGGTTCACATGGACGGTCGAAAGGCCGAGCGCGTCGCCCAACACGGCCTGGCTGAGGGGCAGATCGAAGACATGGTCGGCGGCCTGACCGACGACTTCCAAACGCAGATACATCTCGCAAATCAGGTGGCAGAGGTGGGCCAGGGCGCTGCGCCGCCCCATGGCCACCAGCCACTGCCGGTGGATGGCCGCATCGATCACCGTGTCCAGCCACAACAGCCGGGCCAGATGGCCGTGGTCGTCGACCAGCTTGCGCAGGTCGGCATGGCTGGCGTGGGCGATCGTACAGTCGGTCAGGGCGACGATGCCGTGGTCCATCTGCTTCATCAGCAGGCTGTGCAGGTCGATGAAGTCGCCGGTCAGATTGATCTCGGTGATCTGCCGGCGCCCGTTGGCCAGGGTGGTGTAGCGGGCGGTGAAGCCGCTCAGGATCAGGGTGCTCTGCTCGACGCGGACGTGCTCGCTGACGATGTCGCGGCCGGCGAGGACGCGGACGGCGGGTCCCAGGACGCGCGCCAGCGCCGCCTCCTCGACGGCGTCGAGGACGTCACGGCGCGCCAGTTTTTCGACCAATGCGTTGTACATGCGTCAGTCCGTCAGGGCGTTGGCCCGGGCGTCATCCGGCAGATCCGTCGAGGCCTGCGCCGTCAGGGTGACTACCACCTCGCGGCTTTCGTTGGTGGCGATGACGCTGAACACGCCCGAGGCCCAGAACCGATGGCCGCAGTGCTGAAGCAGTTCGCCGAAGACGATCAGGGCCTCTTCCCTCGCAGCGTCATCGCCCGGTAGCTCCTCGCCCAGTTCGTCGCGAACGCATTCGCCGTCGAGGGTGTGGAAGAAGTAGCGGGCCATCAGCGTCTCCGTGGAGATGCGACAACCCTCGTGGGCGCGAGCCGTTCCCGGCGCCTTGCCGTCGCCGGGCACGGAAAGGCCGGCGCGGGAGGGGGTCCGCGCCGGCCGGGTCCGTCTGGGTCTGGAAACCCGACGGCGTGGTCGTCAGGCGTGCTCCGCCCGGAGCTGCTCACCCAGGCGGCCCTCCGCCTTGACCACCACCGAACCCCCGGCCCTCTCACGGCCGCGGATCCAGTCCTTGATCGCCTCGGCTGAGGTATGGTCCATGAAGGACAGCCGACGCGCATCCAGTTGCAGCTCACCCTGAGTCGGGGCGGCCTCCAGCACCTTGGTCAGGCCCGGCAGCTGCAGGAAGGTGGCGGTCCCTTCCAGCTTGACCTCGTGCGGCGCGACGTCCGCATGGTCGGCGTCCTTGCGGACCACCTTCAGGCCCATGCGCAGCAGGTGCGGCGCCAGCTCGACCAGGGTCAGGGCCATGCCGACCAGAACGCCGACCAGCAGGTCCGTCGCCACCACGGTGATGAAGGTCACCGCCCAGATCAGGGCCGGCAGCAGGCCGTAGCGCGAGAACAGGTGCCTAGCGTGCTTCAGGCTGACCAGACGCCAGCCGGTGACGACCAGAACGCCGGCGAGGGCGGCGCTGGGCACCATCTTGAGCACCCACGGCAGGACCGCGACGAAGGCCAGGATCCAGCAGCCGTGCATAACCGCCGACCAGCGGCTGACGGCGCCGGCCTGGACGTTGGCCGAGGAGCGCACGATCACCCCGGTCATCGGCAGGGCGCCGAGGACGCCGCAGATCATGTTGCCGACGCCCTGGGCGAACAGTTCCTTGTTGTATTTGGTCCGCGGGCCGTCATGCATCTGGTCCACCGCCGCCGCCGACAGCAGGGTTTCGGCCGAGGCGATGAAGGCGATGGCCAGGGCCGTGCCCAGCAGGACCGGATCGACCATTTCGGCGAAGGCGTCGAGACCCGGGATGGCGATGGCCGAGGCGATCGATTCCGGCACCGAGATCATCTGGACGTTCAGGCCGAAGACGCCCGCCACGATCGAACCGGCCAGCACGCCCAGAAGGGCGCCGGGAACCAGCTTGAGCTTCTTCGGACGGATCTTCTCCCAGCCGACCAGGGCGACGATGGTGGTCAGGCCGACGATCAGGGTCGCCTCGGCGTTGCCGAAGGCCGCCAGCGACAGGCCGCCGATGGCGCCGGGGATGGCCATGATGTTCTCAAGCCCGTGGGCGCGCGGGGCGTCACCGAACAGGACGTGGAACTGACCCACCACGATCAGCAGGCCGATGCCGGCCAGCATGCCGTGGACCACGGCCGGGGAGATGGCGCGGAACCAGCCCCCGACCTTGAGCGCGCCGGCGATGAGCTGGATCAGGCCGGCGACGACGAGGATGGGACCGAGCGCGGAGAGGCCATGCTTCTGGACCACATCGAAGACGATGACGGCCAGACCGGCGGCGGGGCCGGACACCTGCAGCGGAGAGCCCGCCAGGGCGCCGACAACGATGCCGCCGATGATGCCGGTGATCAGGCCGCGCTCGGCCGGAACGCCCGAGGCGACGGCAATGCCCATGCACAGGGGCATGGCCACCAGAAAGACCACGATGGACGCCGTCAGGTCGCGCGAGAAGCCGACCTTCCGATACGAGTCCGCGGCCGGGGAGGAGGCTGCGGACGGGGTCATTCGGCGGCGATCCCGATGGACTCGCTGACGAAGCCGGTGGCGGCGCGGCGGATGCCGGCGGCGTGGGCGACCGGCAAGGGCGCGTCGTCCGTGACCGCCACAAAACGCTCCTCCTGGCCGTCATAGGCCAGGATGGTCCCGGTCTCGATTTCGAAGAACCAGCCGTGCAGCGTCAGCTCGCCCTTGGCCATGGCCGAGGCGACCGACGGATGGGTGCGCAGATGGTTCAGCTGGACCACCACATTCTCAAGCGCCGTGGCGGTGACCGCCTCTTCGGCGCTGAGGTCGTGATAGGCGGAGCACACGACGCTGTGGGCCGCATGGGCGTGTTTCAGCCAGGCGGCGACATTGGGCATCTTCTCCAGCGCCTCGGGACTGGAGAAGGCCTTCATGGCTCCACAGTGCGAATGGCCGCAGATGACGATGTCGCGCACGCCCAGGGCCATGATCGCGTATTCGACCGCTGAGGACACGCCACCGTTGGCGTTCGAGAACGGCGGCACGATGTTGCCCGCATTGCGCGTGACGAACAGGTCGCCGGGCGCCGCCTGGGTGATCAGTTCAGGCACCACGCGCGAGTCGGCGCAGCTGATCATCAGGGCCTTGGGGCTCTGACCGTCGCTGGCCAGCCGGGAGTAGAGCGCGCTCTGGGCCGGGAAGACCTGGCCCCGAAAGCGGGCGGCGCGTTCCAGTACGTGTTCCATGACAACCTCCTGTGGGGGAAACAGGGGGTCAGGTTCGCAGCCCTTCTTTGCTGCGACGCACCATCCATGTGTCAAAGTGTTGCCGAAGGTGCGGCGAAACGCCCGCCCGCTCAGGCCGACAGGGGAATACGGATCTCGGCGCGCAGGCCGGCGCCCCGCGCCCGGTTGGTCAGGGTCAGGGTCCCGCCCTCGCGCCGCACGATCTCATTGACGATGCTGAGGCCCAGCCCGAGCCCCGGGGTGTTGCGCGCCCGCGCCCGGTCCAGCCGGTGGAAGGGCTGGAGCACGTGCACGCGCTCCTCTTCCGGGATGCCGGGCCCATGGTCCTCGACCGCCAGCACTGCCTCGCCCGCGTCGGCTTCGAGCGTGACTCGCGCCGTGCCCGCATGGATCAGGGCGTTGTTGACGAGGTTGGACAGGGCCCGCTTCAGCGACACCGGCCGCGCCGTCAGGACCAGATGATCCGGCCCGCGATAGGTCGCCGTGCGCCCCAGATCGACGGCGTCGTCGACCACCGTCATGGCCATGGCGGCCAGATCCATGCGGCGCGGCTCCTCGGGCTCGTCGCCCTTCAGATAGGACAGGACCGAGCCCAGCATGGCGCTCATCTCGTCGATGTCGGACTCCATCGCGGCCCGCGCCGGAGCGTTCTCGATATCGCCAGCGCGCAGCCGCATCCGGGCCAGCGGCGTGCGAAGGTCGTGACTGACCGCGGCCAGGGCCTGGGTCCGCGCCTCGGTCAGGCGGGCGATGCGGGCCTGCATGGCGTTGAAGGCCTTGGCGACCCGGCGCAGGTCGCCGGCCCCCTCCTCCGTCACCGTGACGCTCTCGCCCGCGCCGACCCGGTCGGCCGCCTGTGTCAGGGCGCGCAGCGGCGACCCGATGGATCTCAACATCAGCAGCGAGGCCAGCAGCACCCCGCCCAGCAGGATCACCGCCGATCCCAGACCGCTGGCCGCCGCCGCCCAGGGCGAGGGCGCCAGCCGCGTCGACAGGGTCAGCCAGTCGCCGTCCACGCTTTGCAGCGCGACCATCAGCCGATGCGGCGAGAATGGCAGTCCGGCGCCGGAGGCCGACAGGCGCAATTCCCGTCCCGCCAGCGCGGGCCGCCAACGCTCCATCTTGGCCTCGAAATGCTCCAGCAAGGCGCTCGGCGCCTCGTCGGGGATCGGCGGGATCGGCGTCCACCGCGCCTGCACGCCCGGCGCGGACAGGGCGGCGACGCGTTCGGCCCGCTTCTCCGACGGCGTCTGCGCCATGACGGCGTCGAAGGCCACCAGCTGTTCGGCCAGCAGCCGCACCTGATCGCCCCGCCCCGCCGCGATGTCGGCGCGTCCGTGCAGGATCGAGGATCCCAACGACTCCAGCACCACCGCGAGCAGAAGCACCAGGGCCGCCTGACCGACCAGTCCCTGGGGGAAGCGCCGCAGCAGCCTCATTCGCGCTCGACCGCCGCCGTCAGCGAATAGCCGACGCCGCGCACCGTGCGGATCAGGGGCTCGACATTGGAGGCGCTGGAGAGCTTGCGGCGCAGGCGGCTGACGAGAACATCGACGCTGCGGTCCGAGGCGTCGGCGACCCGGGCGCGCGACAGCTCCAGCAGGCGCTCCCGCCCGATCACCCGCTGCGGACTGCCGACGAAGGCGAGCAGCAGGTCGAACTCGGCGCCCGACAAATCGACCGCGACGCCTTCGGGCGAGGTCAGCTCGCGCGCGCCCGCATCCAGGGTCCAGCCGGCGAAGACCATCCGCCGCCGCCGCGCCGCCGTGGTGATCACCTTGCCGCCGGCCCGGCGCAGGTTGGCGCGGATGCGGGCCACCAGTTCCTTGGTCGAGAAGGGCTTGGACATATAGTCGTCGGCGCCCAGCTCCAGCCCGACCAGCCGGTCCGACTCGTCGCCGCGCGCGCTCAGCATGATGATCGGCACCTCGCTGACCCGGCGGATGTCGCGGCACAGGTCGAAGCCGTTCGGCCCCGGCAGCATGACGTCCAGCAGGACCAGATCCACCGGCGTATCGGCCAGCACCGCCGCCATCTGGGCCCCGGACCCGGCGCTGTGCGCCTCGAACCCATTCTCCTTGAGCGAGCGGATCAGGAGAGCCCGCAGGGCGGGATCGTCCTCGACGACGAGCACGGCCTTGGCCGGCTCCACGGCCAGGTCGCGGTGGAGTTCAAGAATCATAGGCAGGCGCACTCGACTAAGGCGAACCGCGGGGCCGGTCCGTCACGCCCGATCTAGCGATCCCCGCGCCCGGCGTAACCGGGGCGCGCCGATCCGTCGCAACCCGGGGTCAGGGCGCCCGTTCGAGCGCCGGAACCTTCCAGCTCCGGTCGCGAAGGGTCTGTTTGGGCAGGTAGGCGCGCAGGGCCAGACGCATCCGCCCCTCCGGCGACGGCAGCCAGTTGGCGGCCAGGGGGCCGGTCGGACGCTCCCGCTGGATCAGGATTTCAAGACCACCGTCGGCATCGACCACCAGCCCCGGCGTCCGGTCGCCGATCGAATAGCGGCTGATCGGGTTCTCGGTGAAGAAGTAGCGCCCCTCGGGCGTCACCTCGTACATCGTCAGGGACCAGAAGGCGTCGACCGGCACCCCGCCCGGCGGCACCCGCCAGCGATAGGCCGTCCCACCGTCCAGCGGTTGGCCCGCGCCGTCGAAATTGGCGTGGAAATACATGGCCTCGGCCTCGCCCAGGGCCGCGATTCCGCCGAGCGCCACGGCGGCGCGCAGCTCATCATTGGCCCCGAAGTCGCCAACGCCCGGCGGCTGATAGCTCCAGCCGTCGACGGCATAGTCGCGGAACCTGAACACCTCGCGCAGGTGCTCCAGCCCCGCCGGAATGGCCGCACGCCACTGGTCGAGAATGGCCTGATCGGGCAGCGCCGCCCCGCCGACCCCCAGCGCTGCGAACTGGCCTGCGCGCCCGAATTCCGAACCGCCGCCGGGCGACCGGGCGATCACCTCATTGACCAGTGACAGGAACACCGCCGGGTCATTCACGTCTCCTGCGGCATGGGTGAAGCCGCGCGCGGACGGCCGATCGGGCCCGACGCTGAGCGTCAGTCCGCTCTGGAAGGCCTGGGCTGCGGCCAGATCGGCGGGACCGTCGACGAGCGTCCGCATCAGGGCCCAGACGTCGTTGGAAGGCGAACGGATCAGATGGACGCCGTCCGGCGCCTGACCCTGCCACTGCGGCCCGACGACGAGATAGCGACCGCCCTGCCCGCCTGTCGCCCGAGTCCCGACATAGGCGAAGACGTCGGTGAAGGCGCTCATGAAGGCAAGGGAGAAATACCGGTCCGTGGAGCCCGGAACCGTGAGTTCAACCGGCCCGCCCGACAGCTCCAGGAAGATCGACGAATAGATGGTGTCGTTGTTGGGCGCCGTGACCTGGCGCGAGTTCGAGTCCATCAGTTGGGACCGGTGCACGACGGTGTTCAGCCGCCCCGGTCCGCCGACCGCCCCCGTCCGTTCCTGCTCGATCCGGGCCAGTTCATAGAGGGGAAAGGCGTAGACGAAGGCGCGCTGGAACGGATCTGCGATCTCAGCCAGAGCCAACGCCCGCGTCGCGCAGCCGCCGAGCGACAGCACCGACAGACCGAAGGCGGATTGCATCAGCTGGCGACGGTGCATGGGCTTTCTCTCTCTGAGGCTTGCAGGACAAGGAAGGATGGCGGCGTGCGTTCAGAGCGCGGCATCCGGGGACAGGAACAGGGCGTCGATCTCGGCGGCGCGGTGCACGGCGACCCGACCGGGGTTGAGCGTGCCCTTGGCGGTCATCTCGGCGGGCGTCGGGGCCGAGGCGGCCAGCTCCAGCCGCGCCAGCCGGGTCGAAGCCGTGGTGCGATCAACATTGAATGCGCGCGCGAGATCGCGGAGCGCGGCCTTGGTCGCGTCCGAAGCGCCCGGTGCGGGCCAGACCAGGGCGGCGACCTCCTCGCGATTGGCGCCGCACAGCATCAGGTCCGCCGCATGGGGGCGAAGCGCGTCCAGCAAGGCCTCGCGCATCGGCCCGGCCCGCACCCAGACGCCGTTCGACAGCTTGAAGTCCTCGGCCAGCCGCCCGTCGTAGACCAGCCCCGCCGACCAGTCCCGCGCATCCGCCGGCCGCACCGCGTCGCCGGTCAGGAAATAGCCCTCGTCGTCAAACGGAGGCGCGGCGCCGGCCAGATAACCAGAGAAGAGGTTCGGCCCCGCCACCCGGCACTCGAACCGCCCATCGTCGCAGGGGACCAGCTTCAGCGTCTCGCCCGGCATGGGCAGGCCCAGAAGGTCGGTGCGGTCGGTGCGCCACCAGACGAGGGCGATGATGCCGCTGGTCTCGGTCATGCCGTAGCCCGAGCCGAACATGATCCGCTTCCCGACCGTGCGGACCGCGAGCGACTGGAAGTCGGCGACGACCGAGGGGCTCAGCGCCGCCCCGCCGAAGGAGCAGGCGCGGACGTTCTTGAGCACCCGCTTCGCCAGATCGCGATCGCGCTTCAGGGCCGCGATCAGCATCGGATAGGCGACCGGCACATTGGTGATCTGGGTCGGCTGGACCCGGGCGAGGTTTTCCAGCGTACGGCCGAACCGGTCGGACGTCGGCAGCCCATCGTCGATGTGGAAGGCGCCGCCCCGTAGCATCATCGCATGCAGGTTCACATTGCCGCCGTAGGTGTGATGCCAGGGCAGCCAGTCCAGCATCACCGGCCGGGCGAACATCGGCAGGCGCGGGCTGACCGCATCGACCATGGCCGCCGACGCCGTCAGCATGCAGTGGGTGTTGCCCACCGCCTTGGGCGTGCCCGTCGAGCCCGAGGTGAAGAAGATTTTCGCCCCGTCCTCCGGCCGGATCCGGCGCGCGGCCGCAGCGAGGTCAAACGGTGGGCTGGCCAGATCCTCGTCGAGGATGCCGAGCGGCAGGGCCGATGGCAGGCCCGCCTCGGCGACGGGGGCCGCGAGGGCCGCATCGATGAACAGCAGCTTCGCATCCAGCCGTCGATACAGGTCGACCAGCAGGTTCCGCCCCGCCGCATGCGCCAGATGGGCCGGCGACAGGGGGGCGACCACGGCGCCGAGGGCCATGACGGCCAAGCCGGTCACCGCATGGTCGATGCTGTTGCCCGACAGGATGGCGACCACCTGCCCGGCCTCGACGCCCCGCCGCGACAGGGCCGAGGCGCGCCGGGCCACCGCCTCTCCGAACGCGCCGTAGGAGAGGCCGCGCCAGCCCTCGCCCGAGCGCTCATGCAGGAAGGGACGCGGACCGTGCCTGCGGATCGCCCGAACCAGAAGCGCGATCAGATTATCGGCCGCCGGACGCAGCCGCATCGGGTGGCTCAGATAGACCACGCCGTCACGCCCCCTGCGGACCCGCGCCTCCGGCGGCCGGGCGGCCATACGGCGAAAGCGGGCGGAAACGCTCATTCGCGACCCGCGCAGCGCGGCGCCTTGACCTCGGCGGCACCGATCGGCGCGATCCGTCCCGGCAGGCCGCAGAGCGCCGTCAGGGCCGCCGGATCGCCCAGCAGATAGGCGCGCCAGAAGGCCAGGGTCTCGCGCTCGATGGTCTCGGTCTGGCGCTGCTGGGCCTCGGTCATGGCGCCGCCCGACTGGACCCGGCCGGAATAGATCATGTGATCGCCGCCCTCGAAGACGATCAGATACTGATCCGCGCCGGTGATCGTGCGGAACGGGACCTGCCGCCCCTCCGGCGTCGCCTCCAGATCGAAGGGCGTGCTGTCTGCGGTGCCGGTGAAGTGAAGCATGGGCGTGCGGATGTCGGCGAGCACCGTAGCGGCGTCCTGATTGCGCGGGGCATTGGGGCTGTAGACGATCGCCGCCTTGATCCGGGGTTCGCGGAACAGATCCGGTCTCGGCCCCTGGAGCTTCTGGCCGACGCTGACCAGGGTCGTGAGCGCGCCGTAGGAATGGCCCGACATGCCGATCCGCGACAGGTCGAACCGCCCGGCCAGAGGTCCCGTAGCATTGGCGGCGGTCAGCTGATCGATGGCGAAGGGGATGTCGCCGAACCGGGCCACGGCCGCGCGGGGATCGCCCACGGCCACCCTGAGCTGGTCGATGGCGCGGTCGGGATCGGTCGCACCGGCCAGCAGGGCGCTATCGCTGCCCGGATGCTGCAGGGCCAGCACCGCGAAGCCGTGCTCGGCCAGGAACTGCAGCAGGAAGGTCGCCGCCTCGCGCGATCCGCCCAGACCGTGGGAGAAAATCACCACCGGCGCCGGCCCTGTCGTGGCAGGCAGATAGAGCTTGTACGGCACGGTCCGGTCGCGGGCCGGATCGCGCCACTCGCCCCGGATCACCTGAACCGCTGCGGCGGGAGCGATGGTCGCGGCCACCGCCGTCGCCCGGGTCTCCAAGGGCGGCGGAGCGGCGCAGGCGCCCAGCAGGGCGAGGACCGAAGCGGCGGAGATGAAACGGGCCGACAGGCTCATGACGCGATCGCTCCTCAGCGCGAATGGCCGGAGAAGAAGCGCCAGATGACCTGGGTGGCGTCGATGGCGTCATAGCGCGCGCGTTCCAGCCCGCCGGACGCGACCACAGGCCCCGGCCAGGTGTGGCCTGCCGAGGCCAGGCGGTAGAAGACCACTTCCGACCCGTCGCGGCATGCGGAGGTCTCGACCGTGACGTCACCCTGCACCTCGACCGAAGGAGCGCCCGCACAACCATCGGCGCGGCGCCAGAAGTCGACGGCGCGGCTGACCGGCAGGAAGGATTGCGACTGCGACCGGGCGACAAGTGACATCGGCGAGTTTCCGCCGTTGAAGGGGACGATGTCGTCCTTCTCGCCATGCATGATCAGGATCGGCAGGGGCCGGGACGGCTGGGCCTCACCGCCGAACATGGCGCCCGACACCACGGCAACCGCCGCGATCCGGGAGGACAGTCCGATGCCGATCCGGTGGCTGAGCATCCCGCCGTTGGACAGGCCGGTGACATAGACCCGCTTCGGATCGATCCCCTGCGCCGTCAGATCGTCGATCACCGCCCCGATGAAGGCCAGGTCATCGCTGTTCGAGGTCATGGCGAAGCCGCAGCAGCCGCCCGCGTTCCACGTCCCCATATTGCCCATCCGCCCGACGCCATTGGGGAAGGCGACGGCGAAGCCCTCGCGCCGCGCCGTCTCGATCCAACGCGGGACCATGGTCCGGGCGTTGCCGCCCCCGCCGTGCAGGGCGATGACCAGGGGCACAGGTC
>DBBK01000087.1 GCA_002292165.1 Brevundimonas sp. UBA986
ATGGCCGCGGCCGCGGCGATGAAGAAGGACACTCCGCCGATAACCAGGGCCCAGATGGCCTGGGCGTCGAAGAAGGTCTTCAGGATCAGGCCCAGAAGGGTCGCGGCGATCAGCTGGGGCACGACGATGAAGATGTTGAAGATCCCCATGTAGACGCCCATTTTCCGGCCCGGCACCGCCCCCGAGAGGATGGCGTAGGGCATGGAGACGATCGAGGCCCAGGCGAAACCGACGCCGATCATCGGCAGCCAGAGCAGATGCGGATCGCGGATCAGGAAGACCCCGATCAGGCCCAGACCGCCGAGCGCGAGGTTCAGGGCGTGGGCGCCGCGCCGGCCGATCCGCCTGGCGATCACCGGGATCAGGAAGGCCGCCAGTGCCGCGACGCCGTTGTAGATCCCCATCAGGACACCGACCCAGTCCGCACCCTCGCCATAGGCGTGAGAGGTGGGGGAGGTCGCGCCGAAGTGGACCGCGGTGACCGCCGGGGTGGTGTAGATCCACATGGCGAACAGGGCGAACCAGCTGAAGAACTGGACCACGGCCAGATCGCGCATGGTGGCGGGCATGCGGAAGATGTCGTCGACGATCTCCGACAGGCTGTTGGACGCCTTCATGCGGTGCATGAGGCCGACGATGATCTGGAGCAGGCCGAAGACGGCGAAGCCGCCGAAGAGGATGTAGACCTCCTTCTCAATGTCCCAGGCCGCCACGGCCGCGACGCCGACGAAGCCGACGGCGAGCCAGATCAGGCCGCCCAGCACCCAGGCGCGGACCGAGCGGGCCGGGGCTTGCTGCGTTTCCGTCTCCTCGATCTTGCCCGCCCGTTCGAAGGCGGCGATCTGTTCGGGGCTGTATTCGCGGGTGCTGATCACGGTCCAGAGGACGGCGGCCAGAAGCGAGGCCGCGCCGACGTAGAAGGCGATGCGGACGCTGTCGGGCACCACGCCCTCGGGCGCGACCGAGGCCACGTGGAAGACGTGCGACAGGATCCAGGGCAGGACCGAGGCGAAGACCGCCCCGGCGCCGATGAAGACGCTCTGCATCGCATAGCCGGCGGTGCGCTGATCCTCGTTCAGATTGTCGCCGACGAAGGCCCGGAAGGGCTCCATGGTGATGTTGATCGAGGCGTCCATGACCCACAGCATCAGGGCCGCGAACCACAGGCTGGGCGAGTTGGGCATGGCGACCAGCGCCAGGGTCGTCAGCAGGGCGCCGGCGAGGAAGTAGGGCCGACGCCGCCCAAAACGGTTCCAGGTCCGGTCGCTGAGGTGACCGATCAGGGGCTGGATCAGCAGGCCGGTCATGGGCGCGGCGATCCACAGGATGGCCAGGCTGTCGACCTCGGCGCCCAGTGTCTGGAAGATCCGGCTGGTGTTGACGTTCTGCAGACCGAAACCGATCTGGATGCCGAAGAAGCCGACGCACATGTTGACGATGGCCAGCGGCGTCAGCCGCGGGCGCATCGAGAGCAGGCCGCCTGTGGTGCTATTTGTCATGCGCGGCGTCCCCGACGAGCGGCGGCCAGCGGAACGAAGCGGATCGCCTGACCACCGCCGGGCGCGAGGGCCAGGGTCAGGGTGTCGGCCGAGGTGACTTCACGCTGTTCGATGATGATGTCCTCGCGCTTGCCCTTGTAGTCCGCGTTGGGGCCGTCGCGATAGATTTCGGCGCGGTAGCGGCGGCCGGCGTCGAGGAAGTCGAGGGCGGCGGTCAGGACGCGCGGGTTCTCGTCGGTGATCGATCCCAGAACCCAGACGTCGGAGTTGCGGTCCTTGCGGGCGATGGTCACGAAGTCGCCGACCTCGCCGTTCAACACCTTCGTTTCATGCCAGTCGCAGGGCACGTCCTTGATGAACTGGAACGGACCGGGGTTGTTCTCGTAGTTGACCAGCAGGTCGGCGGCCATGACGACCGGGCTGTAGATCACGACGTAAAGCGCCAGTTGCTTGGCCCAGGTCGTCTGGACGCCGCCGGGGCTGCGCGTCTCCATGCCGAAGATGCCGGGCGTATAGTCCATCGGCCCGGCCAGCAGGCGGGTGAAGACCAGATTGGGCTCGTGCTCGGGCGGATTGCCGGGGTTGCCCCAGGCCGCATATTCCATGCCGCGCGCGCCCTCGCGGCTGATCATATTGGGGTAGGTGCGGCGCAGGCCGGTGTCCTTGAACGGCTCGTGGGCGTTGACCGCGACCTTGTGCCGGGCGCCGGTCTCGACGACGCGCAGATGGTGCTGGGCCATCGCCTGGCTCTCGTGCCAGGCCATGACCATGGAGCCGTCGGGCGCGGCGACGCGCGCGCCCTGGGCGTCCGCGACATAGCCGGTCTTGACCGCATGGACGCCCACGCGTTCGTACAGGGCCATCGCCGCTTCGAGCTGCTGGTCATAGTGGAAGGCGTTGCCGCCGGTTTCGTGGTGACCGATCAGCTGGACGCCCTTGGCGCGGCCATGGGCGGTGACCGCCTCAAGGTCGAAGTCGGGGTAGGATTCGGTGAAGCTGAAGTCCGAACCGTTGGCGAACCACTGGCCGTCCCAGCCCTTGTTCCAGCCCTCGACCAGCACCCCGCCGAAGCCGTGCTTCGCGGCGAAGTCGATGTGCTTGATGGTGTTTTCGGTGGTCGCGCCGTGCTTCGGACCGGCGTTCCAGGTCTTGAGCTCGAGGTGCATTTCCCACCAGACGCCGACGTATTTCATCGGCCTGAACCAGCTAACGTCGCCCAGCTTGTTGGGCTCGTTCAGGTTCAGGATCAGGCTGGACTCGACCAGACCCGCGGCGGTGTCCGAGATCTGCAGCGTGCGCCAGGGGGTGTTGAACGGGGCCTCGCGCACCACGGCTGCGTTGGTCAGGCCGGGGGTCAGCTGGGCGCGGAACTTCGTCGCTTCCGAGCGGCGCAGGTTCATCCCGGCGTAGTCGACGCAGGCGGCCTCGTGGATCGAGACATGCAGGCCCGACTGGCCCTTGACCGTGATCGGGGTCTGACAGGATCCGACCTCGTCGATGGCGGTGCGGTCGTAGAGGTATTCCTCGCGGTTCCACTCCCAGGCCGGGATCCACCAGGCCGTGCCGTTTTCGGCGAGGTTGAACTCGGTCAGCTCCGAACCGATGCGGACGGTCTTCAGGCCCGACTGTTCGGGCACCTCATAGCGGAAGCCGAGGCCGTCGTCGTACAGGCGGAAGACCACATCGACGCGGCGGGCCAGCGCGCCCGTCTCGATGAAGGTGGTGCGGAACTCGTTGTAGTGATTGCGGATGAAGCGGCGCTCGCCCCAGGGCTGCTCCCAGGTGTCGTCCATGGTCACGGGCTCGGACGCCGTCAGCTTCAGGCCGCGCTCGATGGCGGGGGCGTCGGTCAGCAGGAAGCCGAGCTTCGAGGCCGTGATCACGGGGCGGCCCTGACGGATCACCGAATACATCGGGCGGCCGTCATTGTCGGTGGTGACCTCGACCGTCAGCATGCCGCCGGGCGAGGAGGCGCGCGCGACATTGGCCGAGGTCTGGGCGCGGGCAGGGCGCGACGTCAGGGCCGTGACGCCCGCGGCGGCTGCCGAAAGGGCCAGAAACGAACGGCGTTGCATCATGACGAAGCTTCCTTGTTACGAGGACTTGCCAGACGGCGTTGTGGCGCCGCATGAATAAGCAAGTTTTGCAGAAAATTTTGCAGACGGCCTGCCTGGAGCCCGCGACCTTGAGCCGCAAGACCACCCGACTGGAAGACCTGGCGCGTATGGCCGGGGTGTCGATCGCGACGGCGTCGCGCGCGCTGAACGACAGTCCCGCCGTCAACGACCGCACCAAACAGGCCATCTGGAAGCTGGCGCGCGAGCACGACTATCCGTTTCGCCGCTACATGCCGGCCGGCCCGATCGGGGCCCAGGGCACGATCGCCCTGGTGACGCCGCGTCCGCAGGGGCGGGAAGGGCGCCTCAGCGATCCCTTCTTCCTGGAACTGCTGGCCGGGGTCGGGGAGGCGGCGCGCGAGCGCGGCTGCGATCTGGTCATGAGCCACGTCTCGCCGGCGAATCTGGACGACCTGTCGGTGGCCATGACCACCAGCCGCGCCGACGGCGTCATCTTCCTGGGCCAGAGCACGCTTCACGCCGCCTTCAACCGCATGGCCGAGACCGAGAGCCGGTTCGTGGTCTGGGGCGCCGAACTGCCGGACCAGAACTACTGCTCCATCGGCTCCGACAACACCAACGGCGGACGCCGGGCCACGGCCCACCTGGCGCGTCTGGGCCGCAAGCGCATTGTCTTCCTCGGCGACCTCGATCCGCCCGAGGCCATGCAGCGTCAGCGCGGCTATGCCGAGGCCATGGAGGCCGCCGGTCTGGGCGTCGATCCGGAGCTGGTCGTGCCCGCCCACTTCGAGGTCGAGAGCGCCGAGGCCTCGGTCGATTCCCTGCTGGCGCGCGGGCTGGAGTTCGACGGCATCGTCGCGGCGTCCGACCTGATCGCGCTCGGCGCCGTGCGCTCGCTGCTGCATCACGGCAAGACGGTGCCCGGCGATGTTTCGGTCATCGGCTTCGATAATGTGCCCTTCAGCCGCTACAGCCGTCCAGCCCTGTCGACCATCGCCCAGGACACCATGAAGGCAGGCCGGCTGATGGTCTCCAAACTGCTCGATTCCACGGGCGACCGCGCCGGCCGGTCCGAACGCATTCCGACCGATCTGATCGTGCGCGAGACCTGCGGCGGCTGATCGCATCAGGCCTTCGCCAGCAACAGACCGGCCAGAGACGGCAGGGTTCCGGCGGCCGGATCGGGCGTGTTGACCGCCTCGACCACCTGCCAACCGTCCGGGATGCTCCAGGCCTCGGGCGAGTGGCCCAGGTTGAAGACGCACAGCAGGGCGTCGTCGCCCTCGCCGCGCTCGAACGACAGCACGGGGCCGGCGACCGGATACATATGCATGCCGCCGGTGCGCAGGGCCGGATAGCGGTGGCGCAGGCCGATCAGCTCGCGCGACAGGTTCAGGATCGAGGCCGGGTCGGCGTCCTGAACATCGACGGCCAGCGGATAGTGGCGCGGATCGATCGGCAGCCACGGCTCGACGGTCGAGAAGCCGGCCTGAACGGCGTCGGCCTTCCACGGGATCGGGGTGCGGGCGCCGTCGCGGCCGAGGGTCTCGGGCCAGTTGGCGATGGCCTCGGGATCGACGAGGCGTTCGAACGGAACATGGGCCTGGGGCAGGCCCAGTTCCTCGCCCTGATAGACGAAGACATTGCCGCGCAGGGACATGAGCAGCAGCATCGCCATCCCGGCGAACTGTTTCTCGTCGCGGCCCTCGGCCCAGCGGGAGATGGCGCGCGGCGCGTCGTGGTTGGAGAAGGTCCAGGACGGCCAGCCCTCGCCGTCGACGCCGGGCCACATGGCCGGGCCCTGTTCGACCAGTTCGGCGCTGAGGTGGTCGGAATAGAGGTACAGGAAACCGTAGGCCGAATGCAGCCGGTCGGTCCCCTGGGTGTACTGTTTCATCTCCTCATTGGCGCGGTCGCCGCCGACCTCCGCAACGAGGAAGCGGTCTCCCGGATAGGTCTCGGCCAGGGCGCGCAGACGGCTGAGGAAGACCGGGATCTCCGGCTGGGACTGGTTGTGGATCTTGTCCTGGAAGTCGAAGGGCCGGGTCCGCTTGCCGTTCGAGGTGAAGGCCGGATTGTCGGTCAGCTTCGGGTCGTGAATGGCGAAGTTGATGGCGTCCAGGCGGAAGCCGTCCACGCCGCGATCCAGCCAGAACCGCATGGCGTCGATCAGGGCGTCCTGCACCTCGGGATTGGCCACGTTCAGCTGCGGCTGCTCCTTGAGGAAGTTGTGCATGTAGTACTGGCGGCGGCGCGCGTCCCAGGTCCAGGCCGGGCCGCCGAATACCGATTGCCAATTATTGGGCGGGCTGCCGTCGGCCTTGGGATCGGCCCAGACATACCAGTCGGCCTTGGCATTGGTGCGGTCGGCGCGGCTCTGCACGAACCAGTCGTGGAGGTCGGAACTATGGGCATAGACCTGATCGATCGTGACCTTCAAGCCCAGCGCATGGGCGCGGGCGATGAGCGCGTCGAAATCGGCGAGCGTGCCGAAGATCGGATCGACGTCG
>DBBK01000119.1 GCA_002292165.1 Brevundimonas sp. UBA986
GCTCGGAGCCACCTCCCCCGATGGGGGAGGATCGCGTAGGCTGACGCCATGCTCCTCGCCGTTCTGATCACCACAGCCTGGCTCAGCCTGATCATCGGGCTGCGCTATCTGCTGATCGCCGGCGGCGTCTGGTTCGCGCTGTGGGGCAGGGGCGCGGGCCCCGGAACCGCCCTCAACCGCGCCGCACCCTCCCGTGCCCTGATCGCGCACGAGATCCGCTTCTCCCTCATCTCCACCCCCATCTACGCCCTCCCGGCCGCCATCGCGCTGGAGGCCTGGAAGGCGGGCGGCACGAAGCTCTATCTCGACCCGGGCGCGTATCCGCTCTGGTGGCTGCCGGTCAGCTTCCTGCTTCTGCTGGTCGTGCAGGACACCCACTACTACTGGACCCACCGGCTGCTGCACCGGCGCGAGGTCTTCAGATGGGCCCACGCCGCCCACCATCGCTCGCGCGAGCCCAGCCCTTTCGCCAGCTTCGCCTTCGATCCGGTCGAGGCCGCGCTGACGGCCTGGCTCCTGCCGGCCCTGACCTTCCTGATCCCGCTGAACGTCTGGATGCTGGCGGCCCTGCTCACGGTGATGACCGCCGCCGCCGTGATGAACCACGCCGGCCGCGAGCTCTGGCCGGACCGGTGGGTGCGCTCAGGCGTCGGTGGCCAGCTCATCACCGCCACCCACCACAGCCGCCACCACACCCATATGAAGACCAACTACGGCCTGTATTTCCGCTTCTGGGACCGGCTGTGCGGGACGGACGGGATGCCGGACAAACCCGGCCTCAAGTAGCGCGAACGCGCGGTAGGCCCACTCAAATGGGCTCCACCACCACCGCCGTGCCGTAAGCCAGCACCTCGGTGATCCCGTCCATGATCTCATTGGCGTCGTAGCGCATGGCGATGATGGCGTTGGCGCCCTGCTGCCGGGCGTGCTCGACCAGCTCGTCATAGGCCTCCTGCCGCGCCATCTCGGCCAGCTTCACATAGACCCCGACCTTGCCGCCGAAGATCGACTGCATGCCGCCGACCCAGTCGCTGATGGCGTTCCTCGACCGCACGGTGATGCCGCGCGTCATGCCGATGTGGCGCACGATGCGGTAGCCCGGCAGGTCGTTGGTGGTGGTGACCAGCATGATCTCTTTCTCCCTCAGAGCCGTTCCAGCACGCGGAAGGCGAAGGCGTGATCGTCCTTCTCTCCCGCCTCATGCCGTTCATTGGAAATCTCGCGCCAGCCGCTCTCGTCGAAGGCGGGGAAATGGGCGTCCCCCTCCGGCTCGGCCTCGACCTCGGTGATGTAGAGCCGCTTCGCCTTGGGCAGGGTGGCCTCGAAGATGGCCGTGCCGCCGATGACGCAGACCTCCGCCACGCCGTCGTCGACCGCCGTCTCGCGCGCGATGTCGATGGCCTCGTCCAGGCTGGCGCAGACCACGGCGCCGCGGGCCTTGCCCATCTCCTCGTAGGAGAGGTCGCGGGTCAGCACCAGGTTCAGCCGGCCGGGCAGGGGCTTCAGCGGCAGGCTCTCCCAGGTCGTGCGGCCCATGATGCAGGGCTTGCCCATGGTGATCGCCTTGAAGGACTGCAGGTCGCTCCTCAGCTTCCACGGCAGGTCGCCGTCGCGGCCGATGACGCCGTTGCGCCCCCGCGCGACGACGAGGGCGATGTCGGGGATCAGCATGGGCGCCTCCGGTCTGCGGGCGCGCCGTCCGGCGCACCCTTCAAGACCTTTGCTTAGGCGTCCGGGTCCAGCACCCGCAAGCGAAACAGCAGGCCGGCGATCGCGGCGCCGACCAGCGGCGCGACGATGAACAGCCACAGCTGGCTGAGCGCCTGCCCCCCGACCAGCACCGCCGGCCCGAAGCTGCGCGCCGGATTGACCGAGACCCCCGTCACCTGGATGCCCACGATATGGATCACCGCCAGGGTGATGCCGATGGCGATCCCGGCGAACGGCGCCTCGCCCTTCGGTCCGGTGACGCCCAGGATGACCACCACGAAGATGGCCGTCGCCACGATCTCGAAGATCAGCGCGGCCTGTAGCGGATAGCCGCCCTGAACGCCCACGCCCCAGCCGTTCTGACCCAGGCTGGCGGTCCCCGTCTTGGCGATCAGCGACAGCAGGAAGGCCCCCAGCAGGGCGCCGAAGAACTGGGCGATCCAGTAGACCAGCATCTCCCTGCCGGTCATCCGCCCGGCGATGAACACGCCCAGCGACACCGCCGGATTGACGTGGCAGCCCGAGATCGGCCCGATGCCGTAGGCCATCGCCACGATGGCGAAGCCGAACGCCAGGGCCACGGCCAACTGGTCGAAGGGCGCGGGGCCCAGCACGGCCGCGCCACAGCCGAACAGCACCAGCACCATCGTGCCGAACAGCTCGGCCGAGAATTGCTTCACCATGGCGCCCTTCCAGAGGTACCGCCCGCCTGACACGAGCGACCCCAGAATGCGCTGTTCTCACGGTGGAGCTATCGGGTGTTCCCCGAGGCCCCTCTCAGGGTTTGAGGCTCAGGCCTTCGGCTCCAGCCAGCGCAGCCATTTGCGCCGCATCGCCGCCTCCAGATCGATCCCGACCCGGTCGCAATAGATCAGCAGCATGCCCATGACGTCCGCCGCCTCGTCGTGCAGGGCCTGCGTATCCGCCTCGCCGCGCGCCCGACCGCTCATCCTCAGATGCTCGGCCGTCAGCTCGCCCAGCTCCTCCTGCAGCTTGAGCAGGGCCCAGTCGCCCGACGCCGCCTTGTCGCGATCGATATCGTGCTCGCGCGCATAGATGTCCGAGATGCGGACGACGTCGTCGGACAGGCCCTTGAGATCCATCAGCGCCGCTCGATGGTCACGCCATCCGGTGCGGGCAGGGCGTTGAGCCGCGCCTTCGCCGCCGCATCGTCCAGCGCATAGGCGTCGAGGAAGTCCTCCGTCGCCTCGACCAACAGGGCCAGATCGGCCTCGTCGATGGTGCGGATCATGGCGTGGTCGGCGCCCACGAAGGTGATCAGGGTCTTGTCGCCCGCCGGGCTCCGGTCGAACGGATGGCGATGATCGGCCGGATCGCTGACGAAGTCCGGGACCACATCCTTGTCGCCGGTGATCACCATCAGCGGCTTGCTCAGGGCGTCATAGGTGTTCGGCTGGACCAGACCCGGGGTGTCGCCGGGCGTCGAGAAGGCGATAACCCCCTTCACATGCGGATCACCGATCGGCGGCATGACCGTCACGGCGCCGCCCTCCATCATCGCGATCAGGGAGCCGAAGGAATAGCCCGCGGCGATCAGCGGTTTGCCGTCATGATCCTTCCCAGCCACGCCGCGCGCCACCGCCACGTCCATGACCCGCGTCATGAAGGCCACGCGGCTGTCGTCGGTGTGCTGGGGATGCTGCTGCGAATCCAGATGCAGGGGCGCAATCACCGTGAAGCCGTGGTCGGCCCAGGCCGAGAAGACGCGTCCATAGCTGGCCGGCACCCCGCCCCAGCCGTGGCTGAACACCACCACGCCCCGCTCCTGCGGCGCCGTCCAGACGCTCATGTCGATGGTCCGGCCGTCGGGCGAGGGAACCATCAGATGCGTCGCGGCGATCGCTGCCGGCGCCGCCGCTACGGGCGCCGTCTGGGCCATGGCCGCCGTCATCGGTGCGACGGACAGGAGCAGGCCGGCGGCCAGGACGCGGATCAGCATGGGTTGTTTCCGAGGCGAGGAGAAAGGCGGTTCAGACCGCGACGGCGGCCTTGATATGCGGCCAGGGCGCGTAGTCGGTCAGGGCGAAGTCGGCCAGCTCATAGGCGAACAGGTCGCGCTTCGGCGTGATCGTCATCGTCGGCAGGGGCAGGGGCTCGCGCGTCAGCTGCAGCTTCGCCTGTTCGACGTGGTTCAGATACAGGTGGGCGTCGCCGAACGTATGCACGAACTCGCCGGGCTCCAGCCCGACCACATTCGCCATCATCATGGTCAGCAGGGCGTACGACGCGATGTTGAACGGCACGCCGAGGAAGACGTCGGCCGAGCGCTGGTATAGCTGGCAGCTCAGCTTTCCATCGGCGACAAAGAACTGGAACAGGCAGTGACAGGGCGGCAGGGCCATGTCCTCGATGTCGGCGGGGTTCCAGGCCGAGACGATGTGGCGGCGCCCGTTCGGATTGGTCTTCAGCCCCTCGATCAGGCGCTGGATCTGGTCGATGCTCTCGCCGTTCGGCGCCGCCCACGACCGCCACTGCTTGCCGTATACCGGCCCCAGCTCGCCCTCGGCGTCGGCCCATTCGTTCCAGATCGAACAGCCGTTCTCCTGCAGCCAGCGCACATTGGTCTCGCCGCGCAGGAACCACAGCAGCTCGACGATGATCGACTTCAGATGCAGCTTCTTGGTCGTCAGCAGGGGAAAGCCCTTCGACAGATCAAAGCGGATCTGCCGCCCGAACACGCCCAGGGTTCCGGTCCCCGTCCGGTCCCCGCGCTCGACCCCGTTCTCCAGGATGTCGCGCAGCAGGTTCAGATACTGACGCTCGGGATGGTCCGGAGCGGCGGCTTCGATCTGCAGATCGGCATGGGCGAGGGCGACGGTCATGGGGGGAGGATGCCGTTGATTCGCCTCGTCCGCCCCCCGCCGATTCGTTTGCCCACAACAACGATACCCACGTCCGCTTCTGACGAACCGATGTTCTATGATCTGCGAATGGAACACTGGCGCTACAACCCCGAAACCGACGCGGCTGACCAGGGAAATGTCTGGGACCTGGCCCGGCGCGAATATCTGTCCGGCATGCGGGCCATCGACATCTGCCGACGCTACGGCATGTCGTTGCGCTCCTTCCGCCTCAGGGCGCGGGTGGAGAAGTGGCGGCGGATCGACCGGCTGGATTGCGACGTCGAGCCCGAGGACGGCGAGTATCATCCCGACGACGACGTCGGCTTCGCCGACCTGGCCGATCAGGTCTTCCTCAACATCCGTCGCGCCATCGGCTCGCGCCGCGCCGCCGAGGCGGCGTCCTGGATGCGGCTGTTCGACAAACTGGCCCTGCGCGCCCAGGGCGAGGTCATGTCGGAGCTCCCCGACTTCCCGCCGCCGCCCGAGCCAGAACCCGAGCCGGAGCGCGAACCCCTACGCCTGACCCGTGTCGATATGCCGGAAAGCCTGAACGATTCCCGTTCAGTGGAGTCGGAACCTCAGGACGCCTGTGAGGCCTTGCACCTTTTGCACCCTGTTTTTTCCGAGTGCAAAATCGATCCCGATCCTGCCACCACGCCCGAGCGCGCGACACCGCCGGAGCCAGCGCCCGGCGCCGATTCGGCGGCCCCCACATCGGCCATACTCACCTCAGAAGCTCTCAAAGATATCCACCGCAAGGCCTTGCTTTTGCTGCGGTTCCGCCGCCTCGAACACGGCATCGGCGTCGCGGATATCGATGAGCAGCTGGCCGAGCTTGGCCCGGGGCCGTGAGCCTTGTCATCCCGGCGAAGGCCGGGACGGCTACCCCGCGAACCCGCCCCTATCCAGGAACGCCTGCTCCTCCGCCGTCGTCTCCCGGCCGAGCGCCCTGTTCCGGTGCGGAAACCGCCC
>DBBK01000143.1 GCA_002292165.1 Brevundimonas sp. UBA986
CCTACATCACCCACCATCGTCCTCTCAGACACAGCGGGCATTTCAGAGGTTTCGGCGGATCCCGAGGACGGAACTTCCTGGGAACCGTGCGCCTTCGCCATCCGCACCGCCGATGGTTTGCCTGTGCTCCGGGGTGCCCGCGCGCCGGGTCACGGCATGGGCGCCCCGCACCAGCCCCTTCTCAGACCGTATGGCGGCGACTTTGCGGGGACGGCTGGCAGAGACCCCACAAAGTAGTATACCCGGAAGATGCATCTTCCGGGTAACCTCACCGGCGACCTTCTCTACGGCATCGGAATCGTAGCCGTTCTGGCGGCGGCCGCCGTGCTGACGGCCCGGTTTCGGCGACAGCCCGACAAATGCCCCCACGGGCGCACCGGCGACTGCGCCGATTGCTGGTACGACCGGCAGTACTGACCGCACCCGGCCGAGGGGCGCGCCTGGAGCCCCACCCAGTCCAGGATCGCGCACAGGACCGCCGCGGCCTCCGGCTCACCCTGGCTTCGGGCGCCACTATCCGAAGAGCCCGCCAGGGTCGATCTGACCCTGGCGTTCTGATCCCGTCCGCCGCGTCAGGCTCAGGACACAGGCTCAGGGGGCGGTCGATATCCGGGCCATCGGGTTGCCGTAGACCGTATAGGCCAGCCAGGTGAAGTCGCCCTTCGCCTTGCAGGCTTCGCGCGCCGCCGCGACCGATTTGATCAGGGTCTCACCCTTGTTCAGGCTCTCGTAGAAGGTCCGGGCGAAGTCCAGGGCCAGCTTGTCACTCACCGACCACAGGGCGCCGACGAAGACGGCCGCGCCGCGCCCGGAGGCCGGGCGGATGAAGGAGTCGGCGAAGCCGGACACCCCGGCGATGCCTTCGCCCGTACGTCCCGTCTGGCAGGCGTTGATGAACACCACGCCCGAAGGGGCTTCGGCCGCCATACGGGTTCGCACCTTGACCTGGTTGACGGTCAGGGGGTCACGGAAAGGCCTGCCGTCGGGGCCGGTGCCTCCGGACATCAGCAGATCGGACTGCAGCACGGCGCGCTGTTCGGCCTCGCCATGGCAGGCGAAGTGGATCAGGCCGCACTCGGCGGCCTCGGCGCCGAGGAAGCGTGTCACCTCCAGACTTTTCGCCGTCACCTCGCTGATGCCAGGGAAGACCTCGCCCAGCATGTCCCGCTCCGCGGCGGCGCCCGTCAGCTTCAGATCCTTATCGGCATACTCGGGCACCACCATGCGCGCCGTCTCGCCCTTGAGGTCCAGCGTCGGACCGGGCCACCGCGCATTGTACATCCAGCGGATCGCCCCCCATTCGCTGAGGAACCCCTTCCGGGTGTCGTCCTGGCCGTCGGGGTCGGTGATGTACAGCAGTTCCCACGGAATGGAGGGCTGCTCCGAAATGATCTGGACCGCCTCGATACTGTCGCGATACTTCCACAAGGCTTTGCGGATCGACAGCGGCAAGAGCAGATTGGCGGCGGCGATCGAGGTGTCACTCAGGCGTTCGATGAACTCGTCGTAGCGCGCTTCCGAGATATTCCAGGCGTTCTCGAGGTCCGCCAGGAAGGTCGTCACGAAGGAGCTGACGTCCAGTCCCGCGCCCAGATCCACCTGATCCAGGATGGAGACGTTCGGATTGGAGCCCGAGAGATCGAACCGCAGGCGCAGGGAATTGTCGGCCTGATGGATCTCGTAGATCCTCAGCATCATCGGCACGTTCGCGCCCGGGGGCGGGGCGGTCACCACCTGCTCTACCCGCAGGGTGTCGACGCGGGACACGAAAACAGGCGCCAGGTCCAGTGAGGTCAGGAGCGCGTCTCCCTGGCGAATCTCCACCAGAAGATCGGCGGCCCCTGGCTCCCGGCCCTCGATCTCGAAGCGCAGGGTGGCCGCGACCGTCCCTGCCGGGAAGACCTTCTTGTCCTCGCCCTTGTCCTGGCCGACGACCTCGCAATTCGAACGCGCGATCAGCATCACCGAAATGCCTTGGGCCGTGTCGACCGGCACCGCGACATCGGTGGTCGCCGAGCCGCCGTCCCGGGCCACGCGAATGGCGTCGCCGGACATGGTCACGAAGACGGCGCAGGGTCCGCCCAGTCGAGGCGTGGGCTGGGTCTCCGCCGCGAAATGCCGGGTATCGGTGGGGGGCGGCGCCGACGTCGGCGGCGCGGACGTCATACGCGGGACCGGAGCGGCGGTCGGCTCCTCTGCTGCGGGCGGGGCAGATGTGGGTGGCGCTGACGCCACACGCGGGACCGGAGCGGCGGTCGGCGGCGCGCTTCGCGTCCATCCGCCCCTGAACCGGGGCTCGGCGTGCGGCGTCTCCGGCAGAGCCTCGCCGACGATATCCATGTCGCCGAAATCGGGAGCGGCTTCGGCGGCGGGCAGATCGAGGGCTTCGCTCTCGGGGACGCTCCATGACCGAGACGCGGGCCCGGCGTCCGGTTCCGGCGGGATGGTTCGACGCGAAGGCGGCGCCGCCGCAGGCGCGCCCTCGGACAGCTCCAGCCACTCCATCAACTTGCCGGGGGTCTGATCCACATCGAAATACCGGATGTGGTACATCGCGTCGCCCTCGCCGTAGCTGAAGGCCCTGTCCGCCGAGAACCGGCCCGAGCGCCCCCCGAACTCCGTCATCGACGAGACGTGGACCACCAGATCGTTGTCCACGCCAAACAGGCGGTCAGTCAGGCGGTCCGCCAGGAATTCGATCAGTTCCTTGCTGAGCTTGCCCTGGGTATCCAGCGTCGCTTTGAAACTCGAGGTGATGGCATGATAGAGCGGGGTCGCAACCTCCTGTTCGACGGCCCCGTTCAGGCGTTTGACGGTGGGCCCGTCGGGCTTCATCGAGGCCAGGCCCGGGACGCGCCCGTCATTGACGCCCACCTCGGGGATGACCTTCACCAGCTGGCCCAGGGTGCGGATGGCCGCCGCGAGCGCGGCCGAAACGACCGGGCCGGTCACCGTCGACAGGGCGGCCGCCCCCGCGACCATGATGTTCACATAGACGTCGGCCATCGCGGCCCAGTTGGCCGGGCTGGCCAGGTTGGTGCCCCCGTTGGTGCAGCCGACGAAGACCGCCCGCCCGAGCGAAACCTGGGGCCGGTCGCGCGGAATGATCTCTTCGGCGAAGACGCGGTAGACCAGACCGCCGCGGCTGTAGGCCACCGCGTCGATGTTGGCGTCGTCAGGCAGTCCGGCGGCGACCAGCGCCTTCATCATGGCCTCGGCGTTCTGCTCCACCGTTTGGGCCAGGGTCGGGTGATCGAACCCCAGGATCACGTCGTATTCGGCCTTCGCCAGCTCCAGGAACCGGCGCCCCTGACCGGTCTTCGTCAGACCCACGAAGCTGCCGATCGTGGTCGAGAAGGTGCCGTGGACCATCAACAGGACCCTGGCCGGGCGACCGGTAGGCCAATCTGGCGTCTCCGACGTCGGGACCCATCCGGCGGGATCGTCCGCCATGATGACCAGCCCCGAGGGCGTGCCCCCCTCCAGACGGCCGACCGCGACGTCGATCCCCTTGGCGGCGATGTAGCGCAGAACCCTCAGCCGCACCCCGTTCAGGAGGCCGCCGAGGTTCGGCAAGGCGCGGCGTGTGGCTGCGCCTGCCCCTGCGGCCTCGCCGGAGACCGGCGGCGCGAGGTCGAACCGCAGCAGGACGCCCCCGCCGCCGAGACCGCGCCGCGTCGGCAGGGTGATGGCTTCAGCCGGATGGCTCCACCGCAGGACGCCGCTGGGCTCTTGGACCAGGATCACGGCGGACTCGCCCTCGCTGACGGTCAGGTCGACGCTCGCCGGGACGGCCGATAACGAACGGGACGGGGGTCCGTCGGCCGTCAGCTCGACGTCGGCCGCCAGATCGAAGCCGCCGCCCTGAAGGGCCTTGGTGACCACATCGTCCGGGGGGGCGCCTCCCCCTTCGCCTGGCCCCCGTGCGCCTGGCCCACGACGCCCGCCCGAGGCGTCGACCGCCTTCAGACCTTCGGGCAGATTGAGGACGACGCCGTCCCCGATTTCACTTTGAACAGCCATCTCTTCCCCCTGCGTGTTCGACCTGCCCTCCCCGGGTCAGGTCAATCCAGGCTGATTTCGCCGATATATTTGGACGCCTGGGCGCCCAGTTTGGTCAGCACCTGCTCACGCACCTGACCGTAGAGCGTCGTGTTGAAGGTCAGCTTCTGCGCCGCCGTGTAGAAATTGACCTGGGCGCCGCCCCAGCTGAAGAACAGGAACTTTCGGCGACGCTGGGCCGCTCGGAAATAGAAGGCGCCCAGAGCCATGTTCAGACTGCCGTTGGCCGCCTTCTGGACGGCGCCGATCTGGAAGTTGCCGGCGTCTTCGGTGGAGGTCTGGAAATCGAAGATGGACAGAGGGCCGTCGCCGTCCGCCAGCTTCGACAAGGCCTCGATCGATTTGGTGATCACGGCGAGCTGGTTCTTGGTCGAGATGGCGCTGATGATGGACAGCGCCTCCTTGTCCATCCGGAAGTCGCCTTCGCTCTGATCCTTGGCCACGAAGGCGAACTGCTCGGTCGTCCAGCCCAGGGCCTCCAGAACCTCTCCGTATTTCCGGTACCAGTTGCGCGTCTCGGCGAAGCGATCGAAGGCCTTGCTGGCGGCGCGCTGCGCGAACTGGACGGAGTAGAGAACGTCCTCCTTCTCCGGGCCGGACAGACCTTCCACGAACGACAGCAGGCTGCCGGCGTTCACCGCGGCCTCAAGCTCGGCCGGGATGACCATCGGCGGCGCGGGGGTCTCGACCGGCCCTCGCCTCTGCGCGCCCACCTCCTCGCTGTCCGCGAGCTCAAGATTCTCGATATAGGTCGCCAAGGCCACGATCGCCCTCCCGGTTTTGGCTTCAGAGAAATCGCACGGTACGCGATTTCAGTCGGCCCACAACCTCAAGTCACAGCGATATCTGTGAGGGTGAACGCCCGCCCGACCGCCCTCGAAAGCCCTAATCGTCCCTACACGGATCGATCAGCAACTGCCCGGGGTGCATTTCTTCAGAATCACGCCAGTTTTACGCTACGGCAGCGCCGGAATGCCCCAGCTCCGCCGTTGAACACGTTCAAGATCTGCATGGACCGGTCGCCCTCCCCCCTTTCGCGGCCGGCCATGTGTGGATTGTCACGGCAGTGGAGTGCGGCATGGCGCGCGGCGACGGCGAAAACGAACCCGGTCCTCATCCGGTTGATCGGTATGTGGGTCGAAAGGTCAGCGAGAAGCGGATCTCCCTCGGCTATAATCAGGGCGACCTGGCCCGGGCCCTGGGCCTGACCTTCCAGCAGGTCCAGAAGTACGAGAAGGGCTCCAACCGCATCTCGGCGTCCAAGCTCTGGATGATCAGCCAGTTCTTCGGCGTCGAGGTCGACTATTTCTTCGAGGGCCTCGAGCGCGGCGACGTCGAGGGCGGGTCCGAGACCCTGACCCCGACCCCCAATCTCGATTATCCGCCGACCCGTCTGACGCTGGAAATGGCCGCCCTGACGCCGCAGCTGTCCAGCCGCCGCCAGAAGCTGGCATTGGAGATCGTGCGCGAAATGGTCCAGGCCGCCCCGCCGGAACACTGATCACCCGATCCTTTCGGGATCAAAAAAAGGGCCGCGCGGATCGCGCGGCCCTTTCAGTTTGTTCTGGGAGGGAAACGCCCGGGAGGGGCGTGCGCCGTGGCGCATCGGTTTTCTAGGCGGACCGCGAGGCGGCACGAAGGCGACTTTGTTGCAACTCGGCGAAGATGGTCAGCCGCGCGCCGCATTTGGGGCGCCGTCCAGGCTCCGCCCCCGTGTGGCGGCGGGTCCCCGGATGAAGACGATGAACTCGCGCAGGGTCCAGGAGCGGTCGGAGGCGCCGGGGCCCGCCTCGACGATCCGGACGCCCCGATCCCCGTGGCTCTGCCAGGCCTTGGCCACCTTCAGGGCGGTAACGCCCTCCATCGGGTCCGAGCTGGCCCGCAAGCCGTTCTGTTCCACATGGACGACGTACTTCATCGCCTTGGGATAACACAGTCTCTGGTTGTGAGAAGCCGGATACGACTATAACTTTCGCCCTACTCCCCGGCCGTGCACGCCTGAGCCGGGAGTTCTTCCCGGTTCAGAAGAATTTCGGGATCGGCCCCAGCTGCGGCGTCTGGTCGGGCAGGTCGACCTCCACCTCGTCGACATAGCACCAGCCCCAGCCCTCGGGCGGGTCATAGCCCTCGATGATGGGGTGATGGGTGGCGTGGAAATGGGCGCGGGCGTGCTTGCTCGGCGAGTCGTCGCAGCAGCCGACGTGGCCGCAGCGGCGGCACAGGCGCAGATGCACCCACCAGCCGCCGGTCTTCAGGCATTCCTCACAGCCGCGCGCGCTGGGCGTCACCGTGAGGATGGTGGGGGAATGGCCGCACGACAGGGTCAAGTTCAGGCTCCCGGATTGCGGAAGCCACCGTGCAAAGCAAAGGCGGCCCCGGTCAAGCCGGAGCCGCCTTCACAATCTCAGACCCGGAAACCTCAGGCCTTGCGAGGATGGGTCGTCTCGCGGTTGATCCACAGGGCGACCAGGGTGCCGGCGGCGCCCGAGAGCAGATAGACGCCCGCCGCGCCCAGGCCGAAGTTCGAGGCCAGCAGCAGGGCCGCCAGCGGGGCGAAGCCCGCGCCGAACAGCCAGGCCAGGTCCGAGGTCAGGGCCGAGGACGTATAGCGGTTGATGGCGGCGAAGTTGGACGCCAGCGAGCCCGACGACTGGCCGAACGACAGGCCCAGCAGGATGAAGCCGCTCATCATGAAGACGATGCCGCCGATCTCGCCCCCGGCCAGCATCTGGGGCGCGAAGCCCGAGAAGGCGGCGATGGCGGCGGCCGTGGCGGCCAGCAGGTTACGGCGGCCGTAGCGGTCGGCCAGCGGACCCGACAGGATCACGCAGATCAGGCAGACGATGGCGCCGATCAGCTCGATGACCAGGAAGCGGGCCGGCGGCTCCTGGGTGTACAGCAGCACCCACGACAGCGGGAACACGGTCACCATGTGGAACAGGGCGAAGCTGGCCAGGGGGGCGAAGGCGCCGATGACGATGTTCTTGCCCTCGGCTCGGACGGTCTGGCGGAACGGCGTCGGCTGCAACTCGCGGTCCTCATAGGACTCGATGAAGGCCGGGGTCGCCGAGATGCGCAGACGGGCGAACAGGGCCACCACGTTGATCGCGAAGGCCACGAAGAACGGATAGCGCCAGCCCCAGTCGAGGAAGTCGGCGGTCGACAGCAGCGACACGAAGAAGGCGAACAGGGCGCTGGCCAGGATCAGGCCGATCGGGGCGCCGATCTGGCCGAGCATGGCGTACCAGCCCTTCTTGCCGGCCGGGGCGTTCATGGCCAGCAGCGAGGCCAGACCTTCCCAGGTGCCGCCCAGGGCCACGCCCTGACCGATGCGCAGCAGGGCCAGCAGCACGATCGACCAGACGCCGATGGTCTCGTAGCCGGGCAGGAAGGCCGTCGCCACGGTCGAGGTGCCGAGCAGCAGAAGCGCGATCGTCAGCTTGGTCCCCCGACCGAAGAAGCGGTCGATGGCGATGAAGCCCCAAGTGCCCAGCGGACGGGCGATGAAGGCCAGGGCGAAGATGGCGAACGAATAGACCGTGCCCATCAGCGGCCCGGCGAACGGGAAGACCAGCTGCGGGAAGACGATGACCGAGGCGATGGCGAAGACGAAGAAGTCGAAGAACTCCGACGCCCGGCCGATGACCACGCCGATGGCGATTTCGCCCGCATCGATCTTGTCGTGCGCTCGGGCATTGATCTGTTGGGCGTCTCTCTCAAGGGGAGTAGAGGAGGCTCCGGTGGTGGCGCTCATCGACTGATCGCTTCCTTGCAAATTCTGGGTGTGACGCGCGACGACGAGTCACGGACTTGTGGCGCGCTTATTGGAACCCAGAGCGTCAAAAAGAGATAGGGCAGATTGTCCAATGTCGTTCCCGGCCCTTCCGCACTAGAGGCCCGCACCATGCCTCCCCAGCACCCGAATCGATCGCCCCTGCGCCGCCTCGCGCCGTGGCTGGCGGTCCCCGCCCTCGCCCTTCTGGCGGGATGTAACGCCGTCGTCCTGGCCCCGTCCGGTGACGTCGCGGCCCAGCAGCGCGATCTGCTGGTCATCTCGACCATCCTGATGCTGTTCATCATCATCCCGGTGATCGCCCTGGTGATCATCTTCGCCTGGAAGTACCGCCAGTCGAACAAGGATGCGAAGTACGAACCGGACTGGGACCACTCCACCTATCTGGAAGTGGCCATCTGGGGCGCGCCCCTGCTGATCATCATCTGCCTGGGCGCCGTGACCTGGGCCGGCACCCACCTGCTGGATCCCTATCGTCCGCTGGACCGGATCGCCGCGGGCCGTCCCGCCGAGAAGACGGTCAAGCCGCTGCAGGTCAACGTCGTCGCCCTCGACTGGAAATGGCTGTTCATCTACCCGGAGTATGGCATCGCCACGGTGAATGAGCTGGCCGCCCCGGTCGACCGCCCGATCCAGTTCACGATCACCTCGTCGTCGGTGATGAACTCCTTCTACGTCCCCGCCCTGGCCGGCCAGATCTACGCCATGCCGGGTATGCAGACGACGCTCTACGGCGTGATCAACCAGCCCGGCGAATACCAGGGCTTCTCGGCCAACTATTCCGGCTCGGGCTTCTCGGGCATGCGCTTCAAGTTCCACGGCCTGCCCCAGGCCGGCTTCGACCAGTGGGTCGCCCAGGTGAAGTCCAGCGGCCTGGCCCTGGACCGCGACGGCTATCTGCGTCTGGAAGCCCCCAGCGAGAACGTCCCCGCGATGCGCTTCGCCCAGGTCGACGGCGGGCTGTTCAGCGCCATCGTCAACATGTGCGTCGAGCCGGGCAAGATGTGCATGCACGAGATGCACGCCATCGACGCCAGGGGCGGTCTCGACATCGAGAGCGCGCACAACATGCTGGCCCTGACCTATGACAAGACCGAGCGCCGCGGCGCCGTCTTCGGTCCGACGCCGACCTATGTCGCCACCCTGTGCACCCCCACCGACCCCGAACCGAAGCCCCAGACCCGTCTGGCCTCGCTCGGTTCGCCCGCCGATCTGACCCGCTCCGCCCCCATGCTGGGCGCGGGTTTGACCGCTCCCGCCGCCTTCAGCCCCGCAGCGCCGTCGGCGCCGCGGGCCGCTTCCTGATCGGACCGCATCCATGTCCGCCGACAAGATCATCCAATTCGTCTTCGGGCGCCTCAACATCGAGGCCCTGCCCTTCCACGAGCCCATTCTCGTAGCGACCTTCGCGGTCGTCTGCCTGGGCGGCGTCGCCCTGCTGGGCGCGATCACCTACTTCAAGCTCTGGGCCTACCTCTGGAAAGAGTGGTTCACGACCGTCGATCACAAGAAGATCGGCATCATGTACATGATCCTGGGTCTGGTCATGCTGCTGCGCGGCTTCGCCGACGCCATCATGATGCGCCTGCAGCAGGCCATGGCCTTCGGCGGGTCCGAGGGCTACCTCAACGCCCACCACTACGACCAGGTCTTCACCGCCCACGGCGTGATCATGATCTTCTTCGTGGCCATGCCCATGGTCACCGGCCTGATGAACTACATCGTGCCGCTGCAGATCGGCGCGCGCGACGTCTCCTTCCCCTTCCTGAACAACTTCAGCTTCTGGATGACGGCGGGCGGCGCGGTCATCGTCATGATGTCGCTGTTCGTCGGCGAGTTCGCCCGCACCGGCTGGCTGGCCTATCCGCCCCTGTCGGGCCTGGCCTACAGCCCTGACGTTGGGGTCGACTATTACATCTGGGCGCTACAGGTCGCGGGGGTCGGTACGCTGCTATCCGGGGTCAATCTGATCGCGACCATCGTCAAGATGCGCGCGCCCGGCATGGGCCTGATGAAGATGCCGGTCTTCACCTGGACCGCGCTGTGCACCAACGTCCTGATCGTCGCCGCCTTCCCCGTCCTGACCGCCGTCCTCGCCCTGCTGGGTCTTGACCGCTACGTCGGCACCAACTTCTTCACGAACGACCTCGGCGGCAGCCCGATGATGTACGTGAACCTGATCTGGATCTGGGGTCACCCCGAGGTCTACATCCTGATCCTGCCGGCCTTCGGCATCTTCTCGGAGGTCGTCTCGACCTTCTCGGGCAAGAAGCTCTTCGGCTATACCTCCATGGTCTACGCCACGGTCGTGATCACCATCCTGTCCTACCTGGTGTGGCTGCACCACTTCTTCACCATGGGTTCGGGCGCGAGCGTCAACTCCTTCTTCGGCATCACCACCATGATCATCTCGATCCCGACGGGAGCGAAGATCTTCAACTGGCTGTTCACGATGTACCGGGGCCGGATCCGCTTCGAGCTGCCGATGATGTGGACCATCGCCTTCATGATCACCTTCACCATTGGTGGGATGACGGGCGTGCTGCTGGCCGTGCCGCCGGCCGACTTCGTCCTGCACAACTCCCTGTTCCTGGTCGCCCACTTCCACAACGTCATCATCGGCGGCGTGCTGTTCGGCCTGTTCGCGGGCATCAATTTCTGGTGGCCCAAGGCCTTCGGGTTCAAGCTCGACGAGAAGTGGGGCAAGATCTCCTTCTGGTTCTGGGTCGTCGGCTTCTGGTTCGCCTTCATGCCCCTGTACGTCCTGGGCCTGATGGGCGTGACGCGCCGCATGCGGGTCTTCGACGACCCCTCGCTGCAGATCTGGTTCATCATCGCCGGCTTCGGCGCGGCCCTGGTGGCCTGCGGCATCGCCGCCATGCTGATGCAGTTCTTCGTCTCGATCCGCGACCGCGAGAAGCTACGCGACAAGACGGGCGACCCGTGGGGCGGCCGCACCCTGGAGTGGGCCACCTCCTCGCCCCCGCCGGACTACAACTTCGCCTTCACCCCGGTCATCCATGACGCCGACGCCTGGTGGGACATGAAGAACCGCGGCTACAAGAAGCCTGTCGACGGCTACCGCGACATCCACATGCCCTCCAACACGGGCGCCGGCATCATCCTGGCGGGCTTCAGCGTCGCCTGCGCCGTGGGTCTGATCTGGTACATGTGGTGGCTGGCCGCGATCAGCTTCGTGGGCATCATCGGCTACGCCATCTTCCACACCTTCAACTACAAGCGCGACTTCTACATCCCGGCCTCGGAAGTGACCGAGACCGAGGCGAAGGCCCGCGCCCTGGCCGCGGAGGCCTGATCCATGGCGAGCGCTGTGAAAACCCTCGCCCCCGGCGAGGAGGTCGTCTTCCACCTGAAGGAAGAGCCGCACCATCCGGAGGGCTCCAGCACCATGCTGGGCTTCTGGCTCTATCTGATGAGCGACTGCCTCATCTTCGCGATGCTGTTCGCCGTGTTCGGCGTGATCGGCGGCAACTACGCCGGCGGTCCGGGGCCCAAGGCCCTGTTCGAGCTGCCGCTGGTGGCCCTGAACACCGCCATGCTGCTGTTCTCGTCGATCACCTATGGCTTCGCCATGCTGGCCATGGTCCGCAAGAACGTCGCCCAGACCCTGATCTGGCTGGCGATCACCGGCGTCTTCGGCCTCTGCTTCCTGGGCATCGAGCTCTATGAGTTCGCGCACCTGATCCACGAGGGCGCGACCCCGCAACGCAGCGGCTTCCTGTCGGCCTTCTTCACCCTGGTCGGCACCCACGGCCTGCACGTCACCTTCGGCCTGATCTGGCTGGTGACCCTGATGGTGCAGATCGGCTGGAAGGGCCTGATCCCCGCCAACCAGCGCCGCCTGATGTGCCTGTCGCTGTTCTGGCACTTCCTCGACGTCATCTGGATCGGCGTCTTCACCTTCGTCTACCTGATGGGGATGCTGCGATGAGCAAGGCTCCGACCCAAAAGCCCTCCCCCGCCAAGGCAGCCGCCAAAAAGGCCCCCGCCCGCAAGACGGCCGCCCCCAAGGCGTCCGTCGCCGTCAGCGCCGCCGCCGTCGAACCGCATGGCCACACCCATGCCCATGACGTCGATCACGGTCATGGCCATGACGACCACGGTCATCACGATGATGGGCACGCCCACGGCTCGATGCGCGACTATCTGATCGGCTTCGGCCTGTCGGTGGTGCTGACCGCCATTCCGTTCTGGCTGGTGATGTCGGGCGTCTTCGCGCCCCAGCTGACCGGCGGGATCATCATGGCCTTCGCCGTGGCCCAGATCGTGGTCCACATGATCTTCTTCCTGCACATGAACGCCAAGTCCGAGGGCGGCTGGACCATCCTGGCCCTGATCTTCACCCTGATCCTGGTCGTCATCGCCCTGACCGGTTCGCTGTGGGTCATGTACCACCTGAACACCAACATGATGCCGCAAGGCATGGACATGAACCCGGCGCCCTGAGCCGGGTTCGTCAGGACCAGCTGATGCCCGACGGGCCTCACGATACGCCGAGGAAGCCGAGGTCGACCCTGACCCTGGCCGTCCTCGGCGTCTTGATTCCGGGGATGATCCTTGGGCTCGTGGCCCTGGGCGTCTGGCAGGTCGAGCGCCTGACCTGGAAGCAGGACCTGATCCGTCAGGTCGACGCCCGGGTCCACGCCCCCGCCGTCCCCGCCCCGGGTCCCGACCGCTGGCCGACGGTGACGCGCGAGAGCGACCAGTATCGTCACGTCTCCCTGCGCGGCCGCTACGACAACGACCGAGAGACCCTGACCCAGGCGGTCACCGACTACGGCCCCGGCTTCTGGGTCATGACCCCCTTCAAGACCGACGCCGGCTTCACTGTTCTGGTCAATCGCGGTTATGTGCCCACGGATCGCCGCGACCCCGACAGCCGGGCGGCCGGCCAGATCAGCGGAGAGACCACGGTTCAGGGCCTGTTGCGCATCACCGAGCCCAGGGGCGGCTTCCTGCGCGCCAACGCTCCGGCGACGGACAGCTGGCGCTCGCGCGACGTCGTCGCCATCGCAGCCAAACGCGGCCTGACGAACGTGGCCCCCTACTTCATCGACGCCGACGCCACGGCCAACGCGGGCGGCTGGCCCAGGGGCGGGCTGACGGTGATCCGCTTCCCCAACAGCCATCTGGTCTATGCCCTGACCTGGTTCGGTCTGGCCCTGATGTTGACGGCGGGCGGCGCCTTCCTGGCCTGGGACGAGCGCCGCGTGCGCCAAACCTGGGCTGATCGCGCCTTCGCGGGCGAGGCCTGACCGTGGCGGCCGAGACCCTGAGCAAACTGGCCGGTCTCGGCGTCTGGCGCGACCGCAACGCCGACGTCGCCGCCTCGACCGGCTGGCGCAATATGCAGCTGTTGATCCAGCTGCGCTGGATCGCCGTCGCCGGTCAGATCCTGGCCATCCTGGTCGTCCACTTCGGCATGAAGGTCACCCTGCCGCTGGGGCTGATCCTCGCCGCCCCCCTCGCCCTTCTGGCCTTCAACATCCTGGGCCTGCAGCGGCTCAAGCTGCATCCGCACGTCTCCGAGGGCGAGCTGGTCCTGTCGCTGCTGGTCGACGTCGCGGCCCTGACCTGGCAGCTCTATCTCAGCGGCGGCGCCGCCAACCCCTTCACGCCCCTGTTCCTGCTCCAGGTCGTGCTGGCCTCGGTCCTGCTCAGGCCCCTGTCGGCCTGGCTGATGGTCGGGGTGACCATGCTCTGCTCCCTGCTGCTGCTGGCCGTGCATCGCCCGCTGCTGCTGCCGGAGCGGCTGCAGGACAATGACTTCAGCCTGTATCTGCAGGGCAGCCTCGTCTGCTTCGGCCTGATCGCCTTCCTGCTGGTCGTCTTCGTGACCCGGATCAGCGGCAACCTGAGGGCCCGGGATTCCTATCTGGCCGAGATGCGTCAGCGCGAGGCGGAGGAGGATCACATCGTCCGCATGGGCCTGCTAGCCTCCGGCGCCGCGCACGAGCTGGGCACTCCCCTGTCGTCGCTGGCCGTGATCCTCGGCGACTGGCGGCGCATGCCGACCATCAAGGCCGATCCGGAGCTGTCGCAGGACATCGCCGACATGCAGGCCGAGGTCGAGCGCTGCAAATCCATCGTCACCGGCATCCTGATGTCGGCCGGCGAGGCGCGCGGTCAGGACCCGGTCGTCACCACCCCCCGCGCCCTGATCAACGACCTGATCGCCGGCTGGCAGCCGACCCGGCCGGGCGTGGCGGTCACCCTGCGGGACGCCCTCGGCGAGGACGTCAACGTCGTCTCCGACCCGGCCCTGCTGCAGGTCCTGGTCAATGTGCTGGACAATGCCGCCGAGGCCGGCGCGAGCGATATCGTCATCCTGGCCGAGCGTCCCGAGGACGATCTGTCGATCACCGTCAGCGACAACGGCTCGGGCTTCGCCGATGCCGTCCTGAACCGCTTCGGCCAGCCCTATCAGTCCACCAAGACCCGGCCCGGCGCCGGTCTGGGCCTCTTCCTTCTGGTCAATGTCCTGCGCAAGCTGGGCGGCGGGGTCGAGGCCCGCAACCGCAAGGATGGCGGCGCGGTGGTCGTCCTGCGGTTGCCCCTGTCGGCCATCGCCCTGCCCGGAAAGGCCTCCTGATGTCGTCCGACAAGCTGCTGGTCCTGGTCGAGGACGACGAGGCCTTCGCCCGCACCCTGAAGCGGTCGTTCGAGCGCCGCGACTACACCGTCGTCACCGCCGCCAACCACGACGAACTGGTCACGGTGCTGGAGGTTCACAAACCGGCCTATGCCGTGGTCGATCTGAAGCTGGCGGGCGGGGCCTCGGGCCTGACCTGCGTCCAGACCCTGCACGCGGCCGATCCGGCGACGACGATCGTCGTCCTGACCGGCTTCGCCAGCATCGCGACGGCGGTCGAGGCCATCAAACTGGGCGCCTCTCACTATCTCGCCAAGCCGTCCAGCACCGACGACATCGAGGCCGCCTTCGGCAAGGTCGAGGGAGATCCCGACATGGCCCTCAGCGCCCGCCCCCCCTCGATCAAGACCCTGG
>DBBK01000125.1 GCA_002292165.1 Brevundimonas sp. UBA986
CAAGCGCGCCGCGCCACCTCCCCCGATGGGGGAGGATCTTGGCCCTAAGCCGCCTCGACCATCTTCTGGATGGCGACATAGTCGGTCTTGCCGGTGCCCAGCACCGGGACCTCGGCGACGGTGATGATCTTCTTGGGGACCGCCAGTTCGGGGGCGCCGTGGTCGCGGGCCCATTCTGACAGGCGGCCCGAGGTGGCGGCGGCGTTGTCGGTGACCAGCACCAGCTTCTCGCCCTTGCGGCTGTCGGCGATGGCGACCACCGCGTGGCGGTTGTCGGGCCAGACGGCCGAGGCCAGACCCTCGACGGCGGTCAGGGAGACCATCTCCCCGCCGATCTTGGCGAAGCGCTTCACCCGGCCGAGGATGGTGACATAGCCCTCGTCGTCGATATCGACGATGTCGCCCGTGTCGTGCCAGCCCTCGTGCAGCGGATCCAGCGCCTCCGGGTCCTCGGGCGAGATATAGCCCTCCATGACGTTCGGGCCGCGCAGGTACAGCCGCCCGCCGCCGGTGATGCCGGGGACCTCGTCGATGCGGTACTCGATGCCCGGCAGGATCTGGCCGACCGAGCCCGGCCGGTTGCGATCGGGGTGGTTCACGGCGACCACCGGGGCGGCCTCCGTCGCCCCATAGCCTTCCAGCAGGGCCACGCCGCCGAACTTGGTGTTGAAGATGTGCCGGGTCTCGTCGCGGACCTTCTCGGCCCCGGCGACGGCGAACTCCAGCGTCGCGAAGTCATCGGGCTCGGCGACCCGGGCGTACTGGTTCAGGAAGGTGTCGGTCGCGAACAGGATCGAGGCCTTCACCTGCGGCAGCAGGTCGGTGATCTGTTTGGCGTGCAGCGGCGAGGGATATTCGAACGCCTTCATCCCCTGCAGCAGCGGCAGGATGACCCCGCCCGTCAGGCCGAAGGAGTGGAAGGTCGGCAGCGGGTTGAACATCACCCACTCCGGCTTGAGGTCGATGTGCAGCGCCACCTGACGGGCGTTGGCGACCAGGTTCTTCTGGCTGAGGACCACGCCCTTGGGCGCGCCGAAGCTGCCGGAGGTGAACAGGACCACGCCCGGGCCGTCCGGGTCGGTCTTCGTGCGGAAGCGCTTCGGCGCGATGCCGGCGGCCAGGCCGAACAGCTTGTCGGCCAGTCCGATGGTGGCGCGGACGTCGTCCAGCCAGGTGATCTCGGCGACCTTGCCGAGGGCGTCGGTCAGCTCTTCCAGCTTGGCCTGCTGGATGAAGCGCTTGGCCGAGAGGATGCGTTTGACGCCCGAGGTGGCCAGGGCCGCCTTCAGATTGGCCTCGCCGGCCGTGAAGTTGAGCATCACCGGCACGCGGCCGAAGGCGTGCAGGCCGAAGAAGGTGACCACCACTCCCATAGACGACGGCAGCAGCACGCCCACCCGCTCGCCCGGCTCGGTCATGGCGGCGATCTTGCGGCCCAGCACGAAGGCGGCGCGGATCAGGCCTGTGTAGGTGAGGGGCTTGCGGTCCTGGTCCTCCAGGATCTCCTTGTCGCCGAAGCGGGCCCGCGCCGCGATCAGGGCGTCGAACAGGGTCTCTTCATAGGCGGCCGGCTTAAGGGCGCTGGAGTTCGGGGCGAACGGCAAGCGGTAATCTCCTCCGGGAGGCTCGAACGACCTCCTCGCATCAGGCGGCGGAACCTAGTGCTCCCGGTCCCGCTTGAAAAGATAAGTTACGTCGCGTGAAGGCGTTCCCGTCTGACAGGCGCTGAAACCGCTTGTGCTGGGCGCCAGCCTTGCCTTCCGGGCCCGGAAAGCCGAAATACCGGCCATGGTCACCCTGATCGACACCCTGAAGACGTCGCCCTCCGCCCTGCGTCACCCCGAGAAGCAGAACCGCCCGGAATCGGCGGTGCTGAAGAAGCCCGACTGGCTGCGGGTCAAGGCGCCCGGCTCGGGCCAGTACAATGCGACCAGGGAGATCGTCCGCTCCAAGGGACTGGTGACGGTCTGCGAGGAAGCCGCCTGCCCGAACATCGGCGAGTGCTGGAGCCAGAAGCACGCCACCCTGATGATCATGGGCGACACCTGCACGCGCGCCTGCGCCTTCTGCAACGTCAAGACGGGCCTGCCCCAGCCGCTGGACCCGGAAGAGCCCGGCAAGGTCGGTCTGGCCGTGCAGCAGATGGGCCTGAACCATGTGGTCATCACCTCGGTGGACCGCGACGACGTGTCGGACGGCGGCGCCGCCCACTTCGCCGAGGTGGTGCGCCAGATCCGGTTGCAGGCCCCGAACACCACCATCGAGATCCTGACGCCCGACTTCCTGCGCAAGGACGGCGCGGCCGAGGTGATGATCGACGCCAAGCCCGACGTCTTCAACCACAACCTGGAGACCGTGCCGCGCCTGTATCTGAAGATCCGGCCCGGCGCCCGCTACTTCCACTCCCTGCGTCTGCTGCAGATGGTCAAGGAGCGCGACCCCAACCAGTTCACCAAGTCCGGCATCATGGTCGGTCTGGGCGAGACCAAGGAGGAGGTCATGCAGGTCATGGACGACATGCGCTCCGCCGGCGTCGACTTCATCACCATCGGCCAGTACCTGGCGCCGACCCGCAAGCACGCAGCCATCGAGCGGTTCGTGACGCCGGAAGAGTTCAAGGCCTATGAGGCGATCGCCCGGGCCAAGGGCTTCCTGATGGTCTCGTCCTCGCCCCTGACCCGCTCCTCGCACCACGCCGGCGACGACTTCGCCCGGCTCAAGGCGGCGCGTGAAGGCCAGAACAAGCGTTGAGGGCTGACGCCGCCCCGGTCTGGAGCCTTCTGTTCCGGATCGGGCTCTTCGCGGCCTTCGCCGATGTCGCCCTGCTGACGACATTGGCGGCCGGGCCTCTGCCCTTGAGCGCCAACCCGGTCTGGCTGACCTATGTCGCCGTCGTGGTCGGGATCGCCCTCATTGCCCTGGTGCTGCGCAGGACCGGTCGGCCTCAGCTGGCGGCCATCTTCATTGCGGCCGAGCTTCTGCCATTGGCATTCTGGTGCGTGCTGTTTATCGGCATGACCAACGGGGTCGACGTTCTGGAACACCTGTCCCCCAATCCACCGAGCGTCGCCGCTCCCCGACCGACAGACTGAGTTTGGCTCTCCACCGCGTCACCCGCATCCTGCCCTACGAACCCGCCCAGCTTGCCGCGCTGGTGGCGGACGTGCGCGCCTATCCGGAGTTCGTGAAGTGGGTGACCTCCATGCGCGTCTGGAACGCGCGCGAGGAGGCGCCGGGCGTGACCCTGCTGGACGCCGAGGCCCAGGTGGGCTTTTCCTTCCTGAAGGAGCGGTTCTCGACCTGGGTGCGCCATGACCGCAATCTGCCGCGTGTCGAGGTCGGCCTGATCCGCGGGCCGTTCAAACACCTCAAGAACCGCTGGGACTTCCATGCCGTGCCCGAGGGGACCCGGCTGGAGTTCATGATCGACTTCGCCTTCAGGAGCCCGATCCTGAACGCCATGCTGAACGCCAACTTCGATCTGGCCGTATCGAAGCTGATCTCCAGCTTCGAGGCCGAGGCGAAACGCAGGTACGGATGACCATGGCCTTCGACTTCGACGCGACCGTGGTGGGGGCAGGGGCCGTGGGCCTGGCCTGCGGACGGGCGCTGGCGAAGCGCGGCCTGACCGTTCTGGTGCTGGAGAAGGAAGGCCATATCGGCCAGGGCGTCTCCTCGCGGAACTCCGAGGTCATCCACGGCGGCCTCTACTATCCGACCGGCTCCCTGAAGGCGAAGTTCTGCGTCGAGGGCCGCCGGGCGCTCTATGCCTTCCTCGAGAGCCACAAGATCGACCACTGGCGCTGCGGCAAGCTGGTCGTGGCGACGGAGGAGGGCGAGGTCGAGCACATCGAGCAGATCTTCCGGCAGGCCACGACCAACGGCGTCGAGGGACTGGAGCATCTGACCGGCGCCCAGGCGCGGGCCATGGAGCCGGCGCTGAACGCCCATGCGGCCATCCTGTCGCCCGAGAGCGGCCTGTTCGCAAGCCACGACTATATGCTGGCCCTTGAGGGCGAGATCGAGGACGCGGGCGGCTCGGTCGTCCTGTCGACGCCCTTCGAGCGGGCCGAGCCCCTGCCGGGCGGCGGCTTCACGATCACGGCGGGAGGCGAGGGCGGCGCCACGCTCACCACCCGCCTTCTGGTCACCGCGCCCGGGCTGCAGGCGCAAGCTGTCGCCGGCCTGATCGAGGGCTTCCCCGCCGACCGCATCCCGGCGGGCCATTTCGGCAAGGGCGTCTACTTCCGCCTGACCGGCAAGGCGCCGTTCGACCGGCTGATCTATCCGCCGCCCATCGCCGGGGCGCTGGGCACCCATTACCGCAAGGATCTGGGCGGTCAGGCCGTGTTCGGACCGGATCTCGTCTATGTCGAGACCGAGGACTATTCCGTCGATCCGGCCAAGGCGGAGGAGTTCGCCCGCTATATCCGCCGCTTCTGGCCGGGCCTGCCCGACGGCGCCCTGACGCCCGACTACGCCGGCATCCGGCCCAAGCTGCACGGCCCGGGTGAGCCCCAGCCCGACTTCCAGCTGCGCGGCGCCGAGGACCATGGCATCGAAGGCCTGATGGCCCTGTTCGGCATCGAAAGCCCCGGCCTGACCAGTTCGCTCGCCATCGGCGAGGCGGTCGCGGAGCGGCTGATCGGTCAGGCTTCCTGAGAGGCGAAACAGCCTCTTGAAACTTCGGGCGTGTTCCGGCATAAGCCCCCGCTCGCAGGCGGCTCACCGATGGGCCGCCGCTTCTGTTTTTCGCGTTTCCCCTCCGGGAGCGCCGAGCCCTGAGATTGAGACGGACATGGCTGTTCCGAAGCGCAAAGTATCCCCCTCGCGTCGCAACATGCGCCGCGCCCACGACGCCCTGACCTCGAACGCCTACACCGAGGACAAGGACACGGGCGAGCTGCGCCGCTCGCACCACATCGACCTGAAGACCGGCACCTACCGTGGCCGTCAGGTTCTGACGCCCAAGGAAGACTAGTCTTTTCAGGCGTTTGACCGCTGAGGCGGTTGACCGAGATTTGAACGGCGCGCGATAGCCTCGCGCGCCGTTTTCGTGCGTTACAGTCCGGCTTCGATCTCCGGAGCCCTGCCCATGATTCGCCGCGCCGTCGTCCTGACCACCCTTGCCGTCCTCGCGCCCGTTCTGGCCCTGGAGGCCTGCGACCGGTCGAAGCCGGCGGAGAAGGCCGAGGCCCCCGTGGCCCGACCGCCGGTCATGGAGGCCCCCGTCGATCCGAATCTGCTGACCCCGGACGGCATCGGGGCGATTCGCATCGGCCAGACCGTCGGCGAGGTCCAGGCCCTGTCGGGCATGTCCGACACCCCGATCGCGGACCCGTCCGGCTGCAACATCTTCCACCCGTCGCGCGCGCCGGTCGGCCTGGTGGTCATGGCCGAGCAGGGGCGCGTCACCCGCATCAGCCTGCACGAGGGGGCGACGGTGAAGACGGCCAAGGGCTTCGGCGTCGGCTCGGACGCGGCGACGATCAAGGCGACCTACGGCGGCGGCGTCATCGTCCAGCCGGCCAAGTACGAACCGGCGCCCGCTCAGGATCTCTATGTCTGGTCGAAGGGCGGCTCGACCCAATATGTCGCCGATCCCGAGGCGCGGGGCGTCCGCTATGAGGTCGGCGCCGACGGCAAGGTCACGGCGGTCCATGCGGGCGGACCCTCGATCCAGCTGGCCGAAAGTTGCGGCTAAGGCGCTCTCATCTGTCACAGAAGCGCTTCCGGGTTTGAGTTTCGGCGGTCGCGGGCTAAACCCCGAGGCATTCCCGAAATCAGCCGTCAGAGCCGCGCCTAAATGACCGACATCGCCGACATCGTCGCCCGCCAGATCCTCGACAGCCGTGGCAACCCGACCGTCGAGGTCGATGTGACCCTGGAAGACGGCTCCTTCGGCCGCGCCGCCGTGCCCTCGGGCGCCTCGACCGGCGCGCACGAGGCCGTCGAGCTGCGTGACGGCGACAAGGGCCTGTGGGGCGGCAAGGGCGTCCAGAACGCGGTCGACGCCGTGAACGGCGAGATCTTCGACGCCCTGTCGGGTATGGACGCGGAAGACCAGCGCCGCATCGACGAGGCGATGATCGCCCTGGACGGCACCGAGAACAAGGGCCGCCTGGGCGCCAACGCCATCCTCGGCGTCTCCCTGGCGGTCGCCAAGGCCAGCGCCATCTCGGCCGGCCTGCCGCTCTACCGCTACGTCGGCGGCGTCTCGGCCCGCGTCCTGCCGACCCCGATGATGAACATCATCAACGGCGGCATGCATGCCGACAATCCGATCGACATCCAGGAGTTCATGATCCTGCCGACCGGCGCCGAGAGCTTCTCCGAAGCCCTGCGCATGGGCTCGGAGATCTTCCACGCCCTGAAGAAGGCCCTGAAGGACGCGGGTCACAACACCAACGTCGGCGACGAGGGCGGCTTCGCCCCCAACCTGGCCTCGGCCGAGGAAGCGCTCAGCTTCATCACCAAGGCGGGCCAGTCGGCCGGCTATCTGGCCGGCGAGGACTTCCATCTGGGCCTCGACGTCGCCTCGACCGAGTTCTTCAAGAAGGGCAAGTACGAGCTGACCGGCGAGGGCAAGTCCTTCGACGCCGACGGCATGGTCGGCTACCTAGCCGACCTGTGCGAGCGCTTCCCCATCGTCTCGATCGAGGATGGCTGCGCGGAGGACGACTTCGACGGCTGGAAGCTGCTGACCGAGCGTCTGGGCGACCGCATCCAGCTGGTCGGCGACGACCTGTTCGTGACCAACCCGGCCCGTCTGGCCGCCGGTATCGGCGAAGGCCTGGCCAACTCGATCCTGATCAAGGTCAACCAGATCGGCACGCTTTCGGAGACGCTGGATGCGGTCGATATGGCCAACCGCGCGGGCTACACCTCGGTGATGAGCCACCGTTCTGGCGAGACCGAGGACTCGACCATCGCCGACCTGGCCGTCGCCACCAACTGCGGACAGATCAAGACGGGCTCCCTGGCCCGCTCGGACCGCACGGCCAAGTACAACCAGCTGCTCCGCATCGAAGAGATGCTGGGCGACCAGGGCGCCTATTACGGCGACGGCATGCTGCTGAAATAAAAGGAGAAGGGGAGGCCGCTCGCGGCCTGTCCACTACCTGACGCCGTTCCTCCACAGACCCGCCCGTCGGCAGCCCCGACCGGCGGGTCTGTTTGCGTTAGACTGCCGACTTCAGCCGGTCGTCACCCGTTCGTCGAATCCCGGTTTCACGATTGAAACAAAGGTTACGAACTTATGGTCAAGCTACCGTTTGTTAGGCATTTTCGGTGATGATCGGTCAACTGTACCCACGCTCAGAAGGAGCGTTCGCATTGCCCGAACGGATGAAACCGTATTCCCTGTCCGCATTCCTGTTTCTGCTGTTCGCCTACCTGGGCGTTCAGGCGATGACCGGGGAGCGGGGCCTGCTCAGCGGCCACGCCCGGGATACGCTACTGGCCCAGCGCGAGGCCGAACTCACCGAGCTTAGCCATAAGCGCGCCGACCTCGAGGTCCGGGCCCGCTATCTGCGAACCAATAGCCTGTCGCGAGACCTGCTCGAGGAGCGGGCCCGCGTGGTGCTCGGTTTCGCCGACCCGCGTGACTATGTGATCCCTGTTTCCGCCCCGGCGGCCTCGGGCGCAAAAGTTATGGCTTCCTGAACTATTGTTACAGCCGGACCGGCTCGCTTTGCGTTATGCGATCGAAGGCTGCTAAAGCCGCTTTCCGTAACGATAAGAAGCCCTGAAGCCAGTGTGGTTCTTCGGGGCTCTAGCCGGGAGATGCCGGATGGCGAAAGCCCCCTCCGCGAAGACCGCCGCGAAACCCGCGGCAAAGACCGACAAGATCCCCAATACGCCGACCGCGTCCAAGGAAGACCTGCTTCGCTACTATCGCGAAATGGTGCTGATCCGCCGCTTCGAGGAGCGCGCCGGCCAGCTGTACGGCATGGGGCTGATCGGGGGCTTCTGCCACCTGTACATCGGTCAGGAGGCCGTGGCCGTCGGCGTTCAGGAGAGCGTCAAACAGGGTCACGACAAGATCATCACCGGCTACCGCGACCACGGCCACATGCTGGCCGCCGGGATGGACCCCAAGGAAGTGATGGCCGAGCTGACCGGCCGCATCGGCGGTTCGTCCAAGGGCAAGGGCGGGTCGATGCACATGTTCGACGTGCCGACCGGCTTCTACGGCGGTCACGGCATCGTCGGCGCCCAGGTGGCGCTGGGCACCGGCCTGGCCTTCGCCGGCAAGTATCGCGGCGATGACTCGGTCGCCTTCGTCTATTTCGGCGACGGCGCCTCGAACCAGGGTCAGGTCTACGAGAGCTTCAACATGGCCCAGCTGTGGAAGCTGCCGGCCATCTACATCATCGAGAACAACCAGTACGCCATGGGCACGAGCATCGAGCGCTCGTCGTCCACGACCGAACTCTATATGCGCGGCGCCTCGTTCGGCATCCCGGGCGAGCAGGTCGACGGCATGGACGTCCTGGCGGTCAAGGATGCGGTCGAACGCGCCGTGGCCCGCGCCCGTGCGGGCGAGGGCCCCTTCATCCTCGAGGTGAAGACCTACCGCTATCGCGGTCACTCCATGTCCGACCCGGCCAAATACCGGTCCAAGGAAGAGGTCGACGAGGTGAAGAAGACCCGCGACCCGATCGATCACGTCAAGATGCTGCTGGAGGAGGCCAAGGCCACCGAGGACGAGCTGAAGGCGATCGACAACGAGATCAAGGCCATCGTCGCCGAGGCCGTGCAGTTCGCTCAAGAGAGCCCGGAGCCGGATCCGTCCGAGCTCTACACCGACGTCTACGTAGAGGCCTGATCCGTGACCGATATTCTGATGCCGGCGCTGTCCCCCACCATGGAAGAGGGCACGCTGACCAAATGGCACATCAAGGCCGGCGACACCGTCAAGGCCGGTGACGTCATCGCCGAGATCGAAACCGACAAGGCCACGATGGAAGTCGAGGCCGTTGACGAGGGCGAGGTGCTGGAAATCCTGGTGCCGGAAGGCACGGAAGGCGTGAAGGTCAACGCCCTGATCGCCCGCCTCTCCGGCGACGACGCCGGCGCCAAGGCCCCTGCTGCTCCGGCTGCCGCCGAAGCCGCTCCCGCCGAAGCACCCAAGGCTGAAGCGGCTCCGGCCGCCGCGCCCGCCGCCGCGAAGGTGGAACTTCGCGATCCGGAGTTCCCGGAAGGCACGAAGCTGGTCAAGACGACCGTGCGCGACGCCCTGCGCGACGCCATGGCCGAGGAGATGCGCCGCGATGAGGCCGTCTTCCTGATCGGCGAGGAAGTCGCCCAGTACCAGGGCGCCTACAAGGTCAGCCGCGAACTGCTGCAGGAGTTCGGCGACCGCCGCGTGGTCGATACCCCGATCACCGAGCACGGCTTCGCCGGCCTGGGCGTCGGCGCCGCCATGTCGGGCCTGAAGCCGATCGTCGAGTTCATGACGTTCAACTTCGCCATGCAGGCCATCGATCACATCATCAACTCGGCGGCCAAGACCCTGTACATGTCGGGCGGCCAGATCCGCGCGCCCATCGTGTTCCGTGGTCCGAACGGCGCCGCCAGCCGCGTCGGCGCCCAGCACAGCCAGGACTATTCCGCCTGGTACGCCCAGGTGCCCGGCCTGAAGGTCGTCGCCCCCTATGACGCCGCCGACGCCAAGGGCCTGCTCAAGGCCGCCATCCGCGACCCGAACCCGATCGTCTTCCTCGAGCACGAGATGATGTACGGCATCGAGTTCGACGTGCCCGAGGTCGAGGACTACATCGTCCCGATCGGCAAGGCCAAGGTTCGCCGCGAGGGCACGGACGTCACGATCACGGCTCACGCCCGCATGGTCGGCTTCGCCCTCCAGGCCGCCGAGAAGCTGGCCGAGGAAGGCATTTCGGCCGAGGTCATCGACCTGCGCACCCTGCGTCCGCTGGACCACGAGACCATCGTCGAGAGCGTCAAGAAGACCAGCCGCCTGGTCTCGGCCGAGGAAGGCTGGGGCCCGATGGGCGTCGGCGCCGAGGTCGTGGCCCGGGTGATAGAACACGCCTTCGACTATCTGGACGCCCCGCCGCTGCGCGTGCACCAGGAAGACGTACCTCTGCCCTATGCCGCCAACCTCGAAATCCTGTCCCTGCCGGGCGTGGACAAGATCGTCGCGGCCGTGAAGCAGGTGATGGCGTGAGCGAGCCCGCGGAATTCCTGCTGACCGTTCCGGAGAGCGTCGCACGCGATCCGGACGCCATCGAGATCATCCGCATGTGGTGGTCCAACAAGGAGCCAGTGATGTCGGTGAAGCCGGCGTTCAAGGACCCGCTGCAGTTCGGCGAGCTGCTCGCCATCGCCGCCAAGCACATGGCCCACGGCTATGCCGTGCGTCATGGACATGACGAACGCGCGGCCTATCACCGTATCCTTCAGGGCATGAGTGACGTGATCAAGGCCGACAATATCGGGACGGCGACCGAGCCGACCACGCCGACCGGAGGCAATTCCTGATGACCGACATCCTGATGCCCGCCCTGTCGCCCACGATGGAAGAGGGCGTTCTGGCCAAGTGGCACGTCAAGGCCGGCGACGTGGTCAAGGCCGGCGATGTGATCGCCGAAATCGAGACCGACAAGGCCACGATG
>DBBK01000044.1 GCA_002292165.1 Brevundimonas sp. UBA986
CTCGACCGAGGCCGCCGCCGTCTCCAGCGCGACCATGGCGACCGCGCGCGAGCGCATGACCGGATAGAGCTTCAGCGTCGCCGCCGTGACCACGCCGAGCGTGCCCTCGGCGCCGATCAGCAGTTGCTTCAGATCATAGCCGGTGTTGTCCTTCCGCAGCCGCTTCAGGCCGTTGAAGATCTCGCCGTTGGGCATGACCGCCTCGATGCCGAGGACCTGATCGCGCATCATGCCGTAGCGCAGGACCTGGGTGCCGCCGGCGTTGGTCGAGATGACCCCGCCGATGGTCGCCGTGCCCTCGGCCGCGAGGCTGAGCGGGAAGAAGCGGTCGGCCGCCGTGGCGTGCTGCTGGGCCTCCAACAGGGTGATCCCGGCCTCCAGCGTCATGGCGTCGTCCAGCGGGGTCACGTCGCGCACGGCGCGCAGCCGGCGGGTGGACAGCAGGACCTCGCCATAGGGGATCTGGCCGCCGACCAGACCGGTATTGCCGCCCTGGGGGATGATGGACACGCCGTGGGCGGCGCAGATGGCTACAGCCTTCGCCACCTCCGCGGTCGAGCCCGGGGTCAGCAGGATCGGGGTCTCGCCGGTCCAGCGTCCGCGCCATTCGGTCAGGTGCGGGGCGAGGGTGAACGGGTCCTGGCTCCAGCCCGCCGGGCCGAGCGCGGCCTTGAGTTCGTCCAGTGCGGCGGGAGGGGGCGCGGTCATGGGCGTCTTCTGTCAAAAACGTGCACGCGACGGAAGCTGAAAGCTATGCTGGGGCATGGATTTTGCGCCGCCCCCTCCGATTCCCGCCGTCGGCGTCGTCTGCATCCGGGGCCAGGACGTCCTGCTGATCCGCCGGGGCAAGCCGCCGCGGGCAGGGGAGTGGTCGCTGCCCGGCGGACGGATCGAGCCGGGCGAGCGCGCCGTCGACGCCGCCGTGCGCGAACTGCGCGAAGAGACGGGCGTGGAGGCGGAGCTCCTCGGCCTGATCGACGTCGTGGACGGCATCTTCCCCGAGGCCGGAATGCACTATGTCCTGATCGACTACGCCGCCCGGTGGCTGTCCGGAGAGCCGGTCGCGGGTGACGATGCGGCCGAGGCGCGGTTCGTGCCGCTCGGGGAAGTTGACGCCCTGATCGACTGGAGCGAGACGCGAAGGATCATCCGCGAAGCTGTTGATCTGACACGCGCAGCGTCGAAGTGATCAGCGCGCCTCACGCGGGAAGAGGGGTCGCTCTCCAGTTCACGTCCACTTTTCGAAAAACGACGTGCTATGAACAGCGCTATGCGGCCGATTCCTGTCGAAATCATGGGGCAGCACCAAGACCTTGCGGCTTGGGTGGTTGTAGGGGCTGCAGTCGTTCAGGCAATCGGCAGCATCGGTGCAATAGTCGCTGCTGCGCTGATCACCAATCATGATCGAAATGCGAGTGAGACGAGGCAGCGTCTCTCCGTTCTCGCCAGCCTCAGCGATCTGGCCTTCGTTACCGCGCGGACAATCATGGAAATCGGCTCAGGTGCCAATTTGGCTTCACGCGAAGAGGTCGAGTACTGGGCGATACGCAACCTCACGCCTCTTCGATTGCGGATCGCCCGCTGCGATCGATTGCTTGAGGCGCTTCCGATGCACGAGCTCGACCGAGATGTCGTGCCGCTCTTGCTCCACCTGATGGATGCCACTGCCGCCACCCAAACAGCGATTGAGATCATCAGGAACGAGGTCAAGGGCGACCGAAAAATCGCCTATATGGATTTGCGCCTTGCAGCCGAGCGCGCCCGTATTGCCACAGACAGGATCACGTCGATTTACTGGGGGATCGGTAAGGCTGGGGAGCCCCCGACGATCCCGCCACTTGAGCAGGATTGGGCAGGCTGAGGGACGCCGTAGTTGGTCCCGATCAAGATCATGCTGCCCGTGACGGCGGCGACACCGGCGGATCGGCTGCCCATGAATAGTCGCAGACGGTTCATCGGCATCATCACCTTGAGGTTGTCGAAAACCGGTCGAACGCCGTCCGGTTTCCGTGGCGGGCCTTATGGCGAAGGTCTAGGATGACCCCATAAGGGAGACTGTTTCATGAGTTATGTCGCCATCGCCCTCGTGGTGATCTTCGCCTTCGTCCTTCTGTTCAGCGTCATCAAGATCGTGCCGCAGGGGCGCGAGTTCACGGTCGAACGCTTCGGCCGCTACACCAAGACCCTCAAGCCCGGCATCAGCATCCTGACCCCGTTCGTGGAACGGGTCGGCCGCCGTATGAACATGATGGAGCAGGTCCTCGACGTGCCCCAGCAGGAGGTCATCACCAAGGACAACGCCATGGTGAAGGTCGACGCCATCGTCTTCATCCAGGTGATGGAGGCCTCCTCGGCCGCCTACCGGGTCGAAAACCTGCCCTACGCCATCACCCAGCTGTGCATGACCAATCTGCGGACCGTGGTCGGCGCCATGGAGTTGGACGAGGTGCTGTTCCAGCGCGACTCGATCAACAGCCGCCTGCTGACAACCATCGATGCGGCGACCGAGCCGTGGGGCGTCAAGGTCAACCGGATCGAGATCAAGGACCTGACCCCGCCCGCCGACATCACCAACGCCATGGCGCGCCAGATGAAGGCCGAACGCGAGAAGCGGGCCGTGATCACCGAGGCAGACGGCGAGAAGCAGGCCGCCATCGCCCGCGCCGAGGGCGCCAAACAGTCGGCCATCCTTCAGGCCGAAGGACGCAAGGAAGCCGCCTTCCGCGATTCCGAGGCCCGCGAGCGCGCCGCAGAGGCAGAGGCGAAAGCCACTGCAATGGTATCGGAGGCCATCGCCCGCGGCGACGTCAACGCCATCAACTACTTCGTCGCCCAGAAGTATGTTGAGGCCTTCGCCGAACTGGCCCGCAACCCGACGCAGAAGACGGTCATCGTCCCCGCCGAGATGAGCGGCCTGGTCGGCACCATCGCCGGCATCGGCCAGCTGGTCGGCCTGGCGCAGGACCAGCAGTCGCGGCCGACGCCGCCCACCCCGCCGGCTCCCGCCCGTCGTGGCGGCGCCGTGCCGCCGAGCGCGTGACGCCATGAGCACCCTGTTCGATCTATACGCCGCCCAGCCCTTCTGGCTGTGGCTGGCGGTCGGGGTGGTCCTTCTGGGGATCGAGGCGGCCGTCTCGACCGAATGGCTGCTGTGGCCGGCGGTATCGGCGGGTGTGGTGGCCGTGGTCTGCGCCCTGGGCCTGAAGCTCGGCTTCCCGGCGGAAGCGGCCCTGTTCGCCGTCCTGACCCTGGTCTCGACCTTCGCCTCGCGCCGTCTGGTCGCGCGGCTCAATCCCGACGAACACCCCGACATCAACGACCGCGACGAGCGTCTGATCGGTCAGCGGGCGCGGGTCGTCGCGGCCTTTGTCGGCGGCCACGGCCGGGTCTTCGTCTCGGGCGCCGAATGGCCCGCCGAGATCGAGGGCGAGCCCCCCATGGTCGGCGACAGCGTGGTGGTCGAAAGGACGACCGGTTCGGGCCTGAAGGTGCGGGCGGCCTAGGGGCGCACTCGCGCGGCCGCCTTCATCTCGGCGATACCGCGGTTGGCCAGCTCGTCGGCGCGCTCGTTGAGCGGGTGGCCGGCGTGGCCCTTGACCCAGTGCCATTTGACCTTGTGCTTCGTGCGGGCGGCGTCGAGCCGCTTCCACAGGTCGTCGTTCTTGACCGGCTTCCTGTCCGCCGTCAGCCAGCCGCGCGACTTCCAGCCCGGGATCCATTTGGTGATGCCGTCGAGCACATATTTGCTGTCGGTGTGCAGATCGACCTCGCAGGGCCGCGTCAGGGCCTCCAGCGCCATGATGGCGCCCATCAGCTCCATGCGGTTGTTGGTCGTCAGCGGTTCGCCACCCGACATCTCCTTGGTCTTGCCCGCCGCCTGGAGAATGGCCCCCCAGCCGCCGGGGCCCGGATTGCCCTTGCAGGCGCCGTCGGTGTGGATGATCACGTGATTTGAGGGGGCGTTCATCGCGGTGTGACTACAGCGTCGATTGCCGCACCGCCAAGCAATAGCCTATATGGCGCCAGAAGATTTGTTACGGGGCCGAATCCGGACCCTTTAGGAGACGCCGCCGTGGGCAGCATCAGCATCTGGCATTGGGCGATCGTCGCCCTGATCGTCGTCGTTCTGTTCGGCGGACGCGGCAAGCTGTCCAACATCATGGGCGACGCGGCCAAGGGCATCAAAGCCTTCCGCGAAGGCCTGAAAGACGACGACAAGAAGGACGGTCCCTCGGACGGCGTGTCCAGCCTGCCGCGCACCGACGCCGAAAAAGAAGAGCTGAAGCGCTAGTCGCCGCCAGAACTGAAAGAGCCTTAAAGCATGGGCGGTCTGGGTCCCGGTATCGGGGGCAGCGAGTGGTTCATCATCGGCCTGGTGGCGCTTGTGGTCGTAGGACCCGAGCGTCTGCCCGGGCTGCTGCGCCAATTGGGCAAGGTCGTCGCCAAGGCGCGCGGCATGGCCAATGAGTTCCGCGCCAGCTTCGACGAGATGGCGCGCCAGTCCGAACTGGATGAGCTCCGCAAGGAGGTCGAGGCCCTGCGCACCGGCCAGAACAATCCCGTCCGTGCGGTCGAGTCGACCTTCCAGGGCGTGAAGGACGAGTTCGACAAGCCCCTGTTCGCCGAGACGCCGGTCGTGCCCGAGACGGTCGCCGGGCCCGTCACGGCGCCCACCGCTTCGGAATGGCCCGACGGCGAGCCGGTGATGATGCCGGTGGCGACCCCGCCTCTGGCCGAGCCGGTCGCCGCCAAACCGGCCCCGAAACGCAAGGCCACCGCCAAATCCGCGCCCGCCAAGGCCGCCGCGGCCAAGGCTCCGGCGACGAAGGCGAAGGCCTCCGCCGCCAAGGCCCCGGCTGCGAAGGCCGCGCCCCGCGCCCCGCGTAACAGCAAGCTCGACCTATGACCTACGAACGGGACGAGACCGAGATCGAGGCGTCGCGCGCGCCCCTGATGGACCATCTGATCGAGCTGCGCGGGCGGTTGATCGTCTGCGTGGTCGCCTTCGTGCTGGGCTTCCTGGTCTGCTTCTATTTCGCCGGGCCGCTGTATGTGTTCCTGGTCAAGCCGTTCGCGGCGGCCGCCGCCCTGCATGCCGAGGCCGCGGCGAAGGCGGGCGGCCATCATGTGTCGCCGTTCGACCTGATCCTGGTGACCATGGGTCTGGAGCCCATGCCCCACGTCACCGCCGCCTCGACCCAGCTGATCTACACCGCGCCGCTGGAGATCCTCTTCACCAAGATGAAGCTGGCGGGCTTCGGCGCCATCGTCCTGGCCTTCCCGGTGATCGCCTGGCAGCTGTACCGCTTCGTCGCCCCGGGCCTCTATCGCAACGAGCGCGGCGCCTTCCTGCCGTTCCTGATCGCGGCGCCCCTGCTGTTCGTTCTGGGCGCGGCCCTGGTCTACTTCGTCATGCTGCCGTTCGTGATGTGGTTCTCGCTGAGCCAGCAGATCACCTCGGACACCGTCTCGGTCGCCCTGTTGCCCAAGGTGTCGGAGTATCTGAACCTGGTGACCTCGCTGCTGCTGGCCTTCGGCCTGTGCTTCCAGCTGCCGGTCGTGACGACCCTTCTGGGGATGACGGGGCTGCTGAGCTCGAAGCTGATGGTCGCCAGCCGCCGCTACGCCATCGTCGGGGTGGTCGTGGTCGCCGCCGTGGTCACGCCGCCCGATCCCATCAGCCAGCTGATGCTCGCCGTGCCTCTGGTCCTGCTCTACGAGATCTCGATCTGGTGCGTGCGCATCATCGAGTTCCGCCGGCCGAAGGACGATTCGGACATCGTGACGGCCTGATCCTCGCGCCGCCGCCGGAATTTCCCAGGGCGGGCAGAGACTTGCGGTCTTTACGGCTTGCCAAGGTTTGGCGGGCAACCTGACGATGTTCTGTCAGGATCCGCCGTGAGCCCTGTTCCCGCCCGCCAGCCGCTGGATATCCTCAGCACGGCCGCCGCCCTGTCGGTGATGGCCCTGATGGTCGTTCTGCTGTTGGTGGCGACGGGCGATCCGGCGGACCGCAACCTGGTCACCACCATCGCCATCGGCCTGGGCGCCGCCGGACTGATCCTGTTCCGGCAGATCCGCAAGAGCGCGGGCGGCCTGCGGATGAGCGAGGCCCGGGCCCATTATTCCGCGACCCACGACCCGGTCACGGGCCTGCCGACCAAATCCCTGCTGCTGGACCGGATGGCCGATCTGCCGGACGACGCCCGCGTCGGCGTCTTCTGCATCGGTCTGGATCAGTTCGAGGAGCTGTACGACTTCCTCGGCCATGACGTGGGCGATCGGGTGATCGCCGAGCTATCGAAGCGGCTGGCCACCGTCTGTCCCGAGACCGACACCGTGGCGCGCATCGCCGACGGCGTCTTCGCCATCCACTGGCGTGACCTGACCCCGGCCAAGGCCGAGGGTGTCGCCGGCCAGCTGATCCGCCTGCTGGCCGCCCCCTGCGAGGCGGCGTCGAAGGACACCGTCATCGCCGCCTCCATCGGCGTGGCCTTCTGGGGCGCCGCGGACGGTCGGCCGGAGGAGGGCCTGCGTCGCGCCCGTCTGGCCATGGCCGCGGCCCGCAAACAGGGCGGCAACGGCTGGCGCGCCTTCGATCCGGCCATGGACAGCGAACTGCGTGAGAGGAAGGCGCTGGAGGCCGACCTGAGAGCGGCCCTGTCCGGCGCGCCCGGCGCCGGCAGCCTGACCCTGTCCTACCAGCCCCAGATCAATTCCCGGGGCGTGATCACCGGGGTCGAGGCCCTGATGCGCTGGGCTCACCCGGTGCGCGGCGTCATCTCGCCCTCGGTCTTCGTGCCCCTGGCCGAGAACTGCGGCCTGTCCGAGGTGGTCGATCGCTTCGCCCTGAAGCAGGCCTTCATCGACAGCCGGCGCTGGCCGACCATCCGCACCGCCATCAACATCTCCGCCACCCAGGTCCAGGCCGGTGATCTGGTGGGCCTGCTGCAGGGGTTGCTGACCGAGACCGGCGCCTCGGCCCGGGCGTTGGAGATCGAGATCACCGAGAGCGTCCTGCTGTCCGACGATCCGGCGACCTATGAGACGCTGAAGGCGGTGCGGAAGATGGGCTTCACCCTGGCCATCGACGACTTCGGCACCGGCTATTCCAGCCTCGGCTATCTGAAGCGGTTCCCGATCGACAAGATCAAGATCGACCGGTCCTTCGTCACCCATCTGGGCATGCAGCCCGAGAGCGACGCCATCGTCCGGGCCATCGTGGAAATGGCCGAGGCCCTGGATCTGAAGGTGCTGGCCGAAGGCGTCGAGACCCGGGCCCAGGTCGACCGGCTGGCCATCGTCGGCTGCGGCGACATCCAGGGCTTCTACTTCAGCCGTCCGGTCGAGGCCGAGGCCATCGACCGCATGCTGGCCCGCGACGCCAAGGTGGCCTGAAGCCGCGCCGAGGCCGGTCAGGGCTCCAGGAACAGCATCCAGTCATCGACCCGACGCGTGTCGAGCAGGCGCATCCGGTCCGCCGGGGTCGCGCGACTGTCGCGGCCGATGACGCTGATTCGGCCATAGACCGCCTCCAGCCGGTCCAGAAGTCCGGCCGGGTCGGCTGAGCGCAGGGCGTTGAACTCCAGCACCAGCATCGGCCGGTCGCGCTGGATGATCGCCCAGGCGCCGTCGAGGAAGGCCTCCTCATGGCCCTCGACGTCCACCTTCATGAAGTCCACGCGCGGCCAGTCGGCCAGCAGGGTTTCCAGCCGCGCGGTCTCGACGGCGACGGTTCCGGGCGCGGCCTCGCCGACCAGATGGCCGTTCTTGGGCTCATGGTCGGGCACGCTGAGGTGCAGGACAGCGCCGTCCTCGGAGCCCGCCGCCTTTTCGAACAGCTCGACGCGGGTCTGGAAGCCGTTGGCGTAGAGGGAGCGGCGCATCAGGCCGGCCAGCCGGGGATTGGGCTCGATCGCCGCGACCCGTCCTTCCGAGCCCGTCAGATGGGCGAAAAGCAGGGTGTAGTAGCCGTGGTTGGCGCCCGCATCGACGATGCGCATCCCGGGCGTGATCCGCCGCGCCATGAAGGCCGTCAGCCAGCCCTCCCACAGCCCGTCCAGCATGACGTGAACGCCGAAGCCGACGTCGTCCGAGGCGACGTAAAGGCGATAACGGCTGAGCACCCGGCACAGGACCGTGCGATCCCCGACATAGACCGCGCTCGCCATCGCCCGGCTGCGGCGCAGCAGGGTCTCCGCATCCATTCGGCGCAGGGCCTTCAGGGGGATCGGGCGCGGGCCGACGAGAGAGGCGGGCAGGAGGCCCCGAAGCCAGTTCAACGGTTTCAAACGCGCCTCCGAAAACGAACCGGCCGGGAGCGACAGTGTCGTCCCGGCCGGAATGCATCTGACTGTCCGGCGAGGCCGAGGCCCCGCCGTGATCCATCAGCAGCTGTAGTACATGTCGAACTCGACCGGGTGCGGGTGCAGTTGCAGACGCGCGACCTCTTCCATCTTCAGCTCGATGTAGCTGTCGATGAAGTCGTCATCCATGACGCCGCCCTTCTTGAGGAAGGCGCGGTCCTTGTCGAGGCTGTCCAGGGCTTCCTTCAGCGAGCCGCAGACCTCGGGGATCGAGCCGCGCTCTTCCGGCGGCAGATCGTAGAGGTTCTTGTCGGCGGGGCCGCCCGGATCGATCTGGTTCTCGATCCCGTCCAGACCGGCCATCAGCAGGGCGGTGAAGGTCAGATAGGGGTTGCCCATGGGGTCGGGGAAGCGGGCTTCGATACGCTTGCCCTTCGGCGAGGAGACCCACGGAATACGGATCGAGGCCGAGCGGTTGCGCGACGAATAGGCCAGCTTGACCGGCGCTTCATAGCCCGGGACCAGACGCTTGTAGGAGTTGGTCGTCGAGTTGGAGAAGGCGTTGATGGCCTTGGCGTGCTTGATGATGCCGCCGATGTACCACAGGCATTCCTGCGACAGGCCGGCGTATTTGTCGCCGGCGAACAGCGGCTTGCCGTCGCGCCAGATCGACTGGTGCACGTGCATGCCCGAGCCGTTGTCCTTGAACATCGGCTTGGCCATGAAGGTCGCCGACTTGCCGTAGGCCGCGGCGACGTTGTGGATGATGTACTTATACAGCTGCAGGCGGTCGGCCATGGTCAGCATGTCCGAGAACTTCAGGCCGAGCTCGTGCTGGGCCGGAGCCACCTCGTGGTGGTGCTTCTCGGGCTGCATGCCCATGTCGCGCATGACGCCCAGCATCTCGGCGCGCAGGTCCTGGCCGGAGTCGACCGGGTTGACGGGGAAATAGCCGCCCTTCGGCCCAGGGCGGTGGCCCATGTTGCCTTCGGTGTATTCGGCGCCCGTGTTGGCCGGCAGCTCGATCGAGTCATACGAGTAGCTGGTGTGGCCCGGCTCGGTCGTCCAGCGGACGTCGTCGAAGATGAAGAACTCGGCTTCCGGGCCGAAGTAAACCACGTCGCCCACGCCCGAGGACTGGATGTAGCTGAGGGCCTTCTTGGCCATCGAGCGGCTGTCGCGGTTGTAGGGCTCGCCGGTGTCCGGGTTCATGACGTCGCAGAACAGGAACAGGGTCGTGGCCTGGTAGAAGGGGTCGATATAGGCCGTGGTCAGGTCGGGCTTCAGCAGCATGTCCGACTCATTGATGGCCTTCCAGCCCGCGATCGACGAGCCGTCGAACATGGTGCCTTCGTTCAGGAACTCGTCGTCGACCAGGTCGATGTCGAAGGTGACGTGCTGAAGCTTGCCACGGGTGTCGGTGAAGCGGACATCGACGTATTTCACGTCCTTGTCCTTGATCTCCTTGAGGATCTTGTCGGCCGCGCTCATGTCTCGATGGTCCTGTTTCTTATGGGGAGGAAGCTGTGTCGTCGGGTCCCAGAAACCCTTCGACGGGATGGAATCAAACGGCCTGGGCGCCGGTTTCTCCGGTTCGGATGCGGATGACGTCGGTGACCTCGGTGACGAAGATCTTTCCGTCGCCGATCTTGCCCGTGCGGGCCGCCGTCTGGATGGCCTCGACCACGGCCGGGTAGAGGTCGTCGGCGACCACCACCTCGATCTTGATCTTGGGCAGGAAGTCGATGACGTACTCGGCCCCGCGATAGAGTTCGGAGTGACCCTTCTGGCGGCCATATCCCTTGGCCTCGAGCACAGTCATCCCCTGCACTCCGATGTCCTGGAGCGCCTCTTTCACATCGTCCAGCTTGAAAGGCTTGATGACGGCTTCGATCTTCTTCATCGCAATCCCGAGGCGGCTCTTGATTGGCCTTGCGCTCGGGGACCAAAGGGACATCGCATTGCACCATAAGGCAAGCCCCATTTGTATTTTCCGTGTCAGAGGACGGACCGATAGATGACGGAATCCAATACCCCGGCCCTGTGGCGCAATATTCTGCCGTGGCCCGGTCCGGATGCGCACAAACATCAAAGGGGCCGATTGGGCGTGGTGTCCGGTCCCGCCTTCAACACGGGCGCAGCGAGGCTGGCGGCGCGGGCGGGCCTGAGGGTCGGCGCCGGCCTGGTGCGCATCCTGTGCCCGCCGGGCGCGGCGCCGGTGATCGCCCCGACGGTGACGGCGATCATGCTGGACGAGTTCCTGTCGCCCGAGGCTCTCGGCCGACTGGCGGAGCCGCTGGACGCCGTCGTCATCGGCCCGGCGGCGGGGCTGGAGGAGGAGACGACCTACAATCTCGCGGCGCTCGGCCGGACCGGGGCGGCCCTGGTCGTGGACGCGGACGCCCTGACCGTCTTCAAGGACCGGCCCAAGGCCCTGTTCGCCTGTCTGGACCGCGACGACGTCCTGACCCCGCATGAGGGGGAGTTCGACCGGGTGTTCCCGAATCTGCTCAAGCACGGGCGCGAGACCGCCGCTTGGGAGGCCGCCCGTGTCGCCGGGGCCGTGGTGGTGCTGAAGGGCCGGGAGACCATCATCGCCTCGCCCGACGGCCGGATGCGAATCAACCCCAACGGCACGCCCTGGCTGGCCACGGCCGGCAGCGGCGACGTCCTGGCCGGGATGATCGCCGGCCTGATCGCCCAGCGTATGGACAGCTTCGAGGCGGCCTGCGCGGCCGTCTGGATGCACTGCGACGCCGCCGAACGGTTCGGCCCGGGCCTGATCGCCGAGGACCTGCCGGAGCGGCTGCCGGCGGTGCTGGGGGACCTGCGGCCGGATACGGTCTGAGGCGCCGCCTGAGGTCGAACGGCGGTCTTCGGCATCGTCCACAGGAACAGGAACAGAACGGCAACAACCGGCTTGAGCCGGGCCGGTCGTTTGCCTAGCCTCGCGAGTCGAGGAGGCGCCAATGCACGATATCAGGACCGAACGTTACAGCCGGCCCGGGCTGCGGGTTGCGACGCCCTCGACAACGACGATTCACGTCACCGGCGCCCAGCTGGTCGTCGCCTGTGCGGGCGCGAGCTGCAGCCACGAGATCCTGGTCGATCCCCAGCCCCTGTTCGGCGCGCGCCGGTTCTGGCCCGTCAGCGGCCGCTCCGAACGCTTCCGCTGCCGCTGCGGTTCGCGCGAGACCCGACTGACCTATACGGCGGGCCTGGTGGCTCCGGAGCTGGCGAACGACGACCCGCTGAACGAGGACGCCATCCGCCTGTGGGCGTGAGCCGTAGACGCGAGCGCGGCCCGCCTGTAGAGCGGCGCTCCTACCGTGCGGATGTGGCGAAACTGGTAGACGCACCAGATTTAGGTT
>DBBK01000206.1 GCA_002292165.1 Brevundimonas sp. UBA986
CTTGCGGCCCTGGTCGTCGAAGCCGTGGGTGATCTCATGGCCGATGACAGCGCCGATGCCGCCGTAGTTGACAGCCATGTCGGCGTTCGGATCGAAGAAGGGCGCCTGCAGGATGGCGGCCGGGAAGACGATCTCGTTGCGCGGCGGGTTGTAGTAGGCGTTCAGGGTCTGGGGCGTCATGCCCCATTCCTTTGGGTTCACCGGCCTGGTCGTCTTGGACATCTGGAACGCCCATTCGAAGGCTGCGGCGCGCTCGGTGTTGCCGAACAGGTCGTCCTTGCGGATGTCCAGGCCGTCGTAGCTGCGCCATTCGTCGGGATAGCCGACCTTCACGCCGAAGTGGGCGATCTTGTACAGCGCCTGCTCCTTGGTCTCCGGGCTCATCCACTCCAGACGCTTGAGGCGCTCGGTCATGGCGGCCAGCAGGTTCTGAACCAGGGCCTCCATCGCCGTCTTGGACGAGGCGGGGAAGTGCAGGCGGACGTATTCCTTGCCCAGCGCTTCGCCGAGCGAGCCGTTGACGGTGCGCACCGCCCGGTTCCAGCGGGGCCGGTTCTGGGCGACGCCGTTCAGGACCGTGCCGTGGAAGGCGAAGCTGGCGTCGACGAAGTCCTGCGACAGCACGCCCGCGGCCTGGTCGGTGAAGTGGAAGGCGGACCAGGCCTTCAGGGTGTCGAGGTCGGTCGCGCCGAAGATGGCGGCCAGTTCGGGCAGGGCCGTCTTCTCATTGACCACGGTGTGGGCGCCGGCGGGCAGGTTCGCCGCCTCGGCCCAGGCCGCCCAGTCGAAGCCCGGCGCATAGGCGGCGACCTCGGCCAGGGTCATGGGATTGTAGATCTTGTCCATCTGGCGGGACTCGACCTTGGTCCAGGACTTCTCGGCGATCTTCGTCTCGAAGGCGACGATGTTCGCGGCGGCCTGTTCCGGGTTGGCCCAGCCGATCTTGCCCAGCATCTGGGCGATATAGGCCTGATAGGCGGTCTTCTTCTCGGCGAAGGAGGCTTCCAGATAGTAGTCGCGGTCGGGCAGGCCGAGGCCGCCCTGGGCGATGTAGGCGCTGTTGGTGTGCGGGTCCTTCAGGTCCTCGAAGACCACCAGATCGAACAGGCTCTTGCCGGCGCCGCCGAAGGTGCGGCCCATGATGCGGGCGATGTCGGTGCGGTCGTGGGCGGCGCGGATCGTGGCCAGGCCCGTTTCCAGCGGCTTGGCGCCGAGTGCGTTGACGCGGGCCTCGTCCATATAGCTGGCGTAGAAGTCGCCGATGCGCTGGGCCTCGGGCGAGCTTTCCGGATGGGCGGCGCTGTTCTCGATAATCGCCTTCAGCTGTTCCTGGCTCTGGTCATAGACGACGTCCCACGGGCTCCACGACGGGCGGTCGGCGGGGATGGTGGTGGCGTCCGTCCAACCGCCCGAGGCGTAGCGGTTGAAGTCGTTTCCGGGCTTGACCGAGGTGTCCATGGTCGCCGGATCGAAGCCCCAGGCGCCGATGACGGGGCGGCCGCTCGCCCCGTGCATGGTCTGGGCGAAGGCGGGCGTGGACAGGGTCAGGGCGAGGGCCGCCGTGGCCAGGAGGGAAGCGTGTCGTTTCATGGGAGCCCCATCTGGAAATTTGGGGCGGAGACTGGTCCCGGCGGGGCGTTTTGTCGCGGCGGAATCGCCCGCATTACAAAAATCTAATGCAGATCCCGGCAGAAGTCGGCGAGGACGCGCGGATAGAGCTGGTGCTCCGCCACATGAACGCGTTCGGCCAGCGACCGGGGCGTGTCGCCCGCGACGATCGGCACCCGGGCCTGGCCGAGGATCGGACCCTCGTCGACGCCGTCGGTGACGATGTGCAGGGTGCAGCCGGCTTCGGCGTCGCCCGCTTCGATGGCCCGGGCGTGGGTGTCGAGGCCCGGATAGAGGGGCAGCAGCGACGGGTGGACGTTCAGCATCCGCCCCGCCCAGCGCGCCACCAGCCAGGGCGTCAGGATGCGCATGTATCCGGCCAGGGCCACGACCTGAACGCCAGCGCCCATGAGGACGGCGTTGACGACCCGTTCGTGGGCCTCGCGGTCCTTGCCGAAGTCGCGGTGATCGACGGCGTCGGTGCGGACACCCTTGGCCTGTGCGACATGCAGGCCGCCCGCGTCCGGCTTGTTGGAGACCACCATGACGACCTCATAGGGGCAGTCGTCGGCCTGGGCGGCGTCGATCAGGGCCGCCATGTTCGACCCGGCGCCGGAGATCAGGATACCCACCTTGACCCGGCCATTTTGGGGTTCGTCGCCTGAGAACATCAGGAGGCGGGCGCCGCCGGGGGCGTTTCCGAGACGAAGGCGCCGGCCGGGCCGGGGAAGACGACCGGGCTCTCATAGCCGTCGGCCGAGACCGCCGAGACGCCGAAGAAGTAGTCGTCGATCGGGATGTCCTTGAGCACCAGCTCCGACGCCGAACCGGCCCAGCGGCTGTTGGTCCACTGCGGGGCGGTGGTGGTGCGCCACCAGACGCGATAGCCGGCCGCACCGGGGACGGCGGTCCATTTGACAGTGGTGTCGGGCGAGACATTGCCGGAGATGGCGACGCCGGTTGGAACGGTCGGCGCCTTGGCCAGGGCCGCCATGGTCACGATGTTCAGCCGCGCCACCTGACCCAGATAACCGAAGTCGACGCCGTCGATGGTGTCGCCGTAGACGATGCCGTTCTCGGTCCGCAGGTCCTGGTGCTGGTGGTTATAGTTCTCGGCGCCCTCGGTGATGCGCACCGCGGGGAAGCCGGCCCTGAGCATCTCGGTCTGGTCGCCGCCGCGGCCGAAGCGGTCCGTGCGATAGATCATCTCGACGTCGAAATTGGTCAGGTAGCGGTCGGCGATCGAGTCGATGAAGCGGGCCAGGTTGCGCGAGGAGCTGTCGACCTCGCCGCCGTTGTAGCGGCGCTGGGCGGCCTGTTCCGGCGTCTCGACCGACTTGGTGCCCTCGGAGAAGACGCGGATGCGGGTGGTGTCGCGCACGCCCGACATGCCCTGGGAGTTGCCAACGATGTCGTTGTTCAGATTGGCCTCGACCGTCCAGCCCTGCGCCTTCGCATAGTCGGCCAGGATCTTGCCGCCCAGCAGACCCTGTTCTTCGCCGGACAGGACCGCATAGACCAGGGTCGCCTCGAACTTCTGTTTCGACAGGACCCGGGCGGCCTCCAGCACGGCGGCGACGCCCGAGGCGTCGTCATTGGCGCCGGGGGCGTCGGCGGTGGCGTTCATGACGTCGGTGACGCGGCTGTCGATATGGCCGGAGATGACGATGACGCGGTTCGGATCGCCGGTTCCCTTCTGGATGGCCAGGACGTCGACGACCTCGGTCGGCGTCGGCACCCGGCGGCCGGTGACGGTGTCGGCGGGCAGGGCGATCTCGAGGCAGCCGCCGCAGTCGGCGCTCATGGCGCGGAACTGGCGCTCGGTCCAGCGGCGGGCGGCGCCGATGCCGCGCGTCTCGGAAACCGTGTCGGACAGGGTGTGGCGCGTGCCGAAGCCCACCAGACTGGTGATGTCGGCGCGCATCCGCTCGGGCTGGATCTGGCCCGCGATCTCATGCAGCAGCGGCTGCTCGGCCGCGACCGAGGTCTGGGCGTGAGCGGCGGCGGGGAGGGCGAGGAGGGCGGCCGTCGCGGCCAGGATCAGGTTACGCATCGACGCCTCTTCGGGATGAATGAACTAGACCAGCTGGCCGCAGACGAAGGCCGTCTCTCCGGCCTCCAGCAGGCCTTCCAGCACCGTCTCGACGTTCTCCGGCGCGACGATGAGGATGAAGCCGACGCCGCAGTTGAAGGTGCGGCGCAGTTCGTGGTCGGAGATGCCGCCGACTTCGCCCAGCCACTGGAAGACGGGCGGTACGGGCCAGGCGTCCCAGTCGAACGAGGCTTCGAGGCCCTCGGCGATGCAGCGCGGCGGGTTTTCGATCAGGCCGCCGCCGGTGATGTGGGCCGCGCCCTTGACCAGACCGGCCTTCATCAGCGGCAGGACCGGCTTGATGTAGATCCGGGTCGGCTCCATCAGGGCCTGGGCCAGCGAGCGGTCCTTGGCGAACGGGGCGTCGTCGCCCCAGGACAGGCCGGACTTCTCGACCACCTTGCGGATCAGGGAATAGCCGTTGGAGTGCGGGCCCGAGGAGGCCAGGCCGATGATGACGTCGCCGGCGAACTGGCGGTCGAGATAGGGCAGGGCCTGGCCGCGCTCCACGGCGCCCAGCGAGAAACCGGCCAGATCATAGTCGCCGCCCGCATACATGCCGGGCATTTCGGCCGTTTCGCCGCCCACGAGGGCGCAGCCGGCCTGACGGCAGCCTTCGGCGATGCCGGCGACCACGCGGCGGGCCGCGTCGATCTCCAGCTTGCCGGTGGCGTAATAGTCGAGGAACAGCAGGGGCTCGGCGCCCTGGGCCAGCAGGTCGTTGACGCACATGGCGACCAGATCGACGCCGACGCCGTCATGACGGCCGGTTTCGATGGCGATCTTCAGCTTGGTGCCGACGCCGTCG
>DBBK01000166.1:0-3818 GCA_002292165.1 Brevundimonas sp. UBA986
GGTTCGGGGCGCGCTTCGCGAGAGGCGCGCCCCGTTTCGTCAGAGGTAGGGGCCCCACATCAGGGCCGCGGCGCCAACCGAGCCCAGCGCCGTCCAGGCGGCGGCGACCAGCACCAGCCCGGCCACGAGAATCCGGAAGGCGCCGCTGGAACTCCGTCCGGCCGCGAAATAGAGCTCCAGCACTGCCAGCGGGATCAGATAGCTGCCGAAGGTCAGGACGATGTCGGCGGGCCCTGACAGGGTCTTGGTCATGCCGACCGGCCCCCGGTTGATCAGGACCCAGCCCATCAGCCCGACCCGCAGGAACCACACCCCGCTGACCACCATGAAGGTCCGCATGGCCCAGCGCCGATGGCTGTCGAAGCGGCGGCGGGTCGCCTCGCGCCACGCCAGTCCGGCGAAGATCAGGATCAGCAGGCCGTTGATCCCGATAGCCACCTCGGAGACGACCGAGAGGTATGCGCCACGCGCCACCGACATCCACAGGCCGCTGAGCGCCAGGAAGCAGGCGATGGTCAGGAAGCTCCGCCCGGTCCAGCGGTGGACCGCCGGAAAGCGCCGCCGCAGCGCCGGGACCAGCTGCATCAACCCGCCCAGCGTCACCACGGCGGCCAGAAGGACATGGGCGGCGAAGACCCAATTGCCGACGCCGTCGCCCTCGACATAGCCGGTGATCAGGGGCTTGTCGTTCCAGGCGGCGAAACGCCCCGACAGGGTGCGCACGCCGTAAAACAGCACGATGAAGAGGATGAAGGCCGTCTGGCCGGCGGCCGCGACGACGAACCAGGCGACGCCCGCCCGGCTGAGAAGTTTTGAACCGCCGGGTGCGGGCGGTGGTAGTGGGAGAGAGGTCGTCATGGGAGCTCCGGACGCGACCCCGGCATGGAGCCGCGCCGAGGCTGCGAGCCGGAGGTCGTCGCCGTCTCGCCGATTTGCAAATCGGCCAGAAAGAGTTGAGCGAGGGGTTTGACGCCGGGACCTGCGGACCGACACAGTGGCGTCGGGCCGCGATCCGTGCGGCCGATGAGGCAACCGGATGGCGATGACGACCGCCTTCACGACGGAGCGAACGAACGGCCCGTGGCGGGCGCCCGGCCGGCTGGCCGCCTACGGGGCCGCCATGGCAGTCTCGTTCGCCTGCTACGCCGTCGGCCACCTCCTGAACGGTGCGGGCGGCGCGGCGGGGACACTGCTCGATATGATCGGGCTCGGGGCCTGTGGCTGGGCCTGGCTGATCGCGCGGGCGCTGTTCGATCCGGCGCCACGAGATGCCTGGTGGCCCCGGATCGTCGTCGGGGTTCTGGTCCTCAGCGGCGCCCTGACCGTGCTGGCCCTGCCGACGGGGCCGCGCCAGATCGCAGAGAACATCTATGCCCTCAGCGGATCGGCGGCCCTGCTGCTGACCTTCTTCGAGCCCTTCCATCGCTTTCGGCGGGATTTGCCGAAGGCCGAGAAGCGGTTCCGGCTCGCCTTCGTGGTCGTCTATGCGGCCCTGGTCGCGGTCTCCATCCTGGCCCCGCACGGGTCGGCGGTGACGGCGGCGCAGGCGTATCGGCTCGATCTGATCAACAGCGGCTGTGCGCTTGGCGGTCTCGTCACGGGCGCCGCGGCGATCGTCTGGCGGCTGCGTCACCCCTTGGTGGAGCCGGTGCGGCCTGCGCGGCGGGCGCCGACGGCCGAGGATCAGGACCTGGCCGCCCGCATCCAGCGGCTTCTGAAGGATGAACAGATCCACGCCGAGCCGAATCTGAAGGTCGCCGACGTCGCTGCGCGTCTGGGCCAGCCCGAATATCGGGTCTCCCAATGCGTGACCGGGGTTCTCGGCTTCGAGAACTTCAACCGGATGATCAATCACCACCGGATCGAGCAGGCCAAGGTGCTGCTGCGCGCCCCCGAGCGCCGGCCGATCCTCGACATCGCCTTCGACTGCGGCTTCGGCTCCGTCGGGCCGTTCAACCGCGCCTTCAAGGCTGAGGTCGGGGTGACACCCCGGGCCTTCCGAGCCTCGGCGGGCGAAAAGCCCTAGACCACCTCCACCAGCTTGATCGGCTTGTCCGCGACGGGCGGGGCAGGCGGCTTCGGCTTGCCGCCCAGACGGTCGGTCAGGGCGAAGACGAAGGGGTTGAGCGAGATCGACATCAGGGCGGCGGCCAGGATCAGGTCGTGGGTCTGCTGGCTGAGCGCGCCCAGCGACACGCCGAGCGCGGCCAGGATGAAGCTGAACTCCCCGATCTGGGCGAGGCTGGCCGCGATGGTCAGGCTGGTCGCCTTGTCGAGCTTGAAGGCGAAGGTGATGGCCAGGGCCGCCATGGCCTTGCCCACGATGACGATGCCCAGCACGCCCAGAACGGTCAACGGCTTGGTCACCAGGATCATCGGGTCGAACAGCATCCCGACCGAGACGAAGAACAGCACCGCGAAGGCGTCGCGCAGGGGTAGGGACCGCTCGGCGGCGTTATGGCCCAGCGGCGAGGAGTTGAGCACCAGGCCGGCCAGGAAGGCGCCGAGCGCGAACGAATGGAACAGATAATAGGCCAGCCAGGCGATGCCCAGGGCGATGGCCAGGACGCCCAGGGTGAAGAGCTCGCGCGAGCGGGTGTGGGCGATGCGGACCAGCAGCCAGGGGATCAGCTTGCCGCCGACGACCAGCATGCCGGCGACGAACAGGCCGACCTTCAGCAGGGTCCAGCCGATGCCCATGCCCAGGGCGGCGAGGTCGGTCTGGGTTCCGGCGGGCACGATGATCATGGGCAGCATGACCAGGGCGATGACGATGACCATGTCCTCGACGATCAGCCAGCCCACGGCGATGCGGCCGACCTCGCCCTTGACCTGTTTGCGCTCTTCCAGGGCGCGCAGCAGGACCACGGTGGAGGCGACCGACAGGGCGAAGCCCATCAGCACCGCCTCCAGATCGCCCATTCCGAGCAGTCGGCCGAGCACCCAGCCGAGTGCGGTCGCGGCGCCGATCTGAACCAGAGCGCCGGGGACGGCGACCTTCCTGACCTTCATCAGGTCGGCGGGCGAGAAGTGCAGCCCGACCCCGAACATCAGCAGGATGACGCCGATCTCGGCCAGCTGGGGCGCCAGCTCCGTATCGGCGACGAAGCCTGCCGTATGCGGCCCGACCACGATCCCGGCAACCAGATAGCCGACCAGCGGTGAGAGCTTCAGCCGGTTCGCCAACATGCCGAACACGAAGGCGAGGACAAAGCCCCCGACCAGGGTGAGGATCAGGCTGTCGGCATGCGGCATCGGCGCTCCTTGAGGGGGCTCGTGGGTCTGATTGTGTTGGGGCCTGAGGCGCGCCCTGACAAGGTGACGCATTGTCTCGCATCAGGGACGAGGGCGCCGCACCCGCCGAATTACCCTTTCGGGGCAAGGAATTGATTGGCGCCCGGACGAGGCTCGGCCCATAAATTGTTACGGGAACCGCCATTTTCCTCACGCTTTGTTACAGCCCGGGCTCGCCTTCGCAGTCGCAGCAATGTAGTCAGGCGGGCAGGAGCGGGGGCAACCCGCCGACGACACGACAGACTGGCTAACTCAGGGGCTAAAGCATGACTCAGTGGGTGTACGGCTTCGGCGGCGGGTCCGCCGACGGCGATGCGTCGATGAAGAACCTTCTCGGCGGCAAGGGCGCGAACCTGGCCGAGATGTCGTCGCTGGGCCTGCCGGTCCCGCCCGGCTTCACCATCACCACCGAGGCCTGCGTCCACTACTATTCGAACGGCCAGACCTATCCCGAGACCCTGGCGGCCGAGGTCGCTGCGGGTCTGAAGAAGGTCGAGGGCATCGTCGGCAAGACCTTCGGCGAC
>DBBK01000166.1:3902-4028 GCA_002292165.1 Brevundimonas sp. UBA986
GCCGGGGATGATGGACACCGTCCTGAACCTGGGTCTCAACGATGAGACGGTCGAGGGTCTGGTGAAACTGTCGGGTGACCGCCGCTTCGCCTTCGACAGCTACCGCCGCTTCATCACCATGTATTC
>DBBK01000190.1 GCA_002292165.1 Brevundimonas sp. UBA986
GCCGATGCGGCCGAAGCCGTTGATGGCGACGCGAAGGGTCATGGGCGGGCTCCTGAAGCGGGTGGTTTATCGTTGGCGCTTCAATGGGGCTCTCGCGCACGCGGATCAACCCCGCGGGCGTAACATCGCGTGATGAACTGTGACGCTTGGCGGCCTGACACCGATGTCAGGCGGTGCGGCGGATTCTCTGGGGCGCGCCGCCGACGCCGACGGCCTCGAAGCCCATGACCTTGCCGTCTTCGCCACGCAGGAACTGGTAACGCCGTCCGGGGTCACCCACGACGGTGAACAGGTCGTCGCCCAGGGGCGCGAGCATGACGGGAGGTCGACGGCCCGCGATCACCTTCAGCCGGGCGCCGTCAACCGACACGATCCGGTCGCCATAGGTCCCGGCGTAGTCCGGCAGGTTTCCTGCCACCTCGGCCGGCAGGTCTTGCGACCTCAGGGCCTCCAGCGCCCAGACGGCGTCGGTGCGCCCGGCGTCAGCGGCGATGATCTTTTCCAGCGCCAGGCTCTGGGCCGTATCCAGCGCCTTGTCCCACGACACGGCGACGTCCGGTTTGACGCCCGAGCCTTCCCAGTTGCCGCCGGTGATCGGATTGACCGGCGAGCCCATGGACACGAAGACCGCGAACCCGGCGCCGGCCGGGACCATGCCGCCGGGGTTGGCCGCGCCACCGCTGGCCTCGCCGACGATCACCGCGCGCCGCGCCGCCTGCATCGTATAGGGGAAGGCCTCGGCGGCCGAGCCGGTGCGGGCGCTGGTCAGGATATAGACCGGCACGGTCAGGCGCGGATCGGCATGATAGATATCCGGCGCCTCGCTTTCGGTCCCCTCGCGGCTGTGGAAGATATTGTAGATCGGCGCATTGGCGGGGGTGAAGGCGCTGGTCAGATAGCCGACCATCGACGGCGCCCCACCGCCGTTGTCGCGCAGGTCGAAGATCACCGCATCGGTCCCGCCGACGAAGGTCAGCGCCGCATCCGCCGCCGCCCGGGCGGGGTCCTTCGGGTCGCTGAAGTCGATCTCCGAGAACTGGCGCAGATCGATATAGCCGATGTTGCCCGGCAGAATCTGGATGCCCCGGAAGCCGTAGTGAGCACGGGCTTCACCGGGGTTTACAGGGCGCGGACCCGGCGGAGGTCCGGCCTGCGGACCGGGGCCTGGTCCAGGGCCGCGCATGGGCGGGCCGTCACCGAGCCGGGGATCGAAGACGACGTTGAAATGTGCGTCCAGCGGCTTGAGACGCATCGTCAGGGCCGTGGCCAGATCGCGGGGATCCGTCAGGGCGTCGAACTCCCCGGCCGCGGCGGCGGTTTCCAGCCCCTTGGCGATCTCTTCGGCGCGGCGGGGATCGAAGTAGAGATCGCGAACCCGCGCCGCCACGGCCTGAACCGTCTCGCGCGGAGACCGTGCGGTCACTGTGGGGGCGGCGGCCGGGCTGATGCCCGGGCCCTGCGTCTGGGCCACGGCCGGGACCGGTGAGGCCGCCAGCAGAAGCAGGACTGTCGTGAAGGCGCGCATCAGATCGTCTCCAGCTTCAGGGGCAGGACCATCAGGGCGGTCAACCCACCCTCCGGTCGATTGATCAGTGTGACATCGCCGCCGGCGCCGCGCGCCGCCTGACGCGCGACGGACAGGCCCAGACCCGCGCCGCCCGTCTCGCGATTGCGCGACCGTTCGCCGCGCGCAAAGGGCTCGAACACCGTCTCCAGCTCTTGCTCGGGCAGGCCGGGGCCGTCGTCCTCGACCGAGATCACGGCCTGGTCGTCCAGCAGGAAGGTGCGGACGCGGGCGGCGTCGGCGAACTTGACCGCGTTCTCGATCAGATTGGCGACGGCCCGACGCAAGGCGGCCGGATCGCCCTCGACCGGCAGGGCGCGGCCGCCGTCGAAGGTGACCGCGGCGCCCGTCTCCGAAAAACCGGCGGCGCAATGGCGGGCGAGCGCGTCCAGATCCAGAGGTTCGCGCCGATCGGCCTGGGTTTCGCCGCGCACGAAGGCCATGGCCTGGCCGATCAGGGCGTCCATCTCCTCCACATCGGCGACCATGCGGTCACGCAGCTTAGGCGGCGCCTGTTCGACCCGGAAGCGAATGCGCGTCAGGGGGGTGCGCAGGTCATGGGCGATGGCGGCGATGGTCTGGGTCCGCTTGCGCATGTGATCGCGCAGCGAGGCCTGCATGTCGTTGAAGGCGCCGATGGCCGTGCGCACCTCGGTGGGGCCGGTGGGCTTCAGCGGCTCGGCGTCAGGATCGGCGCCCAGGCGCTCGGCGGCCTCGGCGAAGACCCGGATCGGCCGTGTCAGCCGCCGCGCCATCAGCCAGACGATCGGCGCCAGGATCAGGATCGAGATCAGCAGCGAGGCCAGCAGCCTCGCCTGCCAGGGCGAGATCAGGCTGCGCGGCGGCTCCACCGTCGCCCACCTTCCATCCGGCAGTTTCATCGAGGCCGAGAAGGGGTCGAAATTCAGCCGGTCGGCGATGATGTTGAACCGCGCCGTCTCCGCGGTCCCTGCGAATCCCTGACGACGAACCGTGACGTGGGTCGTGACCTCCGCCGAGGTGACGCCGTCTTCTCCGCCCCGGCCCTCCGGCAAGGGCGGACGATCCGGCCCGGGGCCAGGCTGCGGCGGCGAACCGTCCGGTCGCACGAAGACGAAGCTGGTCTGGCTGCCGCCGAAGGCCGGGCGTCCTTCCGGTCCCATGCCCGGGCCGGGACCGGGGAAGGGGCCAGGCCCGGGCCTCCGCCGGCCCATGCCGAAGGGCGGGCGCCGGTGTTCGATCCGGACGCGCACGTTTTCGACCGGCGTCTTCAATCTCTGCGCCAGTCCGGCGGCGACGAAGGTCACCAGCGGGTCGTTGGGTCGCCGGTCGTTGTCGGCGTCGACGGCGATCGGGCGGTCGCTGACCTTGCGCACCAGCTTTCGGCCGTCGCTTGTCTTCGCCGGCTGACCCTGCAGGGCTGCGGCGGCGGAGGCGAGGCTGTATCCGGCAGGCGCCGGTTCGGGAGCCAACAGGATGACGGCGAAGGTCACGGCCTGGGACATGACGATGGCGATGGCGGCCAGCGCCCCGACGGACACCAGCACCGGCAGCGATGACGGCCGTTTCAACGGCGGGTCACCTTGACGTCGAAGCGATAGCCCTCGCCACGCACGGTCTGGATCATCTCCAGGCCCGAGCCGTCATCCAGCTTCTTGCGCAGCCGGCTGATCTGGACGTCCATGGCGCGGTCGAAGACGTCGGCGTCGGCGCCGCGCGCGGCCTCCAGCAGTTGGTCTCGCGTCAGGATGCGGCCCGGCCGCTCGGCGAAGGCGTTGAGAAGGGCGAACTCGCCTCCCGACAATCCGACCAGCATGCCGTCCGGCCGCGTAAGTTCGCGCCGCATCAGGTCCAGACGCCAACCAGCGAAGGTCAGGGCGGGACCGCCTGTGGGGATTTCCTCGTCGCGCGGACGGCGCAGGACGGCGCGGACGCGGGCCAGCAGTTCGCGCGGATTGCAGGGTTTGGCCAGATAGTCGTCGGCGCCGAGCTCCAGCCCGACGATCCGGTCGGTGTCCTCGCCCATGGCGCTGAGCATGACGATCGGCGGACCGTTGCCACTGAGGCGGCGCACGACCGACAGGCCGTCTTCGCCTGGCATCATCAGATCCAGCACGATCAGGTCGATGGAGGCGGCGGCGAGGGCGCGGTCCATTTCGGAGGCGGAAGCGGCGCCGCTGGCCTCATAGCCATGCTGGCCCAGATAGTCGCAGAGCACTTCGCGGATGCCGGGGTCGTCGTCGACGACGAGGATACGGGAGGGGATTTCCATAAGCATGGCCGCCTTATGCCGACGCTGATGCATCGCATCATTGCAGCGGTGAAACAAATCTATGCGGTTCTGAAATATCCGCGCAAGCCGGACATGGTCGATAGCGGCGTCCAGAACGGAGACACCCACGAATGCTTATCGCCATGATCCTCGCCGGCATCGTCGCCGGTCCTGACGCCGCCCAGACCCCGCCGGTCCCCGCCGAAGGGACCCATCAGGAGGTGCGCGTCTTCACCCTGGGTGGTCCGGGCGGCCCAGACGGCCTCGGCCCGCGCGGCCCGGCGCTCGACAAGAACGGCGACGGCTTCGTCACCCGCGACGAGTTCACCGCCCCCCAGACCCAGGCCTTCGACTTCCTCGACAAGAACCACGACGGCAAGATCTCCACCGAGGAGTTCGCCGAAGGCCGTGCGGCGGCCATGGTCGTGCTCGGCGGCGCGGGTGGTCCTGGCGGCCCCGGCCGTGGTCCGGTGCGCGTTCATGTCGGCGGCGGTCCGGAAGGCGCCTTGTTCAGTGGTCAGATGGGCGGCCCTGCCGACGGAGACAGCCGGGTCTTCGTCATTCGCCGCGACGGCGCCGACGGCGACCTGCCCCCGCCGCCCCCGGGCGCCCGCATCCAGGTCGACCGCATCGGCGGTCCGGGCGAGGGCCCCGGCGATCTGGACAAGGACCACGACGGCAAGGTCAGCGAGGAAGAATTCCTGGCCCCGCTGCGTGAAGCCTTCCTGCGCGCCGACGCGGATCACTCAGGCTTCATCGAGAGCGGCGAGAAGGGCGAGGGCGGCGGCGTCCACATCTTTACTCGCCGGATGAACACCACAGCCGAATAAGGGGGCGGGCTGACAAGTTCGGCATCGCGCTTGAGAACCGCCGCAATCGCGGCATAGGGTGGCGGGGATGATCTCCGCCACCCTTTTCCATGGCAAAGCCTTCAGCAGAGCTTTGTATCGCCGACTGATTCCGGCGGTGGCGGTGGTCAGCCTGCTAACCGTCGGCCCGGTGCAGGCCGGTGACGGCCCCATCCCGACCGCGGCCCCTGCCTCCGCCTCGACGCCTGCGGCCGCGCCTGATCGCGACCGGGCTCGCATGAACCAGCGGGTCTTCGACCAGGTCTGGAGCGAGGTTCAGCGCGACTACTACGACCCCTCGATCCACGGGCTGGACTGGCGGGCGGTGCGCGCGACCTATCGGCCCCAGGCCCTCGCCGCGACCAGTGACGGCGCCCTGTATCGGGTCCTCGACCGGATGCTGGACCTGCTCAACGACGACCACGCCGGGGTCGCGGCGCCGGCCGCCGTGCGCCGTCAGGATCTTCTGCGCGAGCGCCACCCGATCATGGGGGTGACCCTCTATCCCGAGGACGACGGCGTCTATCGGATCGAGCGTGTCCGCGCGGGCTCTCCGGCCGAGGAGGCGGGCGTTCGTGTCGGCTGGCGGCTGCGTCCCGACGACAATCGCTGGAGTCCGGACATGGACGTCGTCGACGGCCAGTCCATCGCCCTGCGCTTCGTGGACGACGCCGGCGCCTTCCACGACGTGACCGTCATACCGCGCGAGATGGATGGCCTTCCGGCCTTCGTCGCCGACCGCTCGCGTCCGGGCGTCCTGGTGCTGAGGATCGAAGGCTTCGAGCCCGGGCTCGGCGACTGGATGGGCGGCCAGCTGGCTGATCTGCCCGCCGACACCGACGTCGTCCTTGATCTGCGCGCCAATCCCGGCGGCCTTCTGATGGAGGCGGATGCGGTCCTGTCCTGCTTCCTGCCGGATCGTCAGGTCTGGGCAACCCGCACCTCACGCAGCGGCCGGGCCTCGATCCTGCGGGTCCAGCAGGGCTGCGGCGCGCTGGAATCCCCCGCGCCCAACGCCCTGGCGGTTCTGGTCGACCGGTCCAGCCGCAGCGCCGCCGAACTGACCCCCGCCGCCCTGCAGGAGGCCGGCCGCGCCGTCATCGTCGGCGAGAAGACCGCCGGGGCCGTGCTCATTTCACAGGATACGCGTCTGGCCGACGGTGGGCGTCTGACGCTCAGCCGTGCCGACTTCGTGACGCGTGGCGGGATACGTCTGGAGAAGCGCGGCGTCCATCCGGACATCACGGTCGCCGACGCCGATGAGCCGATGAGCGCCGCCGCGCCCGACCCGGCGCTCGACGCCGCCGTTGCGACCCTGCGTCAGCGCGAAGCCGCCGACCGCGCCTCGCCCCCGACGTCTCCCTCCTGAAGGAAGGCCTGATCAGGCCCGAACCGGCCTGACCTTGCCGGCGGCTTCGCGAGCCCGGTCGCGGGCCTCGTCGGTGGTGGCGCCACGCGCCGTGGCGACGCCCATGCGCCGCCGCTCGAAAGCCTCGGGCTTGCCGAACAGGCGCAGGTCGGCGGTCGGAACCGACAGGGCCTCGGCGACGCCCTCGAAGGCGATGCCAACCGCTTCCATCCCGCCATAGATCACCGCGCTGGCGCCGATCTCGCGCTGGCTGACATCGACGGGCAGGCCGAGGATGGCCCGCGCATGCAGGGCGAACTCGCTCATCGCCTGGGTGGCCAGGGTCACCAGGCCGGTGTCGTGCGGGCGCGGCGAGACCTCCGAGAACCAGACCTGATCCCCCTTCACGAACAGCTCCACGCCGAAGACGCCGAGACCGCCCAGCGCCCCCGTCACCTTGCCCGCGATGTCCTGCGAGGCGGCGAGGGCGGCGTCACTCATCGCCTGCGGCTGCCAGCTCTCGACATAGTCGCCCCTGACCTGGCGATGGCCGATCGGGGCGCAGAAGTCGGTGCGGACCTGACCGTCGCCGCCCAGCGAGCGCACGGTCAACAGGGTGATCTCGAAGTCGAAATCGATTCGCCCCTCGACGATGACCCGCGCCGTGTCCACGCGTCCGGCCGACTGGGCATAGGCCCAGGCGTCGGCGATCTCGTCAGGGTTCTCGACGAAGGACTGGCCCTTGCCGGAGGAGGACATCACCGGCTTGACGAAGCAGGGATAGCCCACGGCCTGCGCGCCCGCCGACAGTTCCCCGGCCGAGCCGGCGAAGGCGAACGGGCTGGTCGCCAGCCCCAGGTCCTCGGCCGCCAGCCGCCGGATGCCCTCGCGGTTCATGGTCAGCTGCACGGCGCGTGCGGTCGGGATGACCACGGCCATTCCCGCCGCCTCGATATGGGCCAGGACGTCGGTGGCGATGGCCTCGATTTCGGGCACGATGATGTGCGGCGCCTCGGCCATGATGACGCCGTTCAACACCTGCGGATCGGTCATCGGGATGACGTGGCTGCGGTGCGCTACCTGCATGGCGGGGGCGTTGGGATAGCGGTCGACCGCGATCACCTCGGCGCCCAGCCGTTGCAGCTCGATGGCCACCTCCTTGCCCAGCTCTCCCGAGCCCAGCAGCATGACGCGGATCGCGGTGTCCGAAAGCGGCGTGCCGAGTTTCATGGCGGGCATGGGTTCAGACTCCTTTAGACGGTTCGATCAGGTCCCAGGCGTTGCCGTACAGGTCTTCGAAGACCGCCACCACGCCATAGGGTTCATGCCGCGGCGCCTCGCGGAAACTCACGCCCGCCGCCGTCCAGGCCGCATGGTCGCGCGCGAAGTCGTCGGTCTCGAGAAACAGCCAGACCCGGTCGCCGGCCTGTTTGCCGACGGCGGCGATCTGCGCCTCGGTAGTCGCCTTCGCCAACAGCAGGGAGGTGTCGCCACCCTTCGGCGTCACCCGCACCCAGCGCTTGCCGCCGCCCATGTCGGTGTCCTCGCTCAGGTCGAAACCCAGCGCGCCGACATAGAAGGCGATGGCCTCGTCATAGTCGCGGACCAGCAGGCTGACGGCGCCCAGACGGCTCACGGCGCAGGAACGGCGTACAGTCGGCGGAAGGCGTCCAGCGCCGCGCCGTGATAGATGGTGGCGTGGCTTTCGGTCGTGCGCGGCGTGAAGCTCCAGCTCACCCCGGGCAGGGCGTGATCGCGCAGATTGGCGATCAGCAAATCCATCGGCGCCTGCATCTCCTCGCCTTCGTCGCCGAGGGTCAGGATCAGGGTGTGGGAGTCATTGGACTGGTCGCGCAGCCGGGTGCCCGACTGGCGGGCCAGTTCGCCGCCGTCCCACCACAGGCTCGGGCTGACGGCGACATAGGCGCCGAACATCTGCGGTTCCTTCAGGAAGGTCTCGACGACGAACAGGCCGGCGAGGGATTCGCCCATCAGGGCGGTCTCGCCGCTGGTGCGGAAATGCGCCGCGATGAAGGGCTGCACCTCCTCGCCGAGGAAACGACGGAAGCGTTCCGACTGCCCTTGCGTGGGGTAGCGGGCGATCAGTTCCGGATTGGTCGTCGGCAGGGCCAGTTCGTTGCGGCGATCCACCGAGGCCACGCCCACCACGATCACGTCGCGCGTCGTGCCGACGATGGTGCCCAGCTGGGCGATGCCCGAGATGTGGTGGAAGTCCTGATCCTGACCGCCATCCAGCACAAACAGGACGGGATAGGTCTTGCCGCTGTCGGCATAGCCGGGCGGAAGCCAGACGTTGATCTCGCGCGTCGCCCCCATCACCGTCGAGGGCAGGGCGAAGGAGCGGCCGATGACGATCGGCGTCTCGGCGACGGCAGGCCCGGTCGTCGTCTGGGCGTGGGCGGCTGGAACGAGGATCAACCCCGCGACCAGACCGACCGCCGCCAGACGGCGAGTGTGGATCACAGCCGCGCCTTGACCGCCGCGATCACGGCGTCCGAAGTGATACCGAACTTCTCGTACAGGATCTCGGCCGGGGCCGAGGCGCCGAAGGAGGTCATGCCGATGAAGGCGCCGTCTTCGCCGATGAAGCGTTCCCAGCCCTGTTTGATCGCGGCCTCGACGGCGACGCGGACGGTGCCCCGGCCGATGACGGAGGCCTGATAGGCCGCGTCCTGCTTGTCGAACAGCTCGACGCAGGGGACGGAGACGACGCGGGTCGGCGTGCCTTCGGCTTCCAGCGTCTCGGCGGCCTTCAGGGCCAGGGCCAGTTCCGTGCCGGTGCCGAACAGGGTGACCCTGGCCTCGCCGTTGGCGGCCTTGATCTCATAGGCGCCCTTCGCGGTCAGGTTCTCGGCCGAGGCGACGGTGCGGACCGCCGGGGTCTTCTGGCGCGACAGGCACATGGCCGACGGCGTGGTCTTCGTTTCGAGCGCGATCTTCCACGCCTCCATGGCCTCGACCGTGTCGGCCGGGCGGAAGACGTAGAGGTTCGGAATGGCGCGCAGGGCCGCCAGATGCTCGACCGGCTGGTGCGTCGGGCCGTCTTCGCCCAGACCGATCGAGTCGTGGGTCAGGACGTGGATGGCGCGCACCCCCATCAGGGCGCCCAGACGGATGGCCGGACGGCTGTAGTCCGAGAACACCATGAAGGTGCCGCCGTAGGGGATGATCCCGCCGTGCAGGGCCAGGCCGTTCAGGGCCGCGGCCATGCCGAACTCTCGGATGCCCCAGTTCACATAACGCCCCTCATAGGTCGGGGCGTCGAAGATCGGGGTGTCCTTGACGAAGGTGTTGTTCGATCCGGTCAGGTCGGCCGAACCGCCGATCAGTTCGGGAATGGCGGCGAAGACCTCGTCGAGCGCGGCGCCCGACGACTGGCGCGTGGCCTGGGCCGGCCTGGTCTCGATCAGTTCGGCGATCCTGGCGTCCAGCTTGGCGAAGGCGGTCTCGGGCAGGTCGCCCTTCATGGCGCGGGTGAAGTCGGCGGCCTGCTTCGAGGCGGCCAGACGGGCTTCCCAGGCCTTGCGGTGCTTGGCGCCCTGACGGCCGACCTTCAGCCAGGCCTTCTGGATGTTCTCGGGCAGTTCGAACGGGTCGTGATCCCAGCCGAGGCCCAGACGGGTCGCGGCGACCTCGGCGGCGCCCAGGGCCGCGCCGTGGGTCTTGTGGCTGCCTTCCATGGTGGCGGCGCCCTTGCCGATCTTGGTCTTGCAGGCCAGCAGCGTCGGCTTGTCCTGCTTGGTCGCCCACTTCAGGGCGGCCTTGATGGCGTCGACGTCATGGCCGTCCACGGCCTTGACCGCCCAGCCGGCGGCCTTGAAGCGGGCCTTCTGGTCGGTGGTGTCCGACAGCGAAACCTTGCCGTCGATGGTGATCTCATTGTCGTCCCACAGGACGGTCAGCCTGTTCAGCTTGTAGCGGCCGGCCAGGGCGATGGCCTCCTGCGACACGCCTTCCATCAGGCAGCCGTCGCCGGCGACCACCCATGTGCGGTGGTCGACCAGATCGTCGCCGTACTTCGCCGCCAGATGCCGCTCGGCCATGGCGAAGCCGACCGAGGTGGCCAGACCCTGACCCAGCGGGCCGGTCGTGACCTCGACGCCGGGCATATGGCCGTACTCGGGGTGACCCGCGGTCTTCGATCCCCACTGGCGGAAGTTCGACAGTTCCTGCTTGGTCGCGGCCTTGTAGCCGGTCAGG
>DBBK01000098.1 GCA_002292165.1 Brevundimonas sp. UBA986
AGGGCCTGGCTGGGCAGGCCGCTGTGGTGGAACTGAAGCGGTTCGGCCGTCGGGGCGGGGAAGGCGAGGTGCAGGGCCTGGGGCGACGGCGCAGCGGCCGGGGTGCGCGCGGGCAGGGCGGCGAAGGTCGAGCCCACGGCGGCGATGGCGTCGGCCACGGTGACGTCGCCGACGACCACGATCTCGATCGGGCCCCGCGCGATGGCGCGGTTCACGATGTCACGCATGTCGTCCAGGCTGGCGGAGGCGATCTGTTCCTCGGTCGGCACGCCGAAGCGGGGGTCGCCGCTGTACAGAAGCTTGGTCGCAGCCAGGCTGAAGGCGCCCGACGGCAGGGCGCGGGCCTGGGCCAGGGCCTGGGGCATGGCGCTCTTGGTGCGGGTGAAGGGCTCGGGCCGCCAGGCGGCGTCGGTGAAGTAGGCGGCCATCAGCTGCATCTGCAGGGTCAGGTCCTCGGGCCGGGTCGAGCCGCCGTACTGGAAGGCGTTCTGGTCCATGCCGAAGTTGACGCCGACGACGTTACCGGCGGTGACCTGATCCAGCTGGATGGCGGTGAGCTTGCCCAGACCGCCCTCGATCACCTCACTGCCCGCCGCCCAGGGCACGGGGCTCGCACGGTCCAGCGGCAGGTCCAGATAGCCGCCGCCGACGCGCACGCTGATCAGGATCTGCTTGTCGGCGAAGGTCGTCGGCTTGATCGTCAGGCGCACGCCGTTGGGGAAGGTCACCAGGGTCGCGCCCAGGTCGGCGATTTCGCTCTGGCTGGACGGCTGGGCGGCCGCGCCGAAGTCGGCGTAGGGCCATTGGACGGCGGCGGCGATGACGGGGGCCGAGACCGGCGTCTGGCGCGAAGCCTCGAGCGCGGCGGTGACCGCGGCCTCGCCGCCCTCGATGGCGACCGGGGTGGTGACGAAGACGAGGGGGCCGTTGCCGCTGAAGGTCTTGCGCGCGGCCGCATTGACCTCCTCGACCGTGATGGTCGGGGCGATTGCGTTGAAGCGCGTCAGGTCGTCATTGGGATTGGTGAAGACCTCATTGTCATTGACCGCCTCGGCCAGGCCCGAGGCCAGCGAAGGCGTCTGGCGCGTCGCGGCGCCGGCGGCGACCGCGGTCAGGGCGGTGCGGAACTCGGTCAGTTCGCGATCCAGTTCGGACTGGGCGACGCCGTACTGGACCAGACGCCGTTCTTCCTGCTCGACCGTCTCGATGGCGGGCTTCCAGGCGCCGGGGTTGAAGCTGACCGACAGGCTGCCGGCGTCCAGGGCGTTGAACAGGGACTGATAGCCGCCGCCCGCGCTCAGGAAGGGCGGGTTGGGGTTGCGGGCGATGTCACTGAGGCGGCGGTTGAGCACGGCCGAGGCCAGGCTGCGCACGACCGACTTGCGGCGCTCGGCGGCGGTGTCCGGCGCATCGTCGTGCGGCACGGTCCAGAAGATCTGGGCCGAGGACTGGGCGCCCGGCTCGACGTGGATCAGGGTCTCGGGCTGACGCGGCCGAATCTGCCCCAGATCCGGATCGGCGCCGGCCGGGGCCGGATTGGTCCAGTCGCCGAACTTCGCCCTGATCTTCGCTTCCATGGCGTCGACATCGAAGTCGCCCACCGCGACCAGGGTCGCCCGCTCCGGCCGGTAGTAGGCGCGGTAGAAGTCGACGAAGCGGTCGCGCGGCGCGGTCTTGATGATGTTCAGGTCGCCGATGGGCAGGCGGTCGGCCAGGCGCTGACCGGGGGCGAGGAAGGGCAGCAGGGCCTTGAGCGAGCGCAGGCCCGGGCTGTCGCTGGTGCGCTCCTCGCCCTCGATGACGCCGCGCTCGCGGTCCACGGCCTCGGCGTTGAACAGCAGTTCCGACGCCACCTCGCGCAGGGAGAACAGGCTGGCGTCCACCACCTCGTCGGAGGTGTTGGGCAGGTTCAGCATATAGGTGGTCTGGTCGAAGCTGGTCTGGGCGTTGGTGTCGCCGCCGAAGGACATGCCCAGCCGTTCGAGGTTCTTGGTCATGTCGCCCTCGGCGATATGGGTCGAACCGTTGAAGGCCATATGTTCGAGGAAGTGGGCCAGACCCTGCTGATCGTCACGCTCGGCCAGGGATCCCGCGTCGAAACGCAGACGCAGGGCCGCCTGATGCGGCGGGGTGGCGTTGTGCAGAATGGCGTACTGCATGCCGTTGGGCAGGACGCCGAAGCGGACGGCGGCGTCGGGCGCCAGGTCGCTGGCCGTCTGGGCCCAGGGATCGGTCGGCTTGCCGGCGGCGGGCGCGGCGGTGACGGCGGGGGCCGTTTGGGCGATGGCGGGAAGGGCCGCCCCGGTCAGAAGAGCCGCGCTCGAGGCGGCGAGCAGCAGGCGGCGAAGGGAAGTCATGCGGGGTCGCTCCGGGCAATCGGGAATCGCCCGAACGCCGTCAGTCGACCGGACCCCTAACCCTTAGGGCAGGGTCACATCGGCTCAAGCGATTTCGTCACAAGGACTTATTGGCCGCGGATCACTGGCCGGGGCGCGAGACGTAGAAGGTCGCAGCGTTGCCCACGGCGTTGGAGCCGGTGATGACGTTGCGGTTGGCGCCCGAGATGGTCGTGCTGGCCGAGGCGCTGACGTTTCCGTCGTTGGTCTGGCTGTTGGTCGCGTTCAGCGTGGCCTGGCATTCGGCGCAGGCGTAGCCCGTGACCGAGTTGCCGGCGGCATTGGCCGAGACATAGGCGTCGTACCCTTGCGCCCCCGCGAACTCGGCCCGGACCTCGACCCCGCCCGAGTTGATCTGGCTGTTGTCCAACTCGAGGTATTTGTCGTTGTTGCCGACCGAGGCGGCATTGCCCGTGCCCTCGGCCGAGGCGACGGCGCGGCCGTAGTCATAGGCGGTGGTGACGGCGGTGGAGGCGACGGCGGAGAAGTTCTCCTGCTGGGTCCGCGCCACGACCGAGCCGCCCTTGTTGGCGATGACCGCCTGGTTGGCCGTGGCGACCGAGGCGCCGGTCAGGTCCCAGGCGTTGCCGGCGTTGGCGCTGGTGTTGGCGGTGACCGCGTCGCCGGTCGAGCGCTGGCCGATATAGATCGACTGGCCGGACTGGTCCGTGCCGTTCACGGCGGCGGCGTTGTTGATGGCCTGGGCGCCGAAGACGGCGGTCGCCGGAATGTACTGGGTCTCGGCCAGGTTCTCGGCCCGCACCGAGGCGTCCGACACCTGATGCACAGCGCCGGAGATGACCCCGACATTGCCGGCGAGGGCGGCGGCGTTGCCGGTGGCGGCGGCGGTGACATTGGCGCCGCCCAGCAGGCGGGCGGTCCCGCCGCGGATGGCGGTCGAGGCCGTGACCTCCGACGGGCCGACGCGCTGGTCGGAGTCGATGGCCAGATCGCCGCCGTAACCGCCCGCGGCCAGATAGTTGCCGTTGGCCTGGGTCGTGGCATTGACGATGCCGCCGGTGTCGCCGGTCGGATTGATCTCCGTCGTGGCGCGGGTGTTTCCGTTCATCGTCTGGACGTTGCGGATGTCCAGATTCACGCCCTCGGTCGCGCCCGACAGGCTGTTGCCGGTCGCGGCGTTGGACACGGTCACCTGATCGGTCGCGCCCTCGACGTTGAGGGTCTGGCCGCTGATGACGTCGCCGAGCTGCAGCTGATTGTTCAGGACCAGGGCGCCGGGAGCGCTCTGGGCGGAAGCCTCAGTAGCGGCTGCTGCGGCGCACATCACCGTCGCGGCCAGAATGCCAGCGGTTCGGGTCAGCGCGGGTCTGGCCATTGTTGGTGTCCGTGTTTGCATAGGCGGGGTAGTAGCCGCCGGTCGGGCCGACAGAGCCCAGCGGATCGTGTGCGGCGTCGAGGCAGACCTGAGGGCCCGGCGCGCCGTAGAGGTTGGCCATCATCTCCAGCGTGCCGCGCTCGATCAGCGAACGGACCGCCAGCTGGACCGGCTCCATCCCGCCCGACCCGGCCGAGATGTCGAAGACATTGCCGTCAAGGAAGTCGAAGACGCCGGCCGAGATCTCGCGGCCGATGATCTGCTTCTGGTAGGAGATGACATCGACCACCTCCATCGAGGTCGTCTGGACCAGACGCAGGTCGATGGCGACGTTCATGACGAAGATCTTGCCCTGCAGCAGGGCGGAGCCCGGACGGGCCGAGTCGACCTCGCCCTGGCCGATGTCCACGCCCGCGGAGCGGATGTTGTAGTTCACCTCGGTCACGCCGCCGACGATGTAGAAGTCCGAGCCGGGCACCTGGCCGGCCAGGATGCGGCGGTAGGTGTTGCTGTCCGGGTTGGCTCCGGCGCTCGCGCCGTCCTCGCCGATCAGCTTGTTGTTGGCGTAGCGGAGCTCCAGCTCCGAGATCGACGTGTCGTAGCGTTCGACCATCCGGGCGCCGGCCTTGGCGAGGGCCGAATAGGCCATCAGCGAAGCGCCCTGGGTGATCTGGCGGCCGCCGTCCGACGAGACCGAGCCGGTGTAGTCGCTGATCCGGCCGATCGCGATGCGCGGCGAGGGCAGGTTGTAGCGCCGGGCGTAGTCCGACAGGCAGTACAGCGCCGCGGAATAGGGCGTCGGATTGGCCGTCACCGGCGCATTGCCGATGGGGGTGGCGTACTGGCCGCTGGGGCCGGCCACCGGGCTGACGGCGCAGCCGGCCAGAAGGGCGGTCACGGCCGAGGCCACGCCGAGGATGCGCATACGCTTGGAGAAGGTGCGGTCAGTCATCGAGGTCCAGGGTCCCGTTCAGCACCGTACCCGCGGTGATGTTGCCGGTGTTCGTCTGCCGGGAGTTGACGATCACGGTGTTATGGTTGCCCTGAACCACGACGTTCAGGCTATTGCCGATGGCGGTCGCCCCGCCGATGGCTGTGCCGCCGCTCGAGGACGATCCCGAACCGGAATAGCTGGAGGAGGCGCCCGAGCTGGCGCTGGAATAGCTGGAGGCCCCGCTCTGGATGATGCCGTCGACGATCAGGCGGTTGCCGTTGGCGTCGCGCGTCGATCCGGTGTTCGGCTGGGTCACCGCATAGCGGGCGTTGCCGTATCCGGCCTGGAAGCTGGAGGCGGTCGCCGATCCCGTGGTCTGGGCCAGGGCGAGTGTGGGGGCGAGCGTGGAGGCCAAGGCCGCGAGGCACACGGTCCCGAGGAGGGCTCCCGAGCGGGCCGTCCGGCGCATCCTGGCAGTGGTCATTCCGGGTCTCCGCACGGAATTGGTTGATGGGTCGGTAAGCAACCCGCGTGCCAGAATGGGTCACGGTTATTAAGAAGCGCTTGAGATTGCAGAATTCTCCGCGCATTCCATCGACATGGGCTCCGAGAACGACAGATTCGACACTCCCCCGCCTGCGGTCCCGCCCACACCGCCGTCGCCGTGGGGCGCCCCCGCGTCTGCGCCGGAACGAGAGGGCGGTGAAGGCGGCGGGGAGGGGCGCGAGCGCATCTTCAACGCCCCCCTGCCGCCTTTGCTGGTCGCCCTGTCGATGCCGATCCTGTTCTTCCTGCAGGAAAGACTGCCCGATGAGGGGCTGCGCTGGGCCTTCTTCCCGAACGCCCTGGTGAACGGCGGCTGGTGGCCGGGCGTTCTGACCAGCATGGCCCTGCACGGCGGCTGGGCTCACGCCCTGATGAACGCCGGTTTCGCCCTGGCCTTCGGCCCGCCCGTGGCCCGGCTTTTCAGGGGGCTGAAAGGCGGATTCATCTTTTTCGCCTATTATATTGTCTGCGGCCTCGTCGGGACGCTCGGTTACGGCCTTGTCCACCTGGGCGGAGATGCGCCCATGGTGGGGGCGTCCGGCGCCGTCACCGGCCTGCTCGGCGGGGCGATCCGGCTGCTGGGAACCGGCGGCCGCCTGCGGCCCCTGACCGACCGCACCGTGGTGACGACAGGCGCCGTCATCCTGATCCTCAATGCAGCGACCGGCCTGATCGGCTTCGCGCCGGGGGTGGAGGGCGCCGGCATCGCCTGGGAGGCGCACGCCTTCGGCTTCCTCGCGGGGCTTCTGCTGATCGGGCCGCTGAACCGCTGGTTCGGAAAACCGCCGGCGGGATTTGCGTCTTCGGCCGGTCTGGGCGATCCTCGCGGCTGAAGCGGCCCGACAGGCCCGATCGCGAGCCCGCCGGCAGCCGTTCTCTACAACGATAGAGAAGGAAACGCCTGATGCTCGTCGCCGAAATCCTCAAGGGCAAGGGAGGGGCGGTCTTCACCCTCGCGCCCGCCGCCACCGTCGCTGAAGCCTGCAAGGAACTGGACAGTAAACGGGTGGGGGCCCTGATCGTCTGTGACGGCGACCGGGTCGCCGGCGTCTTCTCCGAGCGCGACGTGGTCAAGGCCGTCGCCGCCGACGGGGCGGCCGCGCTCGGCAAGCCGGTCTCCGACTATATGACCGCCGAGGTGGTCTTCGCCAAACCCGGCGAGACCGTCGCCATCCTGATGGGCCGGATGACCGATCGCCGGATCCGCCATCTCCCGGTGATGAGCGACAGCCGCCTGACCGGGGTGATCTCGATCGGCGACGTCGTCAAATGCCAGATCGCCGAGGCCACCCATGAGGCCGAAAGCCTCAGGACCTATATCGCGGCAGGGTAGGGGCGGCTCCTCCGGGGCTCATTGTCAGAGCAATGTCCGGCGAGCGGGACTCGGTGAGAAAGTCGACTTGCCGCGAAAAAGCCGCTTGCCCTGCGCCGGGGGCGGGCGTACACCGCCGCCTCGCTCGGAGACGGGCTGGCCAGCGGGGCCTTTGAGGCGAAAGCCTGAAGGTTCCACCGGAAACGGGAAGTTCAAAAAACTTCTTGCTTCTGTAGTCCAGCTGACATAGTTTCCGCGCTCCAATCGAATCGCTCGGCGACGAAATCAGAGGGAAGCCTCGCTTCTCCTGGCGGTTTTTTGCGGTCTGAAGGCTTTGTTCTTCAACGCAAAATGGTCTGAAAAGACCCGGTTGACACGGAGATCGGCCTTCCTTAGAGAGCCGCCTCCGCCGACCTCCAGGGGTTGGGCGAGCTGATCCTCCGGGGTTGGCGACGGTGTCGAAATCCTCTTCGGAGGGCGGTTGACACGGACTTCCGAGGCGACTAAATCGCCGCCTCCGCCGAG
>DBBK01000145.1 GCA_002292165.1 Brevundimonas sp. UBA986
ACCGCCATCAAGGCCACGGCGCTCGCGGCGCACGCCAGCAACGGGCGCAGGCGCGCTCCGATCGATTTCAACATCCCGACTATCCCCAACTCATACAGCCCACGGCCAGCGTGTGACGCGACGCGGCTCCCGTCAAGCGGGACGCCCGTTGAGGGACCGATCAGCTCCCTTGGGCGTCACCGGCGGTGTCGGCGTCTTCGGGCTCGGCCGGCGCATCGTCCTCGGCTGCCTGGTCCGCGTCGGACACACCCTTGATCTGGTTGATCATCGACTGGGCCGCCGAGGCGGCCCCGCCGCCGTGGGGGTCGTTGGCGAGGGGGCGGAGCAGGCTGAGCGCCTCGTCCTTGTCGCCCTTGTAGATCAGGGCGGAGGCCAGTTGCAGGACGGTGTCCGACAGCTGGGGCGCCAGGGTGTAGGCGAAGCGCAGCGTCGCCATGTCATTGTCGTTCGGATAGTTGGGCATCCCGCGGCGGGCGTCGGTCAGCAGCATATAAGTGCGGAAATTGCCTTCGTCCGCCCGGAAGGCGCGGCCCAGGAAGGCGCGGGCCTGGCCCATGGCGCGATCGCCGGCGTCGGGGGCGTCGGCGTCGCGAGCGGTCTTGATCGCGGCCGTGGCGAGCAGTTGCAGGGCCTCGACATTGGCGGGCTCACGTTCCAGCAGCTTTGTGGCCAGGGCCTGGCCGGCGGCCAGATCGCCCAGTTTCATTTCGGCGTGGGCCAGGACCAGGGTCGCCAGATCATCGTCGGGGAAGCGCGCGGCCCTTTCGCGCACCGTGGCCAGAACCCGGGCCGCGTCATCGTCTTCCGGGTCCATGACCTTCACCCGCTGGCCGAGCACCAGAAGCGCGTCCGCCGAACGGGGCAGATGGGTGATCGTGACGGGGGCCTCGGGGAAGTTCATCACCACAGCCTTGTACGGAATTCCGCCGCTCATATAGCGGCGCAGGGCGCGGCGAAGCCCGACCGGGTCCAGGCCCGTGGCTTTCTGCATCGCCTCCACCGGATCGGTTCCGGCGCCGACGTCGACCAGATAGGCGTTGAGCTGGACCTGCCGCTCGGCGTTGCCCCAGAACCAGTGGGTCAGGAGCCAGGCGAGGGGGTAGTAGGTCTCGCTGCCCCGCGCCCGGCCGCCCGGTCGGTTCGACAGCAGGTGGCGCATGTCCAGCCAGGTTCCACCCTGAAGCCAGCTGGCCCGGTTCTCGTTGTACTGGCCGACCAGGACGCGGTCCGACTTGAACTCGGCCGTGGCATAGTATTCGGCGAAGCCTTCCACGAACCAGCCCGGGTAGGGATAGGCCGCGTTCTGGAACATGAAGTGGTGCGCGTACTCGTGCAGCAGGGTGTCGTCGTCACTGTCCCGGATGACCATGGCGAAGATGTCTTCTTCATCCGTCAGGTAATAGCCGACGATGTTGGGACCGAGATCCGGGCGCACAGTGACGAGGCCTGCGCGCGATCCGACCAGATAGATCGGCAGCTTGCGCGGCGGCGGCTCGCCCATCGAATTGCTCAGGGAGATGTGCAGGATCCGGTCGTAGGTATCCAGGTGCTGGACGTAGCGGCGCAGGCTGGCTTCGCTGCCTTCGCTGCCTTCGCTGTAGACGATGAAGCGTTCGCTCTCGGCCTTCAGCCATTCGGCGTGGGCCGGGACGGCGCCGGTCAGGGCCGCGAAGGCGAGACCGGCCGCGGCGGCCGTCGAAAGACCGCGCGCGCCCGCGATGATGGATTTGATCATAGACGCCCCCGCATCCCTACAACTTGAGGGTCAAGCCATAGTGCGGCCGGGGGTTGCGTCAAGCGGATACGCCTGACGCCGGCGGCTCAGGCCGCCATGCGGTTCCAGACGGCGCGGTCGGCGGCGACGGCGTCGAGGCGGCCGCGCTTCTCCTGACGGCCCAGCTGGCCGATCACGGCCTCGGGCAGGGCGCAGAAGCGGGGTTCGACCAGGTCGGGATCGCAGTCGGCTTCCGGGGCGGCGAACAGGGCGGCGTTGATCTCGGGGCTGCGGTCGGCGATCAGCCAGGCCAGACGACGGGCGCGGCCCGGATCATTCCGGTGCAGCATCGGGTCCTCGGCGAACAGCTCGCAGCCGAGCTCCAGCACATAGTCGAAGCCCAGCTTCTCGAACCGGCGCGCGTCGGCGGGCGTGACCGGGGTGGCCTCGTCCAGATCGAACACGACGTCGTTCAGAAGAAACAGCATAGGGCCCTACTCGCCAGAACGCCGACGCTTCTCGCCGACAAACCGACCCTAGACCCGGTGCGCTTGCAGTCCCGTTCACGAACGCGGTTAAGGTTTTCTGACCGGTGGGGTCGCCCTCGCGCGCACGTGAGAAGATCAGGTCTTCGCCACATCCTCGGTAATGAAATGCCGCCCCTCGCGGTCCTCGATCTCGACCACCCAGATGTCGGGGTCGTAGCCGATCTGGCGCTGGATGTAGGCGTCGAGCTCGCTTTCGAACTCGCTGGTCACGGGCTGGATCCAGAGGCGTTCGCCGTCGGGGCCGAAGGCTTCCGTATAGAGCCGGGCCGTGCGGTCGAGGGTGTTCCAGGCCTTGACGATGACGGTGCCGGCGCGCTGGTCGCCACGCCGGGCTACCGTCGCATTGGCCCCGGCCAGCTCGGCGCGGCGGATCAGGGCGCTGACCCAGAGATCGCTGGAAAGAAGCAAATCGCTAACCCTGCTCGGAAACGGGACCGGAACCCCGATGGGTCTACGGTCGGGGTCATGAGGACTGCCCCTGCGACCCGATACGCCAGAACCACCGTGCTCGCCATGGCGATGCTGGCGGCGCCGTTCACCGCCCTGGCGGATGCGACAGTCCCTTACTTCGAGCGCACCTTCGTTCTGGCCGCCGACACCAAATGCCGGCTGTTCTCCCCGGCCCTGACCACCGCCCTGACGGCTTCTGCCTGGCAGGCGCGCGGCGCGGCCGCCCGTGCGGGCGCCACCGACGTGGCTCTGGCCGAGACCGCCGAACGAGCGCGCGCGAGCGCTGCCCACACCCCTTGCGCCGATCCCCAGCTGGCCATGGTCAAGGGCCGGGTCAGCGACGCCTTCGACGGCTGGTCGCGGATCGCGAAAATGAGTTTCCCGGGCGGCCGCGCCGCCTGGACCGCTGACCGCACCGCCTTCTCCAGCCCGACCTGGCGGCTGATGCAGACGACCCGGGTCGGCGCCTCGCCGGTCACCTTCGGCTATGTCGAGGGCGGGGCCGAGCGCCAGACCCTGAAGGCGGTGGTCTCCTTCGTCGGCCAGTCGCGCCCCTATGCGGCGCGGGTAGTGATGCGCGACGTCGAGCGCGCGCCGCATCCGTACATGACCTCGCCCGGCGTCGCCGCCATGCCGCCCGAGGCTATGCGCCGGGCCTTCTTCGCCGCCGGAAACCTGCCCGCCGACAAGGGGCTGCTGCAGCCGGAGAAGACGCAGGGCGACGCCTGGCTCTTCCCCGCCGACACCGCCGACGCCCTGTCGAAACTGGACCCGCGCGAGCCCTTCGCGGTCGACTTCCTGTTCAGCGACGGCAGCATCGCCCGCGCGACCTTCGAGGCCGGGGACTTCGCCGCCGGCCGCGCCTTCATCGCCATGGGCTCGCTTTAAGGCCTCTCAGCCCGCGTCGTTGGCCGAATTCAGGTCGGGATGCAGGGGGATGATCTCGGCCCCGCCCTCGGGCGGCGCGGCCCGGGTCAGGCTGACGACCGGCATCCGCACCGTCACCGCCGTGCCTTCGCCGAGAGTGCTCTCGATGCTCATCCGGCCGCCGTGCAGTTCGGACAGGGCGCGCACCAGCGACAGGCCCAGACCGGTCCCCTGCGCCCTCTGCTCGGCGCCGCCCGCCTGTTCGAACGGACGGCCGAGACGGCGCAGGTCCTCGGGCGCTACGCCCACGCCTGTGTCGGCGACGACCAGTTCCATATAGGGGCCGATGGCGTCGATGGTCAGGGTGACCGAGCCGCGCGCCGGGGTGAACTTGATGGCGTTGGACAGCAGGTTCAGCGTCATCTGCTTCAGCGCCCTCTGGTCGGCGTCGATCATCAGGGGCTCGGGCGGCAGGACCCCGTTCAGATCGACGCCCTTGTCGGTCGCCGACAGCCGGACCAGGGCCAGGGCCGCCGAGACCGCCTCGCGCGCATCGAACCGTTCGATCGACAGCTCATAGCGTTCGGCCTCGATCTTGGAGACGTCGAGCACGTCGTTGATCAGGTCCAGCAGATGGCCGCCGGCCTCGTGGATGCTGTCGGCATAGTCGGCGTAGCGGTCGGGCAGGGGGCCGAACAGCCGCTGGCGCATGATGTCCGAGAAGCCGAGCACGGCGTTCAGCGGGGTGCGCAGTTCATGGCTCATATTGGCGAGGAAGCGGGTCTTGCCGGCGTTCTGGGCCTCGGCTTCGGCGCGGGCGCTTTCCAGACTGGCCTCGCGTGCGAACTGGGGCGTGCCGTCGAAGGCCTGGGCGATCAGGCGGACGGCAGCGTCGTTGCCGTCGAGGCGGCGCAGCACCAGGGTGACGCGCCGATCGAGGGCGATGCGGGGAGCGAAGATGACCTGGGCCTCCATGCCGACGCGAGCCCGCTCGAGCGCGGCAAGGACCGGAGTGCGATCAGGGGCGTGGACCTGGGCAATCAGTCCCTGGCTGAACAGGGCGTCGACGTCCAGCGCCGGGGGCGGGGCCCCATAGGCGCCGAGCACCCGGCCGTCGGGGTCCATGACCAGCGTCAGGCCGGGCTGGCCGGCCAGGACGCTCTCGACGCGGGCCAGGCTCTCGCGGGCTTGTCCGGCGACGTCCTCACGCGGACGGGTGGCGATGTGCAGGGCCGCCGCGGCCGACAGGGCGGTGATCACGGCGGCGACCGTGGCCAGGGTCGGGCTATCGCCGGGCGCGCCGCCGAGCAGGACGGAGACAAGGCCCACCAGGGCCGACAGGGCCACGGCGAAGGCGCCGGTCAGGGACAGCAGCCGCCCGCCCAGCAGGATGCCCGCGATCAGGGGCATGAAGACGAAGGCGGACAGCGATCCGGTCAGGCCGCCGGACAGGGCCGAGGCCGCCACGGCCGCCAGGCTCCAGACGCCCAGCACCAGCCCCCGCTCACCGGGACCGTCGGCGCGGGCCAGCCACAGGCCCGCCAGACCGGGCAGGATCAGGCCGATCAGCCCGGCCAGCACCGTCCCTTGCAGTCCCGGCGAGAGCCAGGGCGCCGCGACCGTCAGCAGCAGAGCCGCCCCGGCCCAGCCCGCATGCCAGCCGACCACGGCGCGCACGTCCTGGGCGCGTCCGGGGTCTGAGAGGGCGGGGGCGAGGTTCAAGACAGGGTTCCGATGGGCGTCGGGCGCGGACCGCCCGACCGTGAAACCTAGCTGTGGCGGCGAGTCGGGGCGAGGGCGCTCACGCCTGAGGCGACTCTGTGCAAGGGGAGAAGGAGTCGCAACTGGGGACCATGTCGCCCGTTAGGGTTACCGCCCCGACTTGTCCCCAACCGGCGCCCGCGGTTGTCCTCGCGGGATGGGGCCTCTATCTGGCGCCTCATGACCGCGTCCGCCGCCAGCATTGCCGATACTTTCGCCGCCATGGTCGAGGACTTCGACCTGTTCGACGACTGGGAACAGAGGATCGAATACGTCATCGATCTCGGCAAGGGGCTGGAGCCCCTGGCCGAGGCCGACCGGATCGAGGCCAACAAGGTTCCGGGATGCGCGGCCCAGGTCTGGCTGGCGACCGAACGCCGCGACGGGCGGCTGGTCTTCCGCGCCGATTCCGACAGCGCCATTTCGAAGGGCAATGTCGCTCTGCTGCTGTCCCTGTTCTCCGACCGGACGCCCGAGGAAATCCTCGGCTTCGACGCCAAGGCGGCGCTCGACCGGCTGGGTCTGCCCCAGGCCCTGACCCGCCAGCGCGCCAACGGGCTGAATTCGATGGTGGGGCGGATTCGTCAGGAAGCGCTGGCGGGGGCTTGAAGCTCAACCGATCCCATAGTGCTCCGCCAGCGCCTCCAGCCCCTGTTTGAGCAGGGTCTTGCCCTGACGGCGGCGCAGGCCAAGCTCGCGTTCGGCCAGCTGCAGGCTGGAGCTGCGAAGGCAGACGTGGACGACGAAGGCGCGCACGCGGGGGCTGACGGCGTTCAGCGCGGCCTCGACCCGGGTGGCGGCCGACAGGGCCCGATCGCCGGGTTCGACCCGCGCCGCCGAGCCGGCGCCCGAGCGGGGCAGGGCGTCCCAGCGCATGGTCAGGGAGGGGCCGGACGCGGCCAGCTCTCCATCCTGCCTCAGCCGCTCGCCCGCCGCGACCTCGGCCGGGGTCAGCCAGGGGCGGCCCGAAGCGTCGCGCCGCCGGGCGAGCCAGGCGATGGGGCTCTCGCCAAGATTGCCGGCGCGGGGCGTCATCCGGCCGTCAGCCTCCATCACCATTATCTCGCCGGGCAGAATCCCGGGGCGGCCCGGGGCGGGAGCCGAGGCGTCAGCGGTGGGCCGGGCGGTCCAGCCGCCGTTTGCCCGGCCCCTGAGACCCGGATCGGCGACCAGGGCCCGGAAGCCGGCTTCGTCCAGTGTCAGGCTGACGCGCGAGCGGCGATCGCCGCCGACCCGGATCGGATAGCGGCCGTCCTGCTGGTCGATCCAGGCGCCGGGCCGGGCCAGCATGCGGCGAGCGCGCTCGACAGGGTTTGAGGCTTCGGCGGTCATGCGGCGCCTCCGACCGACAGCTCCAGCCGGGGCGTGTCGCAGATCAGACGCAGAGTCTGCTCCATCCGATCAAGGGCGGCGTCCATGGCCGGATCGTCGCGCGCGTCTTCCGACCAGCGACAGGCCGAGCCGGCGGTCGCACGGTTGATGCCGAAGGCGAGACCGACCCGTTCCAGCGTCCAGCCATACCCCACATGAGCCAGATAGACCGCGAGGTAGCGGGCCCGGCAGGCCCTGGGCGCCAATCGCGCACCGCTCATCGCCGCGACCGGCACGTCGAAACTCAGGGCGATCAACTGCATAGCCAGCCCCACCCGCGTCCGATCGCCCTCCGTTACCGGCGCCCGCCAACCCGCTTCTTCCATTCCTGCCTGCGACATTGTCCTGAACTCCCTGATCGAGAACCGCAGTGTGAATGCGTCCCTGACCTATCATAGGAATAACGTCCTATATGACGTCAGAAGCGGTCACATCGCCAGTCAGAGGCAGGGATTGGAGTGGGGCGGTTATGCGCGTCAGCGGATTCCGCCTGTGGTTTCAGCAGCCTTCGACCGGGCTCGCCTGATGCGCGAAGAAAAATGGAATCGTTGACTCATGGAGGTCGACGCGGATTCGCAAATCAGCCTACGATTCGACTCAATGACCGGCCATTAACTGTTCTTAAGGTTTTGACCGGTTAACTCACGAACAAGGTTACCCGGGCGTGTCCGAGACGGGACAGTCGGGTCATATGATCAAGCTTTGCCTGGAGGGGCAGTGAATGCGCGTTCTGCTGATTGAAGACGATCACGCGACGGCCCAGAGCATCGAACTGATGCTGAAGTCGGAAGGCTTCAACGTCTACACGACCGACCTCGGCGAGGAAGGCATCGATCTGGGCAAGATCTATGACTACGACCTGATCCTGCTCGACCTGAACCTTCCCGACATGAGCGGCCTGGAAGTCCTGCGCCAGCTGCGCGTCGGCAAGGTCAACACCCCGGTCATGATCCTGTCGGGTTCGACCGAGATCGAAACCAAGGTCAAGACGTTCGGCGGCGGCGCCGACGACTACATGACCAAGCCCTTCCACAAGGACGAGCTGATCGCGCGCACCCACGCCGTGGTCCGTCGCTCCAAGGGTCACGCCCAGGCCATCATCCACACCGGCGAGATCGCCGTGAACCTGGACGGCAAGACGGTCGAGGTGAACGGTCACCGCGTCCACCTGACGGGCAAGGAATACCAGATGCTGGAGCTGCTCTCGCTCCGCAAGGGCACCACCCTGACCAAGGAAATGTTCCTGAACCACCTGTACGGCGGCATGGACGAACCCGAGCTGAAGATCATCGACGTCTTCATCTGCAAGCTGCGCAAGAAGCTGGCGACGGCCGCGGGCGGCAAGCACTACATCGAAACCGTCTGGGGCCGCGGCTATGTCCTGCGCGACCCGTCGGAAGCCGCCAACAGCGTCGCGGCCTGATCAGCCTTCGGCCCGAGACCAGTAAGCGTCAGGGAAGAAACGGCCTTTAAAAAATGAACGCCCGTCGGATCGCTCCGGCGGGCGTTTTCAATTTCAGCGCCGATACAGCCAGTCCGCGGGCAGGCCGAGGCGCAGGCAGGCCTGGGCGGGCGGGGCCTCCTTCAGCGGCAGGCGGTCGGCGGCCCGGGCGGCGGCGCGGACGATCGGCGCTTGCCAGGACGCCAGGCCGTGACGCGGCTCCAGCCCGACGATGCGCGCGACCTCTGGCGGGGTCAGGTCGACGGCGGCGCGGATCAGCAGGGACTGCAAGGGCCGGGCGAGGCCGGGCAGCAGGGGCGCGGCGCGCATGATGTCCAGAAACTCGAACACGATGGGGGAGGCGGTCAGTTTCGGCGTCATGGCCTCCAGCCGGGTCTGCCACTGCGCGCGGGAGGCGGGAGCGCCGGTCGCGCCGTAGAGGCGGG
>DBBK01000064.1:0-160 GCA_002292165.1 Brevundimonas sp. UBA986
CATCGTCTGCCTGAGCCAGATCGGGGTGATCATCCTCGTCTATGTGGGGGTCCTGCTCTTCGGCCGGATCGGCCTGAGGCGCTTCGCGGGCGCCGTCGCCCCGGCCCAGGTCGTCGCCTTCTCGACCCAGTCGTCCCTGGCCAGCCTGCCGGTCATGGTC
>DBBK01000064.1:193-3168 GCA_002292165.1 Brevundimonas sp. UBA986
CTGCCCCTGGCGGTCGCGGTCTTCCGCCTGACCAGCCCGGTCGCCAATCTGGCCGTCTGCCTCTACGTCGCCCAGCTCTACGGCGTGCATCTGAGTCTGGGGGCGCTGATCGCGGGCGGCCTCACCGCCATCGCCGTCTCGGTCGCCTCGGTGGGCCTCCCGGGTCAGGTCAGCTTCTTCGCCGCCATCGGCCCGATCTGCCTCGCCATGGGCCTGCCCATCGGCGTCCTGCCCCTGCTGCTGGCGGTCGAGGTCGTCCCCGACATCTTCCGCACCATCGGCAACGTCACCGCCGACCTCGGCGCGACCCGTATCGTCGCCGGGCGGGACGAGGCCGTGGATCTGGAGGCGGGCGAGGGGATCTGATGGCGACCCCGGAACCCCGCCTGACCTCGCTCGCCCACGGCGGAGGCTGCGGGTGCAAGATCGCGCCGGGCGTCCTGTCAGAGATGCTGAAATCCATGCCGGTGGCGGCGCCCTTCGCCGATCTGATGGTCGGGACCGAAAGCTCGGACGATGCGGCGGTCTGGCGGCTGAACGATCATCAGGCCCTGGTCGCGACGACCGACTTCTTCATGCCCATGGTCGATGATCCGTTCGACTTCGGCCGGATCGCGGCGACCAACGCCCTGTCGGACGTCTATGCCATGGGCGGGACGCCGATCTTCGCCCTGGCCCTGGTCGGGATGCCGGTCAACGTCCTTTCGGTCGAGACCATCGGCAAGGTGCTGCAGGGCGGGGCTGCGGTCTGCGCGGCGGCGGGCGTGCCGGTCGCCGGCGGCCATTCGATCGACAGCGTCGAGCCGATCTACGGGCTGGTGGCCCTGGGGCTGGTCCATCCGGACAGGGTCCTGACCAACCGGGGCGCGCGGCCCGGGGACTATCTGATCCTGACCAAGCCGCTGGGGGGCGGGGTGCTGAGCGCGGCCTACAAGCAGGGACGGCTGGGCGAGGCCGGATACGCCGCCCTGATCGCCTCAACGACCCGGCTGAACACGATCGGGGCGGCGCTGGCCGGACGGGACGGCGTGCACGCCATGACCGATGTCACCGGCTTCGGCCTGATGGGCCACGCCCTTGAGATGGCGCGCGGTTCGAACGTCGCGATCGATCTCTGGGCCGACGCGCCCGAGATCCTGCCCGGCACCGTCGATCTGGCCCGGGCGGGCGTCCGCACCGGGGCCTCGACGCGCAACTGGGCCGCCTACGGCGCGGAGGTGGTCCTGCCCGACGGCTATGACGATTGGCGACGCGACTTGATGACAGACCCCCAGACCTCTGGCGGCCTGCTGATCTCGGTTCATCCGGACCATTCGGAGGGCGTGATCACCTTCGTCCGCGAACAGGGATTCGACGGCGCCGCGGTCGTCGGCAGGGTCGGGGCGGGCCCGGCCGGGGTGCGCGTCTTTTGATCCAGCGCACCGTCGATCTGGGGCCGGCCGACCTTGCGGCCTTTTCCGCGATCATCGACGTGCGCAGTCCGTCGGAATTCGCGCTGGATCGCCTGCCGGGCGCGATCAACCTGCCGGTGCTCGACGACGCCGAGCGGGCCGAGATCGGGACCGAATACGTCCAGGGCTCGAAATTCCTCGCGCGCCGCCGAGGCGCGGCCATGGTGGCGCGCAATATCGCCCGCCATCTCGAGGGGCCACTGTCGGCCTTTGACGGAAGCTTCCGGCCTTTGATCTATTGCTGGCGTGGCGGCCAGAGGTCGGGAGCGATGGCGACCATCCTCGACCAGGTCGGCTGGGGCGTGACGGTCGTCCACGGCGGCTATCAGACCTGGCGGCGGCAGACCGTCAGGGCGCTATACGAAACGCCCGTGACGCACCGGCTGGTCCTGATCGACGGTCCCACGGGATCGGGCAAGACCGAACTGCTGACCCGGCTGTCCGACGACGGCGTCCAGACGCTGGATCTGGAAGCGCTGGCCGGGCATCGCGGCTCGTTGTTCGGCGCGGTCGGCGATCAGCCGTCGCAGAAGCTGTTCGAGACCCGGCTGCACGGCGCCCTGTCGCGTCTGGAGCTGTCCCGGCCTGTGGTCGTCGAGGCCGAGAGCAGCCGCATCGGCGCCGTGGCCCTGCCGCCGTCGCTATGGGCCGCGATGTCGGCCGCGCCGGTGATCGCCCTGGACAGTCCGGTCGAGCGCCGCGTCGAACGCATTCTGGCCGGCTATGCAGAGATCGCCGACGATCCGGCGCGGCTGGACGCCATCCTCAGTCGCCTGCCGCGTCACCTGTCAAAGGCCATGATCGGGCGCTGGCGCGACCTGGCGGCCGGCGGCGATCTGCGGACCCTGGTGCGCGAACTGATCTCGGAGCACTACGACCCGGCCTATCGGCGGAGTGTCCGTCTGTCGGACGAGAAGGCCGATGCGGATCTCGCCGCGCGGGTTCGGCGGCTGTCGTCGGAGCTGTAGGCGCGGCATCCCGCCTCAGTCGATGGCCTCGACGCCCTCGGCCTTCATCCGCGCGACGAAATCCTTCATGGCCTGAAGTTGTTCCGGCGGATGCGGCGTCCACTCCGTGATTTCTCCGACGATCCGCAGAGGCTCCCGAGAGCGGTAGGATCGGGTCGGATTGCCCGGGAACTTCTTGTCGGTCAGGTTCGGATCGTCGACCCAGTCGCCGGTCGGCTCGACGATATAGATGCGCTGACGGTCGTCGCCGATCGCCAGTTCCGCGCCCCAGATCGCCGCCTCCAGCGTGCCCGCGAAATAGATCCACGATCCGGCGGCGCCGCTCCCGAAATTCGAACCCCAGCCGACGGCCAGTTCATCGCCGACCCCGAGATCGGCGCGCGTGCCGTGGTAGAAGGGGCCCTTCTCGTCCGGCACGGCGTCGGTCATCGCGGTCTCTCCTCGATCAGCCGTAGGCCTGGATGGCCTTCACATCCAGTTCGCCGGCCTTGATGGCCCCGATCGCCTGGGAGGCGGCCAGCGCCCCGGCGGCGGTGGTGTAGTAGGGGATCTTCAT
>DBBK01000064.1:3235-3757 GCA_002292165.1 Brevundimonas sp. UBA986
CGGCCTTCCAGCACCTTCTTGACCGGGGTCACGGCCAGCCCTTGCTCGGCGAGCCAGGTCGCCGTGCCGCCGGTGGCGATGATCTTGAACCCTTGCGCGATCAGGGCGGCGACGGCTTCGGTGATGAAGGGCTTGTCGTCATCCTTGACGGAGACGAAGGCGCAGCCCGAGGTCGGCAGGGTGGTGCCGCCGCCGATCTGGGACTTGGCGAAGGCGCGGGCGAAGGCGGGGGCCATGTCGGTCTCGCCGTCGCGCTTCCAGTCCAGACCCATGACCTCGCCGGTCGAACGCATTTCCGGGCCGAGGATGATGTCGACCCCGGCGAAGCGGGCGAACGGGAAGACCGCTTCCTTGACCGCGATATGGTCATAGGGCTTGTCGGTCAGGCCGAAGGACTTCAGCGGAACCCCGGCCATCACCTTGGCGGCGATGGCGGCGACCGGCAGGCCGATGGTCTTGGCCACGAACGGCGCGGTGCGCGAGGCGCGCGGGTTCACTTCCAGCACGAAGATGCGCGGGTTC
>DBBK01000064.1:3777-4236 GCA_002292165.1 Brevundimonas sp. UBA986
GTTCATCAGGCCGCGCACCTTCAGCGCCCGGGCCATGGCTTCGGTCTGGCGCTTCAGCTCGGCGACGACGGCCGGCGACAGCGACCACGGCGGCATCGAACAGGCGCTGTCCCCCGAGTGGACGCCCGCTTCCTCGATATGCTCCAGAACCCCGGCGACGAAGACGGTCTCGTCGTCGCACAGGGCGTCAACGTCCACCTCGGTGGCGCGGTTCAGATAGTGGTCGATCAGCACGGGATCGTCGCCCGAGACCCGCATGGCCTCGCCGACGTAGCGGTCCAGACCCTCGCGATCGTGAACGATCATCATGCCGCGTCCGCCCAGCACATAGGAGGGACGCAGGACGACCGGATAGCCGACGCGGTCGGCTTCCTGGGCGGCTTCTTCGGCCGAGCGGGCCAGGCCGTTCGGCGGCTGCTTCAGGCCGATGTCGTTCAGCATCTGCTGGAAGCGCTCGCG
>DBBK01000215.1:0-2103 GCA_002292165.1 Brevundimonas sp. UBA986
GACCTCCACGCCCTGACCTGGATCGAGGAGGGTGTGGAGGCCGGCCTGCATCACGCTGAACCCGAGCGGCTGGGCGACATGGTGGTGGGGCGAAAGGATATCGGGGCGGGCTATGTCATCGCCTCCGTTCTGGACGACGCCCTTCAGGGGGTGACCCATGTCATCCGGGGCGAGGACCTGATCGAGGCGACCTCGGTGCAGCGCGTCCTTCAGGCCCTGCTCGGCCTGCCGACGCCGGTCTATCGCCACCATCCGCTGCTCCTGGGTCCCGACGGCAAGCGCTACGCCAAGCGGGACAAATCCGTGACCCTGGCCGAGATTCGGGCGTCGGGCGTCACCCCCGAACAGTTAAAGGCCGAGCTCGGGTTTTAGGGCCCGACAGTCAGATCAAGCTCACGCGAGGCCCACATGCGTCCGCCGCCGAGATCGAGCAGGACGCGTCGGCCGACGAAGGCCTCCATCCCGATCAGGGCTTCGGGAAAGCCCGGCAGGGCGACGTCGCCGAAGACGGCGGTCTCGGCCTTCTCATACGTCTGGTCGGCGAAGGTCAGGCTGCGGACCTCGACGAGGGTGGAGGCCATGGCGCCGCCCAGCACCAGGCTGGAGCCCCCGCGCCGCTCGCGTCCGTCGAACAGACCCGCGGAGGCGGCCGCCGAACGGCTGAGCGCCAGCAGCGACGAGGAGCCGGTGTCGATCACGGCCTGGACCTTCGCTCCCTCGACCGTCACCTCCGTCCGCAGCGCCTTGCCCGCGCGATGGACGTCGACGGTCCAGACCTCGGTCGGTGGCGCTGCCTCGCGCGGCAGAAAGCGAACGCGGCGATGGTCGGGATCGAGGTCGAGAATGATCTCGCCCAGCACGTCCTGACCCAGGATCAGGGGCGTGCCCAGACCGTCTTTGGAGGCCAGCAGGCCGAGGTCGAGAATGGCGGTGCGCAGCTTGCCGATGCGCGTACCGCCGACGTCGACGTCGAGGGTCACCCCCTTGCCGATCTGGGCCTGCCCGCCGACGCCATAGGCGAGGATGGGCATGTCGAAGGTCTTCACCGCACCGAGCGTCTTCAGCCAGTCGCGGTCGATCACCGAATACTGGGCGCCGCTGTCGATCAGGGCGCGAACGGGCCGGCCGTTCAGCCGGACATCGACCGTCGGGACATTGGCCTGGGCCTCGGCGAAGGCCAGCCATTGAGGCTCGGGCGGCAGGGTGACGTCGGGCCTGCGCCACAGGACATTGTCGCGGAACCACCAGGCGGCGCCGACCGTGGCCCCCACGGCGCCCAGCCGGATCAGAAGATCCCTTCGGTTCATTCAGCCGACCTCATGACCCAGACATGGCGGGTTCGGTGGGCCCGCGCCAGCCCGCAAAACGCACCGGGCATCCATGGCAGCAAATATGGTCGCCGCTTTCAGGCGAAATGCGGGTGACGGCGAGGCTTCGGCTGGGTACGACCAATCCATCATGACCGACGCCGCCGCCCGCTACATCTCGACCCGTGGGGACACGACCCCGACGGCGGCCTCTACATGCCCTCGGCCTGGCCGAAGCTGACCCCCGGAGCGACCGCGCCGGGACAGTCCTATGTGCAGATCGCCGGGGCGGCGATGGCGCCCTACATCGGCGACGCCCTGCCGGAAGGCGCGCTGGACCGGGCCCTGCAAAAACTGGTCGCGGGTTTCGACGACCCGGCGGTGACGCCTCTGGTCCAGCTGGCCGACGACCTGTGGATGCTGGAGCTGTGGCACGGCCCGACGGCGGCGTTCAAGGACCTGGCCATGCAGCTGGCCGCCGCCCTGTCGGCGGAGGCCCTGGCCGCCTCGGGCGAGCGGCTGACCCTGGTCACGGCGACCAGTGGCGACACCGGCGCCGCCGCCGTCAACGCCTTCGCCAACAAGGCCGGGATCGACCTGATCGTCCTGCATCCACTGGACCGCGTCTCGGCCGTGCAGCGCCGCCAGATGACGACCGTCGAGGCCGACAACGTCCTGAACCTGGCCATTCGCGGCGACTTCGACGACTGCCAGCGGCTGGTGAAGGGGCTGTTGTCCGAGGAATCCCTGCGCGAACGCAGCCGCTTCTCCTCGGTCAATTCGATCAACTGGGCGC